>CAMDAM010000062.1 GCA_945888575.1 Asaia bogorensis | reverse complement strand
TCTGTGGTGAATCTTTTTCTTGCTTCCTGACTTACTGACATCTTTCCCCTCGGCAAAGCCGGGCGAATTGAACCGCGAAGCGGATCAATGAGGGGGCTCTTGGGATGCACATCCCCACCACCCAGAAAAAATCCCCACAAACCCCTTGCGCCGTCACCGATAGTTAGTTCTATATCTAACCATGATCCAGCTCTCCCACCTCCTCACCGGCCTGATCCAGGGCCTGCGCCGCGTCATCACGCGCGCAGCCCCTGTCGTCAGCGCGCCCGCACGCCCGATCTGGGCCGGGCCCGAGCTCCGCTGGATCATGGCCCCCCACGGCGACCTCCCGATCCTCCCCGGCCCCATCTGGACCCTCCTCTGGTTCCGCCTCGAACGCACCGCCAACCGCCTCGCCCGCCTCTACGAACGCTGGCAAACCAACACCCTCCCCACCCCCCGCAAACCCACCCAACGCCCGAAAACCGTCCGCAATGCCCCGCCCCAGATCCCCGCACTCCCCGCCCCCGGCATGCCCCTGGTCGATGCGCCCCCGCGCCTCCCCCGCGGCCGCGGCTGGATCACCCGCCGCATCCCGGAATCCGGCCCCAGCGCTGGCGCCCTCCACGATCTCCTGCACCAGCCCAACACCCAGGATTTCGTGCAAGCAGCCCCCCAGGCCGCCCGCCTCCTGCGCCCGCTATGTCACGCCCTCGGCATCGACCAGCCGACCTGGCTCAAACTCCCCCCACGTCCCAGACCCGTCCGCAAGCCCAGGCCGCCCAAACCCCGCCGCCTGAAACTCACAGACCCCGCGCTGAACCTCCGCCCATACGAGATCGCCGCCGCCCGCTACTTCCTCAAAAAATACGGCCGCGACTGAGCACCCCCAGCCGCGGCCCAATTGTTACGATATCGGAAATTTCCATCCTAAGGCGTAATCGCCACCTTCAGCACCCCATCCCGCTGATGGCTGAACAGCTCATACGCCGCCTCGATGTCATCCAGCTTGAACCGATGCGTCACCATCGGCGTCAGATCCACCCGCCCGCTGCGGATCACCTCCATCAACCGCCGCATCCGCTCCTTCCCGCCAGGGCACAGCGTCGTCACGATCGTATGGTCCCCCAGCCCCGCCGCGAACGCCCCCAGCGGAATCCGCAGATCGGTCGAATACACCCCCAAACTCGAAAGCGTCCCCCCCGGCCGCAGCACCCGCAACGCACTCTCGAAGGTCTGCTGCGTCCCCAACGCCTCGATCGCCACGTCCACCCCGCGCCCATCGGTGATCCGCATGATCTCCTCCACCGGGTCCACCTCATGGAAGTCGATCGTCACATCCGCCCCCACCGCCCGCGCCATGGTCAACCGCTTGCCGATCCCGTCCACGCCAATGATCGTCGTCGCCCCCATCAGCTTGGCCCCCGCCGTCGCGCACAACCCGATCGGCCCCTGCGCGAACACCGCCACGCAATCGCCAATCCGGATCCCCCCACGCTCCGCCCCGGAAAACCCGGTGGACATGATGTCCGGGCACATCAGCACCTGCTCATCGGTCAACTCATCCGGCACCGGCGCCAGGTTCACCATCGCATCCGGCACCAGCAGATACTCCGCCTGGCACCCATCGATCGTATTGCCGAACCGCCACCCGCCCATCGCGCGGAACCCATGCTTCGTCCCCGCCCCATCCTGGGAGAGGCACCCGCACAGACACGCCGCCGAATGCCCACTCGGCGTGATGGCGCCGGCGATCACCCGCTGCCCCTCGCGATACCCCTGCACCGCCGAGCCCAGCTTTTCGATCACTCCCACAGGCTCGTGCCCGATGGTCAGCCCCCTCGCCACCGGGTACTCGCCCTTCAAGATGTGAACATCCGTGCCGCAGATCGTCGTGGTCGTGATCCGCATCAGCGCATCCAGCGGACCCGGCTCCGGAATGGGCTTCTCGTCCAGCACGATCCGACCGGGTTCCACGAACACGGCGGCCCTCATGCGCTTGGCCATGGCGTCCTCCTGCGTTGCTGCCGATGCAACGCCTCGCACGCCGTTCGGTGCCATGCCTTGATGCCGGTCAATCCGCAGGTTGACCGGCACCGAATGCCGCCGCACCGTGCCGCAAATGAAGTTACCGCTCTGGCTGCAAGCCCTCGGCGCCGCGATGCTGGCGCAGACCATCTCCACCTTCATGGGCCAGTCCCTGCCGGTGCTCGCCCCCCTGCTCACCGCCTCCGCCGGCGTGGCGCCGGAGCGGATCGGCAACCTGTCCTCGCTCTCCTCCTTCGCCTCCATCGCCTACATGGCCTTCGGCGCCCCCATCCTCGCCCGCCTCGGCCCCGTCGCCAGCCTTCAGTTCGGCACCGCCATCGCCGTCCTCGGCCTGGCCGTCGCCGCCATCGGCACCTGGCCCGCCTTGCTCGCCGGCGCGCTGCTGATGGGCACCGGCTATGGCCCCACGCCCCCCGCCGGCAGCCGCATGCTGCAGGCCACCGCCCCGCCCGCCCACCGCTCGCTCATCTTCTCCATCAAGCAGGCCGGCGCCCCCGCCGGCGGCGCCCTGGCCGGCCTGATCATCGCCCCCATCGCCACGCTCTATGGTGGCGTGCCCGCCCTCACCGTCGCCATCACCGCCGGCCTGCTCTGTGTGCTCGCCACCAACCCGCTCCGCCGCACGCTCGATGCTGACCGAGACCGCACCGCCTCCATCCATCCCCGGGTGCTGTTCAGCCGCCGCAACCTCGCCACCCCGTTTCGCGCCCTGGCCCGCTCCCCCGCCCTGCTGCCGCTCACGGCATTGGCTTTCTCCTTCGCCGTGCTGCAGGGGGCGCTGTTCAGCTTCTCCGTCACCTTCCTCACCCAGCGCGGCCTCTCCCTCGCCGCCGCCGGCTTCGCCTTCGCCTGCCTGCAGGCGGCTGGAACGGTGGCGCGCATCCTGCTCGGCTGGGTCGCCGACCGCACCGGCCATGCCGCGGCAAACCTCGTTGTGCAGGCCTTCCTCGCCGCCGCCGCCGCTGCCGCCTATGCCCTGATGCCCGCCGACGCCCCGCTCTGGTGGGTTGCCACCCTGGCCGCCATCGCCGGCTTCTTCGGCGCCTCCTGGAACGGCATCTATCTCGCCGAAGTCGCCCGCCTCGCCGCCCCCGGCGGCGTGGCCGACGCCACCGCCGGCTCCACCATGCTGTGCTTCATGGGCTACGTGATCGGCCCCACCCTGTTCGCCGCCGCCGTGCCGCACTGGGGCTGGGAGATCCCCTTCCTGGCCTGCGCCGCCCAGCTCGCCCTGATGGGCACCGTGCAGGGGCTTCTGCTGCGCCGCTCGTTCGCTGGCATGTAACCCTCCGCCCGCGGCGTGTAGGCCAGCCCCAGCGCGATGTCCTGCGCCCGAGCCCGTGCCCCTGTGGCAAGGCAGGCCGCCAGGATCCCCGCTGCAACGAAGATGGCAGCCGCGTGTTGCGATGGGCCGCGGCAGACCGATATACCGGCGGCCACTGCGCTGCCGGAGCCTCCGCCGCGATGCCAGAAACCACTAATGCCCCCACCACCACGGTTTTGCCGAAGACCGAGCGGCCGAAGCTGCACAAGGTGATCCTGCTGAACGACGACTACACCCCGCGCGAGTTCGTGGTGCGGGTGCTGAAGGGCGAGTTCGGCATGAACGAAGGCAGCGCCAGCCGCGTGATGATGACCGCCCACCAGCGCGGCGCCTGCGTGGTCGCGGTGTTCACCCGGGACGTGGCGGAAACCAAGGCCACCCGCGCCACGGATGCCGGCCGCAAGGCCGGGCACCCGCTGACCTTCACGACGGAACCGGAAGAATAGTTATCGGGTGACGTGCACGCCCGGCACGCGCCCGCCATTCCACTTGCCGCCCAGCGCCCGTTCCACCTGCGCGCCCAGCTGCAGCAGCGGCCCGTCATTGCCCTGCGCCGCCAGCGCCTGGATGCCCAGGGGCAGGCCGTTCTCGTGCGCCGCCATCGGCAGCGACAGGCCCGGCATGCCGGTGAGGTTGGCCAGCGGGGTATAGGCGTACATGCCCCACAGCTTCTCGAACCAGGCCAGCGGCGTGTCGGTATCGTTCAGGGTCAGGTAGTCCATCGTCCCGCGACGATGCGTCGTTGCGGTGGAGATCGGCGTCAGGATCACGTCCCACTCAGTAAGGAACTGGCCGAAGGCGCGGCTGGTGCTGTTGAACGCCGCCTGCATGTCGGCCCGCACGCCGTAGGACAGGTCGCGGCCGTATTCCCAGATGCGCCAGTTCATCGGCTCGATCAGCTCGCGCGGCGGGCTGGCATGGCCGCGCAGGCGCGACAGCCGGGCGACGTTCTGGGCGATGTTGGTGATGTAGCAGGTGGTCTGCGCGGCGTAGCCGGCCCGGAAATCCACCTCCGGCGTTTCCCACGCCACATCGTGGCCGAGGGTTTCGAGGAACTTGCCGGCCCTTTCCAGCTCCGCCGCGATATGCGGCGTGGCCTTGTAGTCGCCCCACTCGTGCGACAGCGCGATGCGCAGCGGGCGGGGGTCGCGCTGCACCAGCGCGGCATAGGGCTCGGGCGGCGACCAGAACGGCATGAACTCCCCGGGCGCGCCGCCGCGGCAGGCATCGTGGAACAGCGCCGTGTCGCGGATGGTGCGGGAATGGCAGCCCTGGGTGGAGACCAGCGCCATCAGGTCCGAGCCGTTCGGCGCCGAGGAGAACACGCCGCGCGAGGGCTTGAGGCCAATGTTGCCGTTGATCCCCGCGGGGATGCGGATGGAGCCGCCGCCATCGCTGGCATGGCTGATCGGCAGCACGCCGGCGGCCACCGCCGCCCCGGTGCCGGCCGAGGAGCCGCCGGTGGTGTAGGCCTGGTCCCACGGGTTCTTCGAGACGTACACACGCTCGTTCTCCACCGAGCCACAGGTGCCGAATTCCGGCGTGGTGGTGCGGCCCATGATGTTGAGCCCGGCCTGGCGGATTTTGGTGGTGAGGAAGGCATCCTCCTGCGCCACGTGGCCCGTCATCAGCAGCGCGCCCATCTCCTGCTTGCGGCCGGCCAGGGTGGGGCCGAGATCCTTCATCAGGTAGGGCACGCCGGCGAAGGGGCCAGCGGGATCCATGCCGTCCTTCAGCGGATCAGCCACCACATCGGCGAACACCTCCACCACGGCGTTGATGGCGGGATCGACTTTCGCGATCCCTTCGGCAACCTGCGCGGCGAGTTCAGCCGGGGTCACCTGCCCCTGGCGGACGAGATCTGCGAGGGAGGTTGCGTCGTGGCGCATCCATTCGTCCCAGCCCATCACCGTGCTCATCGCGCGCTCCTTCCTGGAATGCAGGGAGCATCACAGCGCGAAATGCCGGTCAGCGCCAGAAGGCCAGATAGAAACGCGGCAACTCGTCGGGGTACGGGCGGAAGGCCAGGGTGCGGCTGAGGCCGTAGGTGGTGACATAGGTGTTCAGCGGCACCAGGTAGGCCTGCTCGCTGATCAGCCGGATCGCCTGGCTGTAGTATTTGCGGCGCTCGTTCGGGTTGGTGCTGGCGCCGCCCTGGGTGATCAGCGTGGCCAGGGCGGGGTCGCGGCTGTAGTCGTTGCCGCCGCCGGTGAACAGGAAGGGCAGGATCGCCGAGACGTCGTTGATCGAGAAGCTGCCCCAGGCGGCCTGGCCGATCGGCACGTCGCCGTCCAGCGTCTGGCGCACCACCGCAGCGACCGGTCGCTGGGTGATGCGAGCGCGGATGCCGATGGCGGCAAGGTAGGTCTGGATCGCCGCCGACCATTGCGGCAGCGCATAGGTCACCAGCTCGGTGTCGAACCCGTCCGCGTAGCCGGCCTCGGCCAGCAACTGCTTGGCGCGGGCGGGGTTGTAGTCGTAGCGCACCGCGGCGGCGGCTTCGCAGCCGAACTGGGTGGGGAAGCACGGCGCCTCCGGCACGCGCGAGCCGCCCTGCACCACCTGGCGGACGAAGGCCTGCCGGTCGATGGCGTGGAAGATCGCCTGGCGCACCTTCTGTTGCGTCAGCGGATTGGCGGCGCCGGTGCGGCCGGCGGCATCGAGCGAGAGATAGCCGATGCGCATGCTCTCGGCGCGCAGCGCGGCGAGGCCCGGGGTGCGGGCGACGGTGTCGTTGGCCTCGGCGAGGAAGTTCCAGATCCAGTCCGCCTGGCCGGAAAGCAGGGCCTCCAGCTCGCTGGCGGCATCCGGCACCTGGTCGATCTGCAGCTTGGCGATGGCAGGTCGACCCTTGGGGCTGTCGGCGTAGTAGCCCTCGAAGCGTTCCAGCAGCAGGCGGCGATCGTCTTCGCGGCCGGCGAGGCGATAGGGGCCGGCGCCCACCGGGGCCTCGGCGAAGGCCTGCGCCCCCATCGCCTCGCGCGCCGCCTGCGGCCAGATCGGCAGCACCATGGCAACGTATTCGATGGCGGCGGGGAAGACGCGCTTGAGCTTGAGGCGCACGCGATGGCTGTCCACCTTCTCCGCCCCTTCCAGCCAGGCGAAGTTGCTGGGCACGGAGATGTCGGGGTCGGCGAGGATGGTGGCGACGGTGTAGACCACGTCGTCGGCGCTGAAGGGGCTGCCGTCGTGGAAGGTGACGCCGCGGCGCAGCTCGAATTCCAGCGTGGTGTCGTCGATGTAGCGCCAAGTGGTGGCGAGCAGCGGGCGCAGGGTGAAGGTCTCGGGGTCGCGGTGCACCAGCCCGTCGAACAGGTGGTGCGCCAGGATCAGCCCGGTGCGCTGCTGGTTGTAGTAGGGATCAAGATTGGTGACGGCATCGCGCCAGGCGATGCGCAGCGTGTCGGCGGATTTCTGGGCGTGGCTGGGCCCGGCCAGAAGGGCCAGAGCCATCGCCAAGCCGAACATCGCGCGCATCCGCGCCATCCGCCCCTCCGATGGGGAGGTGAGGGTGGTCGGCCGCGGCAGGCTGTGCTGCGCGCCGCGGCCAACCGGCGGGGGTCAGCTCTTGGCGGGCTGGGTGGTTTCGGCCTCGGCGCGGCGCTGGCGGCGCGGCTTGGCGGCGGCGGTGGTCTTGCCGGCGCGGCGGCGGCGCGGGGTGGCGGCCTCGGCTGCGCTGGCTGCGACGAGCGGCAGGGCGAGGCCCAGGGCGACGAAAAGGCTGCGGCGGGAGAACATGGGTGGTGCTCCGGGCCCAACCGCGCCGTACCGGATCTTATGATCAGGTAGTGCGCGAACTGTGGGCTGTATCTTACTAAAAAGGCATGTAAAGGAACCGCAAACGCGGTGCAAGGCCGCGCTGCGGGCCGCTGGGCGTTGTGTGTGAAACGATGGGACCCGTGGCCGAAAGGCCACAGGTTCAGCTCAGAGAAGCCCGAGCGATTCCAACTCGCGCCGTAGCTGAGCCGGCAGCGCCTCGCTGCCTTCGGCGGCGGCGGTGGCGCCGAGGTCCACAGGGGCGGCGGCGGGGTCGAGGTAGCGCCAGCCCTGGAATGGCTTGGTTGCGCGGGCCGCCACCGGCACCAGCTCGGCATCGAAGAACAGGGCGGCGCATTTGGAGCCGTCGTCGTAGGCGGCTTCCTGGATGTCGATCACGCGTTGGCGCACCACGGTGGCGCCGGCGATGACCCAGTAGAGCGAGCCGCCATCAAGGATTTCCTGCGCGCGGCGGGGGAAGCTGCGGGTGAGGTGGCGCAGCTGTTCCCCGCGCGCCAGACGGGCCTGCTGGTGGCGGCGCAGGTCGGCAACATCGCTGATGCCGACACACAACTTGGTCATGTGCAGCATCAGGCAGGCACGCGCAGCCGGGCGAGTGCGGCCTCGTCGATCTCCAGCCCCAGGCCGGGCGCCGTGGGCAGGTGGAACAGGCCCTGGGCATCGGGCTTCGGCGGGTTGCGGAACGGGGCGTGCATGCGCGGCGAGGGGTCGTTCAGCTCCACCGGCTTGGTGGCGTGCAGCTGGGTGGCGGCGATGTGCAGGTTGGCCATGTGGCCGATGGTGGGCTGGGTCTGGTGCGGCACCAGTTCCACCCCGTGCGCCTGGCAGAGGGCCGCACAGCGCAACAGGCCGGTGATACCGCCCATCTTCACGATATCCGGCTGCACCATGCGCACGCCGCAATCGATCAGCTCCGCGATGGCCGACGGCGTGTAGTCCTGCTCGCCGGTGGAGACGGTGATCGACAGGCGCTGCGCCAGCTCGCCCAGCATGCGGCGGTTGTAGTGCTGGATCGGCTCCTCGAACCACCAGAAGCCCAGCTCCTCCAGTGCGCGGCCGACGCGCATGGCGCCGGAATACGAATATCCGTTGTTGGAATCGAAGGCCAAGGGGAAGTCGGGCCCCACCAGCTTGCGCACGGCGCGGGCCTTGGCGAGGTGATCGGGGATGTCGCCATCCAGGTCCACGCGGTCGTTGTCGAAACGGATCTTGATCGCGGCGGGCTTGTCTTCCAGGCGCTTCTCCACGATGCGCAGCACGTCCTCCAGGCTGCGTTCGCGGCCGTTGCCGCCGATGGAGGAATAGAACGGCAGCGCGGTGCGCCAAGCGCCGCCGAGCAGTTTCCAGATCGGCTGGCCGAGCAGCTGGCCCTTGAGGTCCCACAGCGCGATGTCGATGGCGGCCAGCGCGCCGGTCAGCGCCCCTTCGGGGCCGAGCTTGACCAGCTTGTGCATCAGCTGGTCCTGGATCACGGCGTGGTCCAGCGGGTCGGCGCCGATCAGGGCCGGGGCGATGTTGGCGTTGATGATGCCAAGGGAGGCCAGGCCGCCCTGCATGGGCGATGCCTCGCCCAGGCCGATGCGGCCATCATCGGCGTGGATGCGCACGAAGGCGCTGCGCTGGGCGGGCGTGTCGCCCGGTGCCCATTGCACCTGGAAGGCCTCAATCCCAGTGATCTTCATGTGCCGACTCCGCCGTGGGGTGGCGGAGTGTGCGGCGGGGGCGGCCCGCCCTCAAGCCCGGTGCGGCGGGGCGGGTGCGGCGGGGTGGAAGCGGTGCAGCAGGTCGATCGCGGTGGTGGCCACACCGCCGAGCTTGTCGAAGAAGAAATCCAGGAAGCGCTCGATGCGGTCCAGAATCTGGCGCAGATCCGCCTCCGAGCGGGTGTAGGGCGAGCCGCCGGGCACGAAGGAGGAGGAGTGCAGCGACAGCGCGAACACGCGGTGGCCGGCGGCGTGCAGCCGGGCAGTGAGGCGGCACATGTCTTCCAGCGACACCCCCTCTGGCGTGAGGCTGATGCGTTCCAGCAGGCCCGTGCGCGCCAGCAGGCCGGGCAGGCGCAGGCGCAGGCCCATGCCGCGGTAGATCAGCGTGGCGCCGCGCCCGCCGAAGACCGGGCGCAGCGGGCCGAACACCGAATGGGTGCTGGGCAGATAGAGGAAGCCGCGGTCCGGGTTGAGCCAGAAGGGCTGGTCGGGGAAGCCGAAGAAATCCGGCCCGCCGCCGAGCCCGGTATAGCTGCGGTACGGCATCACGGAGGTGTCGACGAGGTAGCCCAGTTCGCGCAGCGCCGGTTCGCGCCGCACATCCAGCCCGAAGCGGCCGGCCTTGTAGATGCGCGGGTGCACGCCGAAGCGTTCGGTGATCACCTCCGTCAGCGCCTGCAGCTTGCGGCGTTCCAGCTCCGCCGGCAGGTTGCTGGCGTAGCTGTTGAACGGGCACACCACCTCCTCGAACGGCGGGGTGACCCAGGTGTGGAGCTGGGCGCCGACGAGGCAGCTGCCCTCCTCCAGCCAGGGGCCGAGCGCCTCCACGGCGCGGCGGTCGCTCGCCACGGGGTAGTCCAGCAGGTAGGCCGGCACGATGCCATGGCGGCGGAACAGCGTGTGGCCGAGATGCAGCCCGCTGATGCCGGAGACAGCGGTGTTGGAGCGCGCGAACGGCGCCGACCAGTCGAACTCCTCCTCCGTGTCCACCACGACATGCAGCAGCGGGCGGCTGATATCGTTCAGCCGGACCGGCAGAGGCACGGGGCGGTCCGGAGGGGCCGCGTCGCCGGGGTTGCTGGCCATGCGGGCGCTCAGGGTGCGGTGCCGGTGCGCGCCATGCGGCGGCGGCGCAGGCGCAGGATGTCGATCACGCTGCGCAGCCAGGGGGCCGTGGCGAGAACCTTGGTGAGGTTGTCCATGCGGCGGTCACCCAGGATGGCGGCCCAGACCAGATGCAGTGCGCCTTGCAGCCAAGGCCCGGGCCCATCTGCCATGGAGCGGCCGAGTTCCGCATGCAGCCGCCCCAGGGCCAGCATGTGCTGGCGCAGGGTGAGCTTGTCGGCGAACAGCGCCATGTTCCGGCGCATCATCGGCACAGTGTGGTTGCGGATCAGTTCCACGTGCTTGGCCATGTAGCTGCCGCGCGAGACGCGGATGCGCACCAGCGGTTCCTGCACCAGGGCAACGGTGCCGTTGGTGGCCAGCTTGAACCACAGGTCGCGGTCCTCCGCCACGCGCAGCTTGGCGTCGAACGGGGCGATGCCGAGGTCGTCGCGCCGGGCCATCACGCAGGGTGTGGCGATGTAGGTGCTCCAGAGCAGCAGGCGCCAGCCATCGGGGTTGAAGCTGGGCAGGTTGTGGAACTGGAACCACTCGCGCCGGCTCTCCTCGTCCACCCACAGCGCCTGGCAGCCGCACAGCGTCACGTGCGGGTCGGCGCGCATCAGCGCCACTTGGCGCTCCAGCTTTTCCGGCAGCCAGGTGTCGTCGGAATCCAGGAAGGCGACGAATTCCCCGCGCGAACGGCGCACGCCCTCGTTGCGCGCGCGCGCCGGGCCGCCATTGGCGATGCAGCGCACCAGGCAGCCGGTCAGACCCGATTGCTCCAGGGCAAGGCGGGCCACCTCCACCGTCTCGTCGGTGCTGCAGTCGTCGATGACGATGATCTCGATGTCTCGAAGCGTCTGCGTGGCCACGGAGGCGATGGTGCCGGCAATCAGCGCCTGGCTGTTGAAGCAGGGGATGACCACGCTGACGACAGGGGAGGCCGCCCCTGCGTTCGCCCACACGAGCTCGGCGTCACGCTGCGGCGGCTCTGGATCGACCATGCCGGCCTTTTACCCTCGCCGCCCCGCCGGTGTCGAGGCACGGTTGGGAGAGTGCCGCACGGACTCAGGAGCGGACGGGATCGCCGAGGATGCTGCGGTAGATGCGCTTCAGGATCGGCTTGATGCCGATCGCCTCTGCCGTGTTGCGCAGCCAGGGCAGGAAGACATGGTCCCATTCCACCGCCCAGAGATACTGGAAGGTACCGATCGGGTTGCGCTTGTAGTAGCGCCACACGAAGCTGCGGTACTGGGCCCGGTTGAACACCTTCGCGTTGCCGCCGAACTTCGCCACGATCGGCGTGAAGCGCGGATACAGCGCGGCGTTGGTCAGGTTCACCTTCATGAAGTTGCCGATCAGCAGGTCGTCGATATAGCCCCACTGCAATGTCTCCAGCAGGGAATGCCGCGGCACGAACAGGTTGAGCCCGGCCGGGGTGGCCGGCAGGCCGCCGGGCTTGGCGAAGCGCCGCGTTTCGCCGCCGACGGTGACAGCGACGAAATCCATGTACTCCCACATCATCTCGAAGCGGCGGAAGAAGGCCTCCACGCGGCCCCACTCCTCATCCGAGAGCGTCTCGCTCCAGTCGTCGTCGCCGCAGCGATCGGTGATCTGGCTTTCGTCCGACGTCTGGCTGGCGTGGTTGCGGGTGACCTCCCCGGTGGCAAGATCGACCGTGACGAAGGCTTCCAGCAGGCGGATCTCCGGGCGGGACCAGTATTTCTGGATGTCGGGCCAGGTGATGCGGTACGGGTTGGCCCAGATCGAATCGGCGCGCACATAGATGTGCTGGGAGGAGGAGCAGCAGAAGTTCTTCACCCCCAGCATCGCCGCCTTGCGCGCCACGTTCCAGATGACGCCGGGCTTGCGCTCCTCCGGCGGGCCGACGATGGAGCGGCCCTCGGGGTCGACGAAGTTGAACATGTCCGCATCGAAGGCGCAGAGCGCGAACAGGTAGGTCTTGTCGTTCGGGTGGCGCTTCACCAGCCCGCGCAGGAAGCCCACCTCGCCGTCGATAGGGCTGTCGTTGATGTTGATCAGCAGCGCATCGCCGGCGCGGATGATGATCACGCCATCCTGGTTGATGTTGTCGATGCAGCACACCTCCACCTCCGGCGAGAGGCGGACCCATTTGCGGTATGGCAGCACCGTCACCTCGAAGCCACGTTCGCGCAGGGAGACGGCGATCTCGTCGTGGTAGTGGTCTGGCACCAGCACCTTCTGGCCCGGCTTCATCAGGTCCAGCGATTCGTGGTGCAGGTGGTCCGGGTGGCCGTGCGAGATCCACAGGTATTCGCTGGTGGTGGCGTTGCCGATCTGGCGCTGGTCCATCGGGTGATCCAGCGCCCAGCTGCCGAAATAGCAGGTGCCGACAAGCCAGGGATCGGTGACCAGGATCGGCCGCCCGTTCTCGCACACCTGGATGGAGGCATTGCCGAGCGTTTCGAAGGTGCAGGACATGGTGGTGTCTCTCCCTGTCCGGCGCAGGCCGCGACAGATGGTGCCGAACGCAATCATATCCCCGGCATAAGCTGCCATCAACGCCTACAAGGAAATGCGCGCCCGTGGATGCTGGCCAGTGCCGGCGGGCTGGGCTAGCGTTTCCGAATGGTGACCCAATGTTGCCAGGAGGATGGGCATGAACGCACCGGTGGTTCCCTCCAGCACCGCAACACGGCCGGACACCCCGCTGCTGGACCGCGTGCGGGTGCCGGCCGACCTGCGCAACTTCTCCGCGGAACAGCTGCGCCAGCTGGCCGATGAGCTGCGGGCGGAGACGATCGACGCGGTTTCCACCACCGGCGGGCATCTCGGCGCCTCGCTGGGCGTGGTCGAGCTGACCGTGGCGCTGCACGCGATCTTCGACACGCCGGATGACCGGCTGATCTGGGACGTGGGCCACCAGTGCTATCCGCACAAGATCCTGACCGGACGGCGCGACCGTATCCGCACGCTGCGCCAGGGCGGCGGGCTCTCGGGCTTCACCAAGCGCAGCGAAAGCGAATTCGACCCGTTCGGGGCGGCGCATTCCTCCACCTCCATCTCCGCCGGGCTCGGCATGGCGGTGGCGCGCGACCTCAAGAACGCCATTCCCGGCCTGCCGAAGGATGACCGCCACGTGGTCGCCGTGATCGGCGACGGGGCGATGAGCGCCGGCATGGCCTATGAGGCGATGAACAATGCCGGCCACCTGCGCTCCCGCCTGGTGGTGGTGCTGAACGACAACGACATGTCGATCGCCCCGCCCGTGGGGGCGATGAGCGCCTATCTCTCGCGGCTGCTGTCCTCGCAATCCTTCCTGTCGCTGCGCGAACTGGCGGCGAAGATGGCGCGGCGTTTCCCGAAAACGCTGGAACGCACCGCGCGCCGCGCCGAGGAATACGCCCGCGGCATCCTCACCGGCGGCACGCTGTTCGAGGAGCTGGGCTTCTACTACGTGGGCCCGATCGACGGGCACAATCTGGACCACCTGCTGCCGGTGCTGCGCAACGTGCGCGAGGCGGAGGAATACGGGCCGATCCTGCTGCACGTCATCACCAACAAGGGCCGAGGCTACGCCCCCGCCGAAGCCAGTGCCGACAAGCTGCATGCCGTCTCCAAGTTCAACGTGCTCACCGGCGAACAGGCCAAGCCGCCGCCGGGCCCGCCCACCTACACCCGCATCTTCGCCGATGCGCTGGTGGCCGAGGCGGATGCGGACCCCACCATCGTGGCCGTTACCGCCGCCATGCCCTCCGGCACCGGGCTGGACCGCTTCGCCAAGGCGCATCCCACCCGCAGCTTCGACGTGGGCATCGCCGAGCAGCACGCCATGACCTTCGCCGCCGGCATGGCCACCGAGGGGCTCAAGCCATTCGTGGCGATCTATTCCACCTTCATGCAGCGCGCCTACGACCAGGTGGTGCACGACGTGGCCATCCAGTCCCTGCCCGTGCGCATGGCGCTGGACCGGGCGGGGCTCGTGGGTGCCGACGGCGCCACCCACGCCGGCAGCTTCGACCTCGCCTACCTCGGCTGCCTGCCGGGGATCGTGCTGATGGCGCCCTCCGACGAAGCCGAACTGGCCCACGCCGTGGCCACCCTCGCCGGCATCGACGACCGGCCCAGCGCCGTACGCTTCCCGCGCGGCGATTCCACCGGGCTGGTGGAAGTGCCCAAGCGCGGCACCGCCCTGCCCCTGGGCCAAGGCCGCATCCTGCGCGAAGGCACACGCGTGGCCCTGCTCTCCCTCGGCACGCGCCTCGCCGATGCCCTGAAGGCGGCCGAGTCGCTCGACGCCGACGGCATCTCCTGCACCGTCGCCGATGCCCGCTTCGCCAAGCCTCTGGATGGCGCCCTGCTGGAACGCCTGGCGCGCGAGCACGAGCTGCTGGTGACAATCGAGGAAGGCAGCACCGGCGGCTTCTCCGCCCTGGTCCTGCACCACCTGGCCTGGAAAGGGTTACTGGACGGGCGCCTCAAGATCCGGCCGATGACCCTGCCCGACAGCTTCATCGACCACGAAACCCCCGCCAAACAACTCGCCGAAGCCGGCCTCACCGCCCGCGACATCATCGCCACCGTCCGGGCGGCCTTGGGATGACGGAAGCAAGGCCAGGGCTCTGCCCTGGACCCGCTGGGGCCTTAGGCCCCAGACCCCTCGACCTTTTCCGCCTTCGGCGGGAGGGGCCGACCCGGTCTGTGTCGCGCGCCGAGACGGCCCCGCCCGCCGAAGGCGGAACTAACGTGGGTCCAGGGACCTCAGGTCCCTGGTGGGGTCCAGGGGCAAAGCCCCTGGCCTTGCTTCCCTTCGTCCCATGAAGCAGCGCGCGGATGTGGCGTTGGTGGAGCGCGGGTTGGTGGAGTCGCGCGCCAAGGCGCAGGCGTTGATTCTGGCGGGGAAGGTGTTTTCCGGCACGGTTCGCATCGACAAGGCCGGTCAGCCGGTGGCGGACGGCGTGGCGCTGGAGGTGAAGGGGCAGGAGCATCCCTGGGTGTCGCGCGGCGGGATGAAGCTGGCCAAGGCGCTGGAGGCGTTCGGGCTGTCGCCGGAGGGGTGTGTGTGCCTGGACATTGGCGCCTCCACGGGCGGGTTCACCGATGTGCTGCTGACGCATGGTGCGGTGCGGGTGCATGCGGTGGATGTGGGGCACGGGCAGCTGGCGTGGAAGATTCGCAGCGATGCCCGGGTGGTGGTGCATGAGCGCACCAATGCGCGGCATTTGACGGCGGAGGCGATCGGGGAGCCGGCGCAGGTGGTGGTGTGCGATGCCAGCTTCATCGGGCTGCGGACCGTGCTGCCGGCGCCGCTGGCGTTGTGTGTGCCGGGCGCGTGGGCAGTGGCGCTGATCAAGCCGCAATTCGAGGCCGGGCCGGGCGAGGTGGGGAGCAAGGGCGTGGTGCGCGATCCCGCGGTGCATGAGCGGGTGTGCGCGGAGATCCGGGAATGGTGGGCCGGGCTGCCGGGCTGGGAGGTGCTGGGGATCACCGAGAGCCCGATCACGGGGCCGGAGGGGAACCGGGAGTTCCTGATCGCCGCACGGCGTGGTGGGTAGTTACGGCCGCTCGGCGGGTTGCCGGGCCGTTTCCGCCTGGCTCACCTCGGCCAGCAGCGCCCAGACGCGGCCGGGTTCCAGCCGAACGTCGGGATCATTCAGCAGGCGGTCGAGTTCGTCGAGTTTGCGGCTGTAGTCGGATTCGGTCATCGGGGCGGCTCCTGGAAGGTGTCGCTAGCTTCCACGGCGCGCAGATGGCCCCAAGATCATGGCCAGCAAATGGCCGAAATCGCACAGACGAATGACGACTGCGTGAGGACTCTTTCAGGGCGGAGGCGCGGCGTGCGGGGTGGCAACGCGCGCCCGGCCGGTTGGTTGCCGGCGGGCCCCTGCTACGGCAGCTTGTTGTCCAGGAAGGCGGCCACGGCCGGGGTGCGGCGCAGCTCCGCCATTTCGGCCTCGTTGGGCAGCTGGGGCTTGTCGCGCAGCTGGTTCACCATGCACAGGAAGCCCATCGGCGCCCCGGCGGTGGCGCGGAACTGGTGCCAGACCCAGGGCGGGATGGTGACGAGGTCGTTCTGCTTCACCACGTGCACGGTATCGCCCAGCAGGCAGTGGCCCTCGCCGCGCAGGATCAGCACGGCGTGCATGTGCTCGTGCCGCTCCATGCTGGAATGGCCGCCGGCATCCATTTCGAAATAGCGCAGCTCGCAGCCGAAGCCGGGGTCGTTGAACAGGGTCTGGCGTGTGATCGCCTTGAACGGCGCGGCGCCCTCTTCCTTGTAGGGGTGCAACGGCACCTCGTTCCAGCGCCAGGCCTGGAAGGGGCGGACGGTACCGGTGTTCTCGCTGTCCATGCTCAGGCTCCGGTGGGGTGGGCGGCGACGGCGCGGGTGAAGGCGGCGGTTTCCTCGGCCAGGCGCTCGCGCGCTTCCAGCAGGCTGCCGCCGATCAGAACCATCGTGCGCGGACCGTAGAAGTCAAGGATTTCGCCCACCCGCGCCAGCGTCATGCCGCCGGCGGGCACGGGGACGGCGCCGGGCAGACGGTGCCACTCCTGCCGGGCGTTGGTAGCGAGATCGCTGCAGGTCTGCTGCGAGTAGCCGAAGCGCCCGCCATGGCTGGGGAACACCACGGCATCGGCACCCAGCAGGCGGAACAGCTTGCCGATCAGGGCCGGGGGCGCGATGCGGGCCGCGCCGCCCATGCTGGGATGGGCGAGGAAGGTGAAATCCGGCGTCTCGCGCACCAGGGTGTGGAAGGTGGAGAGGCCGCAGACCATTGGCGCGATCACCACGGAATCGAGACCGGCCTCGCGCGCCTGGCGGATCTGGGTGCGCATCGTCTCCAGCGTGCCCGACAGGCTCGGCGCGTAGCGTGTGGTGTGGCCGGTGGCCCGGGTGGCCACGCGCACGGCGGCGGCGCAGGCGGCCATGCGGTGGGCGAAGCGGCCATAGGCCTGGTCCGCCATGCCGTGATCGTCCTTGATCCAGTCGATCCCGCCCTGGGCGAAGCGGCCGGCGAGCTGGGCCAGCAATTCAATCGGCGCGCCCTGCGGCTTGATGGCGGAGCAGGTGAGCGCCCTGCCCGCCCCGATGCCCAGCCGCGCGCGCATGCCGGCCTCGCCGTGGTTCGGCCCGGCGAAGGCGGCGGCCATGGCCGGTGGCAGCTCGAAATCGTGCAGCGTCACGTCCTCGTGGAGCGAGGTATTGCCGAACAGCATGTTGATCAGCTGGCCGGCATCCGCGCCGACGGTTTCCGCAGCGAGGCCGATGCGGACGTCAAACACCCCACCGCCGAGATCGGCGATGTCCTGCACCTCGCCCACCACCTCCTGCAGCACGCGCGCGTCGGTGATGGCGCCGAGCGGCATCTCCACGCTCTGCTCCACGGCGATGCCCTGGGCGCGCGCGGCGATGGAGGCGGCGTCGCCGCGGATGCGGTAGGTGGCCTGGATGCGGGTCATCCCCGCCGGTTAGCA
>CAMDAM010000061.1 GCA_945888575.1 Asaia bogorensis | reverse complement strand
TGGTGCTGCGGTTGCATGAGCCGACCGGTGGGACGGTTCGTTTTGACGGCACCGATATCACCCATGCGCCGCAATCGGCGATCCGGCCGTTGCGGCGGCGGATGCAGATGATCTTCCAGGACCCCTATGGCTCGCTCAATCCGCGCATGTCGGTGGGCGAGATCCTGTCCGGGCCGCTGCTGCTGCATGGCATCGTGGCCGATGGCGGGGCGGCGCGGGCGCGGGTGGGGGAGTTGCTGGATATCGTGGGCTTGCCGGCGGCGGCGGCGGGGCGGTTTCCGCATGAGTTCTCTGGCGGGCAGCGGCAGCGCATCTCGATCGCGCGGGCTTTGGCACTGGGGCCGGACCTGGTGGTGGCGGATGAGCCGGTCTCGGCGCTGGATGTGAACATCCAGGCGCAGATCATCAACCTGATGGTGGAGCTGCAGGAGCGGCTGGTGCTGACTTACCTGTTCATCTCCCACGACCTGGCCGTGATCCGGCACGTGTGCGACCGGATCGTGGTGCTGTACCTCGGGAAGGTCATGGAGCAGGGCCGCGCGGCCGACCTGTTCAGCCGGCCGCTGCACCCCTACACGCGCACGCTGATCGCCGCGGCCCCGGTGCCCGATCCGCGCATCGAGCGGACGCGGCGGCATGTGCCGATGAAGGGCGAACCGCCGAGTGCCGCCAACCCGCCGAGCGGCTGCCGGTTTCGCACGCGTTGCCCTGCGGCGCAGGATATCTGCGCGGCGGAGGAGCCTCAGTTGAGGCCCGGTGTCGAGGGGCAGATGGTGGCGTGCCATTTTCCCGGGGTAATCTGATTCGGCCACGACCGATCGCCGCGGGACGCGGGGTTTTGGCGACGGATTCGGGGTGATTTTGGGCGTGCGGCGGCCATGGTGGTGCGCGGGCGGCCTGGGTGGGGCGGAGTTCGGGCGCGCGGTGGCCGGACAGGGACATGCCCCGGTTGGGCTTGCCGCGCATGAGCCAGCCGATTTCTGCCCGGAGTTGGAGAATGCGGCGCAGGGCGTGGGAATCCTGGATGGAGTCCAGGTCTTCGCGGAAATCGGTGCTGGTGGAGAAGAGCCAGTCCTGGCGCAGCGCGCGCAGCGTGCGGCGCGGGGCTTCGCCCATCGAGAAGGCGGCGAGCAGGGCCAGGAGAAGGAGCTTCAACGGCGCCGGAATGCGGGCGTGCAGAATCGCCCGCGCCCAGGGGCGCGGTGCGTCGGCTTCGCTCGGTGCGGCGTGTTGGTTTGGCATCACCAGGAATTTGAGCACAGGCGAGACCGGAGATCCAGAAAATTTTCTTAGAAAATGTGAGATTTTGTGTTTGACAGGAAAACGGGGCGTCGCTGGTTTGGCGGGTTGGGAGAAGGAAGAATCTTCTTTTTTCTGAAGAAAAAAGAAGCAAAAAAGACTTTATACACTTGCACGCGTGCCGGATGCTCCAGCACGCGTGCAAGTCATAAAAGTTTTTTGGTTCTTTTTTTCAAAAAAGAACCGCTTACCCTACCCGCCACTTCCAGAAATCTCCGCCTTCGCGGGTCATGAAGTTGGACAGCACCATGCGGTGGACTTCGCTGGCGCCGTCCACCAGGCGGGCCTGGCGGGCGTAGCGGTAGATCCATTCCACGGGCGTGTCCTTGCTGTAGCCGCGGGCGCCGAGGAGTTGGAGGGCGGTGTCGGCGGCTTTGTGCAGGGCGTCGGCGACCACGATCTTGGCCATCGAGACTTCCTTGCGGGCGAAGTCGCCCTGATCGAGCAGCCAGGCGGCTTTCATGGTGAGGAGGCGGCCGATTTCGATTTCCATGGCGGCCTGGCCGATGAGCGTTTGGACGGATTCATGGTCGATCAGGCGGCCGCCGAAGCTGCGGCGTTGCTGGACGTATTCCATCGCGATTTCAAGGCAGCGGCGGGCCAGGCCGGTCCAGCGCATGCAGTGGGTGAGGCGGGCCGGGCCGAGGCGGATCTGGGTGAGCTTGAGGCCGTCGCCGACTTCCATGAGGCGGTTCTCGTCCGGGATTTCGAGCCCGTCGAACTCGATCTCGCAATGGCCGCCGTGTTCTTCCGGGCCCATGATGTCGATGCGGCGCAGGATGCGCCAGCCGGGCGTGTTGCGGTGGAAGAGGAAGGCGGTGAGGCCCTTGCGGTCATCGGCCGAGGTGCGGGCGATGAGGATGAAGTGCTCGGCGGTTTCGGCGCCGGTGATGAACCATTTGCGGCCGTTGATCTTCCAGCCGGTGTTGGTGCGCACGGCTTCGGTGTTGGTGAGCGAGGGGTCGCTGCCGCAGCCGCGGCCGTCTTCGTCCATCGGCTCGGTCATGATGAAGCTGGAGTTCATCTTGCCGTCGATGACGGGTTGCAGCCACCAGTCCTGCTGGGCCTTGGTGGCGACCTGGGCCATGACGCGCATGTTGCCGTCGTCAGGTGCGGCGCAGTTGAAGCAGACGGGGCCGAAGATGGAGCGGTTCATTTCCTCGTAGAGCACGGCCTGTTCGACCATGGGCAGGCCGCCGCCGCCGCGGGATTTGGGCGATTGCAGGGCCCAGATGCCCATGGCGCGGGTTTCCTGGCGCAGTTCGGCCAGCAGGGCGTGGTTGATGTTCTCGTGCGCGTCGTAGCTGCTGCGGTCGCGCTCCAGCGGGATCAGGCGCTGGTCGACGAAGTTGCGGATGGCGAGGCGCTTGGCCTCGGTCTCCGGGGAGATGGTGAGTTGCATGGCGGACCTCCGGCGGTGTTGGGCCGCAGTATCGCGCCGGGCGCGGCGTGCCGCCAGACTGGGGGAGAGACTCAGCCGCGTGGATGGGATTTGCGCCAGACGTCCATGAGCTGGGCGGTGTCCACCGCGGTGTAGCGCTGGGTGGTGGAGAGGCTGGCGTGGCCAAGGAGGTCCTGGATGGTGCGGAGGTCCGCGCCGCCGGCCAGGAGGTGGGTGGCGAAGGAATGGCGCAGGGCGTGCGGGGTGGCGTGTTCCGGCAGGCCGTTGAGGCGGCGGAAGGCGCGCAGGGTGCGCTGGGCGACGCCGGGGTTGAGGCGTTCGCCGCGGACGCCGACGAAGAGCGGGGCGGTGGGGGTGGTGGGCTCCGGGTGGTGGCGCAGCCAGGCGGCGATGGCCTCGCGCACGGCGGGCAGGACGGGGACGATGCGGGGCTTGGAGCCCTTGCCGAGGACGCGGAGCATGTCGTCGCTACCCAGGCGGGGGGCTTCGGCGATGTTCAGGGCGAGGGCTTCGGCGATGCGCAGGCCGCTGCCGTAGAGCAGGCTGAACAAGGCGGTGTCGCGCGCCTGGGTGAAGGCGGTGTCGGTGGCCTCGCCGATGTCTTGCGCGACGGCGCGGGCTTCCTGTGGCGTGAGGGCGTGGGGGAGGGGGGGCTTGGCCTTGGGGGTGGCGAGCAGGGCGATCTGGGCGTTGGCGACGCCGTGGCGGCGGGCGAGGAAGCGGAAGAAGGCGCGCACGGCGGCGAGGTGGCGGGCGCGGGTGCTGTTTCCGGCGCCTTCGCTGGCTTCCCAGGCGAGCCAGGCGCGCAGGTCGGCGGCACGCAGGGCGGCCAGCGCCGTGAGGGTGGGTTCCTCGCCGAGATGGCGGGTGAGGAAGCCGAGGAAGGCGGCGGTGTCTCGGCCGTAGGCTTCCACGGTGAGGGGGGAGGCGCGGCGTTCGTGCGCCAGCCAGGCGAGGAAGGTGGCGCGGGCCTCGCTTGCAGTCATCAGGGGGGCGGTCATCGCTTCATCGCCGCGGCCACGGCGCGGGCCAGGAAGGCGAGGGGGCCGAGGCCCTGGGCGGGGTCGAGCGAGGTGTCGTCGCGTGTGGCCAGGGCGATGAGGCCGGCGGGGCCTTCGCCGGGGAGGCGGAGCAGGGCTTCGTGGCGGGCGAGGCGGGCGGCTTCGCCGTGCAGGGTTTGGGCGTCTGGCCCGCCGGGCCGGAAGACCACGGCGCGGGTGCCGAGCAGGCGGGCGACCTGGCCGGGCGGCAGGGCGCGGGTGCCGGGCCAGGGGGCTTCGAGGCACAGGCTGGCGGTGTCGATGGCGAGCAGGTGTGGGAACTCGGCGGTGATGCATTCCACCGGATCCTGGGCGCGGATCAGGGCCAGCACGGCTTCCTGCACGCGGCGCGCCATGCCGGCGGTGGCGCGGCCGGCGGCCAGGACGCCATCGGCGCGCTCGGCCATCGCGTCGGCATGGGCGCGCTCCACCTCCAGCATTGCGGCCATGTGGTCGGCGAGGGCCTCGCCGTGGACGCGGGTGGGAGGGGTGAGGGCGCGGTAGAGCTCCGGGCGGTGGGCCAGGAACTCCGGATGGGCGCGGAGGTAGGCGGCGACGGATTCGGGTGTGGTCATGCAGGAAGCAAGGATTCTTCTTTTTCTGAAGAAAAAGAAGCAAAAAGACTTTCCGACCTTGCGCGGGGGCCAGGTCGGAAACGTTTTTTGGTTCTTTTTTTCAAAAAAGAACGTGCTTGCTTCAAGCGATGGTCTGCCCGGTCTTCGCCCAATCGGCCAGGAACGCCGCCAGGCCCTTGTCCGTCAGCGGGTGGCCGTAGAGCATGCGCAGCACGTTGGGCGGCAGGGTGGCGACGTGGGCGCCGAGCTTGGCGCTCTCGATCACGTGGATCGGGTGGCGGATGCTGGCCACGAGGACTTCCGTCTTGAGCGCGCTATAGTTGCGGTAGATGGCGACGATGTCGGCGATCAGGGCCATGCCGTCCTGGCCGATATCGTCCAGGCGGCCGACGAAGGGGCTGACGAAGGTGGCGCCGGCCTTGGCGGCGAGCAGGGCCTGGGCGGCGGAGAAGCAGAGGGTGACGTTGGTTTGCACGCCTTCGCCGGTGAGCGTCTTGCAGGCGCGCAGGCCGTCGGGCGTGAGGGGGAGCTTGATGGTGACGTTGGTGGCGATCTTCTTGAGGACCGCGGCTTCGCGCATCATGCCTTCGTAATCGGTGGCGGCGACCTCGGCGCTGACCGGGCCCTCGACGATGGCGCAGATCTCGGCCACCACATCGAGGATCTTGCGGCCGGACTTGGCGATGAGGGAGGGGTTGGTGGTGACCCCATCGAGCAGCCCGGAGGCGGCGAGCGACTTGATCTCGGCCGTGTCGGCGGTGTCGACGAAGAATTTCATGGCGGTCTTCCGATCAGGGGGCTGGCGTTGCTTGGGTTGGGTATAGCGGATGGCTGAGCGGAACAGGAAGCGGGCGGAGCAGGGGGAGCTGGTTCCGGAGGCGCGTGGGCAGGTCGTGCCTGTGCTGCTGCCGTATCCGTTCGCCGGGCCGTTCGATTATCGGGTGCCGGCGGGGATGAGCGTGGCGCCGGGGGATATCGTGCTGGTGCCGCTGAACCGGCGCATCGAATACGGCGTGGTGTGGGATGGGCCGCCGGAGGGCACGGTGGGGGATAACCGGCTGCGGCCGATCTCCGGGCCGGCGGAGGCGGCGCCGATGCGCCAGGATGTTCGGCAGCTGGTGGATTGGATCGCGGCCTATACCGTCTCGCTGCCCGGGGAGGTGCTGGCGATGGCGCTGCGGGTGCCGGCGGTGCAGCCGGAGACGGCGCCGGTGGGCTGGCGGCGGGCGGAGGCGTTGCCGGGGGTGCGGATGACGGAACAGCGCCTGCGGGTGCTGGAGGTTCTGGGCGAGCGGCTGCTGGCTGGGGCGGCGCTGGCGCAGGAGGCGGGGGTTTCATCGACCCTGCTGCGCGGCATGGCCGATGCGGGGTTGATCGTGCCGGTGCAGCTGGCGGTGGCTCCGCCGTTCCGGCGGCCGGATCCGGAGCATCCGCGGCCCGAGCTTTCCGAGGATCAGGAGGCGGCGGCGGTGGAACTGCGTGCGGCGGTGCAGGCGCGTGGGTTCTCGGTGACGTTGCTCGAGGGGGTGACGGGCTCCGGCAAGACGGAGGTGTATCTGGAGGCGATTGCGGAATGCCTGCGGCAGGGGCGGCAATGCCTGATCCTGCTGCCGGAGATCGCGCTCTCCTCGCAGTGGCTGGAGCGGTTCGAGCGGCGGTTCGGGGTGGCGCCGGCGGTGTGGCATTCCGACCTGGGCAGCCGGACGCGGCGGATCACCTGGCGGGAGGTGGCGCGCGGGGCGGCGCCGGTGGTGGTGGGGGCGCGATCGGCGCTGTTCCTGCCGTTTCCGGACCTGGGCCTGGTGATCATCGACGAGGAGCACGAGACGGCGTTCAAGCAGGAGGATGGCGTGGTGTACCACGCGCGGGACATGGCGGTGGTGCGGGCGCGGCTGTGTTCGGCGCCGGCGGTGCTGGTTTCGGCGACGCCGAGCCTGGAGACGGTGGCCAATGCGGAGGCGGGGCGGTACCGGCGGCTGCATTTGCCGTCGCGGTTCGGGGGGGCCTCGCTGCCGGATATCGAGCTGATCGATCTGCGGGCCACGCCGCCGGAGCGCGGCAAGTTCCTGGCGCCGCCGCTGGTGGAGGCGATGCATGCCACCTTCGCGCGCGGGGAGCAGGCGATGCTGTTCCTCAACCGGCGGGGCTATGCGCCGCTGACGCTGTGCCGCACCTGCGGGCATCGCATGCAGTGCCCCAACTGCACCGCCTGGCTGGTGGAGCACCGGGCGCGGCGCATCCTGCAATGCCACCATTGCGGCCATACCATCCCGATCCCGCCGGAATGCCCGGAATGCAAGGCGCCGCATTCGCTGACGGCGGTGGGGCCGGGGGTGGAGCGGATCACGGAGGAGGCGCGCGAAACCTTCCCGGAGGCGCGGCTGCTGGTGATGGCGAGCGATACCCTCACCGGCCCGCAGGCGGCGGCGGATGCGGCGCATGCGATCGAGGACCGGCAGGTGGATTTGATCATCGGCACGCAGATCGTGGCCAAGGGCTGGCATTTTCCGCATCTGACGCTGGTGGGGGCGGTGGATGCCGATCTTGGTTTGGCGGGCGGTGATCTGCGCGCGGCGGAGCGCACGGTGCAGCTGTTGCACCAGGTGGCCGGGCGGGCGGGGCGGGCGGATGCGCCGGGGCGGGTGCTGCTGCAGACCTTCTCGCCGGAGCACAAGGTGATGCAGGCGCTGCTTTCCGGCGATCTGGAGAGCTTCCGCGAGAACGAGGCGGCGGAGCGCCGGCCCGGCAACTGGCCGCCGTATGGGCGGCTGGCGGCGCTGGTGGTGAGTGCGGACAGCGCCGAGGCGGCGGATATCGCGGCGCGCGACCTGGGCCGGGCGGCGCCGGCGGGGGACGGGATCCTGGTGCTGGGGCCGGCCCCCGCCCCGCTCGCGATCCTGCGCGGGCGGCATCGGCGGCGGCTGCTGCTGAAGGCGCGGCGGGATGTGGCGGTGCAGCCCCTGATCCGCGAATGGCTGGCGCAGGTGCCGACCGGGCGCGGGGTGAAGGTGGAGATCGATATCGATCCTGTGAGTTTTCTCTGAGCCGGCAAGGAAGGAAGGTTCACCACGGAGGCACGGAGGACACGGAGGAAGGCACGGAGTCGAAGCGTCACCTCCGTGCCTTCTCCGTGAACTCCGTGGCTCCGTGGTAAATCTTTCTTTTCTTCAGCGCGCCCGCGTTTCGTAGGCCTTGATGGCGGAGGCGACGCCCATCTTGCTCATGGCATCGAGCCGGGAGCGGAAGCGGGCGCAGCCGGGGCGGTCGTTCACGTCCACCAGCCAGAATTCCTGGCCGGAGATGACGCCGAGGCGCACGGCGATCCTGCGGCCGCGCAGTTCGGTGCGGGCGACGCGGCCCATGCCGAAGCCTTCCACCTGCCAGACGAGATCGGGCAGGGAGAGCACTTCGTCTTCCGCGGCGCGATCGGGCACGCGGGCGAGGCCGGCGAGTTCGGCGGCGAGGGCGGCGGCCTGGAGGTAGGCGTCGCGGTTCTGGATTGCGGAGATCTGGCCGATGCCGTGCGGCACCGCGCCATAGGCGGCGAAAACGGCGCGCACATCGTCCATGTGGGACAGGTAGAGCACGATGTCGGTGGCTTCGCAGCGGTGCTGGCATTGTGAGGCGGCGGCTTCGCGCACGAAGGCCGTCACGTCGCGCAGGCCGAGGCCCGGGTGGTCGTTGCTGTAGGTGAAGCGGATGCGCCATTCGGCCCAGGGGCGCTTCCAGCGGAACGTGTCTGTCACCAGAAGGCCGAGCACCTGGACGTGGGCGAGGTCGTGCACCACCGGAGCGCCGCCGAACAGCGCCGCGCCGAGGCCGGGGGCAGGGGCACTCCCGGTGCCGGGCGCTGGGGGCCCCGCCTTGCGTCTCGTCCAGCTGAACATGCCGGCACCATCGGCGTGGGTGGGTCAAGAAAAGGTTAAGGATGCCGATATGGGGCGGGAGGGTTCATGGCGGCGGCGGGCCGACCTTGCGCGCGGGGCGTGGCCGCGCCATTGCTCGGGGCGTAACAGGAGAGACTGGCCATGTCCGAATCCGCCACCTCCGGGGCTGTCGCTGCCGTTGTCGAGGCCGCGCGCGCTTTCCTGGGCGAGCGCATCACCACCTCCACCGGGCATCGCGACCATCATTCGCATGGGCAGGACACGCAGCCGCCGGTGATGCCGGATGCGGTGGCGTTCGTGGAGAGCACCGAGGAGGTCTCCCGCCTTCTGGCGCTGTGCCATGCGCATTCGGTGCCGGTGGTGCCCTATGGCACCGGGACCTCGCTGGAAGGGCATGTGACGCCGGTGCGGGGCGGGATTTCCATCGATCTCGGGCGCATGGCCGCGGTGCTGGAGGTGAACGCGGCGGACATGGATTGCCGGGTGCAGGCGGGGGTGACGCATCGCAGCCTGAACACGCATCTGCGCGACCAGGGCCTGTTCTTCCCGGTCGATCCCGGGGCCGATGCCTCGCTGGGCGGGATGTGCGCCACGCGGGCGAGCGGCACCGCTGCGGTGCGCTACGGCACCATCCGCGAGAACGTGCTGGGGCTGACGGTGGTGCTTTCGGACGGGCGGGTGATCCGCACCGGGGGGCGGGTGAGGAAGTCCGCCGCCGGGTATGACCTGACGCGCCTGTTCATCGGCAGCGAGGGGACGCTGGGGATCATCACCGAGATCCAGCTGCGGCTGCACGGGATTCCGGAGGCGAGCAGTGCGGCGGTGTGCCAGTTCCCGGACCTGGGATCGGCGGTGGAGACGGTGATCGCGGTGATGCAGGCGGGGATTCCGGTGGCGCGGATCGAGTTGCTGGACGACGTGCAGATGCAGGCCTGCATCGCCTATTCCAAGCTGGAGGGGGTGAGCCCGGCGCCGACGTTGTTCTTCGAGTTCCATGGCACGGTGGCCGGAGTGAAGGAGCAGGCGGAGCAGGCCGAGGAAATCGCCGGCAGTTTCGGCGCGGCGGGGTTCCAGTGGGCGACCGATCCGGCGGAGCGGGCGCGGCTGTGGCGGGCGCGGCATGATGCCTACTGGGCGTGCCTGGCGCTGAAGCCGGGCTACCAGGGGATCGCGACCGACGCGATCGTGCCGATCTCCAGGCTCGCCGAGTGCATCCTGGGGGCGCAGGAGGATATCCGCGCCTCTGGCCTGACGGCGCCGATCGTGGGGCATGTGGGGGATGGGAATTTCCACACCGTGATCCTGGTGCCGCCGGAGCCGGGCGGGCTCGATCGGGCGTGGGAGCTGGACAAGAAGATCGTGGCCCGCGCCCTGGCGCTCGGCGGCTCGTGCAGCGGGGAGCACGGGGTGGGGATCGGCAAGCGCGAGTTCCTGGAGGCCGAAGTGGGGGCCGAGGCGCTGGCGGTGATGCGGGGGGTGAAGGCATCGCTGGATCCGAAGGGGATTCTCAATCCAGGGAAGATTTTTCTGAATTAAGCGGTTCTTTTTTGAAAAAAAGAACCAAAAAACTTTTATTCGCTGGCACGCGTGCTGGGTGATCCGGCACGCGCGCCAGTCAGAAAAGTCTTTTTGCTTCTTTTTCTTCAGAAAAAGAAGATTCTCACTTTCTTAGGTTCTGCTTGAAGAACGCGAAGGTCCGCTCATGGGCCGCTGCCGCATCGGGCGCTGAGAAGCTGGCGCGTTCGTCGCAGCCGAAGCCGTGCTGGGCGCCTTGGTAGACGTAGACTTCGATGCCGGGCTGGGCGGCGCGGATGGCCTCTACGTCTGACAGGGGGATGCCGGTGTCTTTTTCGCCGAAGTGGAGTTGCACGGGGCACATGGGGCGTTCGGTGCGGGTGCCGGCGACGCCGCCGCCGTACCAGCCGCTGGCGGCGGCGAAGCGGGTGGAGCGGGTGGCGCCCCACCAGGCGACGGTGCCGCCGAAGCAGTAGCCGGTGATGCCCAGGGTGCGGCTGCCGAGCGCGTGGGCGGCGGCGTCCACATCGAGCATGACCTGGTGGTTGTCGAGCCGGCCGCGGATCGCGATGCCTTGCTTGACGTCTTCTTGGGTGTAGCCGAGTTCGGCCTGGGGTTCGGTGCGGTCGAACAGGGCGGGGGCGATGACGGCGTAGCCTTCGGCGGCGATCTTTTCGCACATGTTGCGGATGTGGTGGTTCACGCCGAAGATTTCCTGGATGACGACGATGCCGGCGCGGGCGTTGTCGGGGCCGGTGCGCCAGGCGGTGAGGCGGTGGCCGTCTTGCGCGGTGAGTGTGATGGTCTGGCCCATGTGTTGATCCCCCTGTGTGAGCGGGCCAGGATGGGGGGATGGCTGAGATCGTCAACCTTCGGCGGGTGAAGAAGCAGCGTGCGGCGGCCGAGCAGGCGGCCGAGGCGCAGCGCAACCGGGTGCTGCATGGGCGCACGAAGGGGGAGAAGCTGCGCGACCGGCTGGAGGCGGAGCGAGACGCGCGGCGGGGCGAGAATGCCCGGCTGGATCAGGACCCCAGCACGGAGCCCAGCGGCACCTGACCGCTGCCGCGGGGCAGGGGCTTGGGCTGGCTGGGGGCGGGGGCCCAGCCGGTGAGCATGGCCAGGCGGAGCGTGGCGGGGTGGCGGCCGCCGTGTTGCGGCAGGCTGGCGAGGGCGGCGGGGAACAGGGCGCGGGGCGGGGTTCGCTTGTTGCGCAGGCGCACGGCGTTGGACTCGCCGGCGGCGCGCAGGTCTTGCAGCAGGGCGAGGGGGTTGGCGTAGGCGAGGGTGATCTCGTCGGCGTCGGCCACCGGCAGGGCGAAGCCGGCGCGTTGCAGCAGGGCGGCGGCGTCGCGCAGGTCGGGGAACGGGGAGACGCGGGGGGAGGCGCCGCCGGCGACCATGGCTTCGGCTTCCGTGAGGGCGGTGCGGAGTTCGGCGAGGGTGCCGAGGGCAGGGAGGCTGGCGAGGAACAGCCCGTCGGGCTTGAGGGCCATGCGCAGCTGGATCAGGGCGCCGGGGAGGTCGTTGACCCAGTGCAGGGAGAGGTTGGCGACGATGAGGTCGAAGCTGGCGGGGGCGAAGGGGAGGTGTTCCTCGTCGGCTGCAACGGCCTGGGGGCCGGAGAGACGGGCCATGGCGGGGGAGAGGTCTGTGCTGATCACGCTGATGCCGCGGGCGCGCAGCAGCGGGGCGACGGCGCCGCGGCCGCCGACGTCCAGCGCGTGGGTGAAGCGGTGCTTGGTGTCGTCCAGCCTATCGAGCAGGCGGTCGGCGATGTCGTGCAGGATGGGCGCGATGGTGTGCGCGCTGGTGGCGGCGCGGTCGCGGTGGCGGCGCACGGCCTGTCGATCGAAGACGAGCATGCTGTCGTTCATGGAAGTCCTTTGCCTTGGCGCGCCGCCACCGGCCAGCCCGGCGCGCGCTGGATGTGCGCTTCCCGGGCGCCGATGCCAAGGCGTATGGTTCACGCAATGCGATGGAGGGAATGCGATGCGCCGGATCGATGCGGGAACGCTGCGGGGATGGATCACCGACGGGGCCGAGCTGGCTCTGCTGGATGCGCGCGAGGAGGGCGAGTTCGGGGCGAGCCATCTGTTCTGGGCGGTGCCGTGCCCCTTCTCCAAGCGCGAGCTGCGGGCGCCTTCGTTGCTGCCGCGGCGCGGGACGCGGGTGGTGGTGTGCGATGACGGGCGCGGCGTGGCGGAGAAGTTGGGTGCGTATCTGGAGGGGATCGGCTGCACCGATGTGAGCGTGCTGGAGGGTGGCACGCCGGCCTGGGGGGCGGCGGGCTACGTGCTGTTCAGCGGCGTGAACGTGCCGAGCAAGGCGTTCGGTGAATGGGTGGAGCACCATTTCGGCACCGAGAGCGTGGATGCGCCGGAGCTGAATGCCTGGATCGCGGAGAAGCGCGACATGGTGGTGCTGGATAGCCGCACGATCGAGGAATACCGGCGCATGTCGATCCCGACCGGCGCTTCCATGCCCGGCGGCGAGCTGGCGTACCGGATCGCGGATATCGTGCCGAGTGCCGAGACGCTGATCGTGGTGAACTGCGCCGGGCGGACGCGGTCGATCCTGGGGGCGGAGAGCCTTCGGCAGGCTGGCGTGCCCAACAAGGTGGTGGCGCTGCGCAACGGCACGATGGGCTGGGAGCTGGCGGGGCTGACCCCGGATCGCGGCCGGCCCGCAGAATTCGCGCCGGGGCGGCCGCGCACGGCGGCGCTGGCGATGGAGCGGGCGCAGGGGTTTGCCGCGCGGTCGGGGGTGACGGTGATCGATGCGGCGGCGCTGGCGGCGATGGAGGCGGATGCTTCGCGCACGCTGTACGTGCTGGATGTGCGCGATCCCGTGGAGTTCCGGGCCGGGACGCGGGCGGGGGCGGTTTCCGCGCCTGGGGGGCAGTTGGTGCAGGCGACGGATACCTGGATAGGGGTGCGCGGGGCGCGGATCGTGCTGATCGATGATGACGGGGTGCGGGCGCGGATGTCGGCCGCCTGGCTGCGGCAGATGGGACATCGGGATGTGTTCGTGGCCGAGGGGGCGCTTGGGAAGGCGGTGCCGGCGGCGATGGCGGTGCCGAAGGTGGAGTGGGTGGACGTGGAGGAGGTTGAGGCGGCGGGGACCGTGGTGGTGGATCTGGCGCGCAGCATCGATTTCCGCGAGGGGCATATTCCCGGGGCGCTCTGGGGTGTGCGGGGGCGGCTGGAGGGGTTGAAGGCCCGGCTGGCCGGGGCGGCCCTGGTGGTGGCGGCCTCGCCGGATGGGGTGCTGGCGGCGCATGCGGTGGCGGAGCTGCGCGGGCTGACGCATGGCCGGGTGGCGGCGCTGCAGGGTGGCACGGAGGCGTGGCGGAAGGCTGGAAAGCCAATGGAGCGGGATCGGACCGTGCCTTCAGATGGCGAGTGCATCGATTTCTACCTGCGGCCGTATGACCGCAACTCGGGCGTGGAGGAGGCGATGCAGGCCTATCTCTCCTGGGAGATCGACCTGGTGCACGAGATCGAGCGCGACGGGACGGTGCGGTTCGGGGCCTGAGATGCCGCTGCGCGCCGCGGCATGCTGGGGCGGGCATGCGGCGCGGCCCATGCTGAAAACACTGTTGGATACGCTGCTGCCGGCGCATTGCCTGACCTGCGAGGCGCTGGTGGAGGCGCCCGGGCAGTTCTGCACGGCGTGTTTCGGGCAGACCAGCTTCATCACCGCGCCGCTGTGCCTTTCCTGCGGGGTGCCGTTCGTGCATGCGCGCCACGATGGCTTGGTGTGCGACGATTGCGCGGTGGCGCCGCCGCCCTGGGGCGAGGCGCGGGCGGCGCTGGCGTATGACGCGCAGAGCCGGCGGCTGGTGCTGGGGTTCAAGCATGCGGATCGGACGGAGCTGGCCACCGCGCTGGCGCGGATGATGGCGCGGGCGGGGGCGGCGCTGCTGGGGCGGGCGGAGGTGCTGGTGCCGGTGCCGCTGCATCGCTCGCGGTTGCTGGCGCGGCGCTACAACCAGTCGGCGTTGCTGGCGCGCGCGCTGGGGCGGATGGCGGGCGTGGCGGTGGCCGCCGATGCGCTGCAGCGGGTGAAGGCCACCGCGCCGCTGGGCGAGCTTTCGGCCGGGCAGCGGGCGCGCATGCTGGAGGGGGCGATCGCGGTGCGGCGGCAGGCGGCGGTGGCCGGGCGGCACGTGCTGCTGGTGGATGACGTGCTGACCAGCGGGGCCACGGCGCGGGCCTGCACCGGGGCGCTGCTGGCGGCCGGGGCGGCGGGGGTGGATGTGCTGGTGGCCGCGCGGGTGCGCTCCCCGCGATAGGCTTGCATCCCAGCGGGGGCGACACGACCATAGGGAACGAAGGAGACACGTGATGCCCGAGATCGAGATCTACACCCAGGATTGGTGCGGCTTCTGCGCCCGTGCCAAGCAGTTGCTGGAGAAGAAGGGCGCCGTCTATCGCGAGATCGACGCGCCGAACGGAACGCCGGAACGCGCCGAGGCGGTGCAGCGCTCTGGTGGGAAGACCACGGTGCCGCAGATCTTCATCGCCGGCGCGCATATCGGCGGCTGCGACGACCTGGTGGCGCTGGAGCGGGCCGGCAAGCTCGACGCGCTGCTGGCGGGCTGAGCATACCGGCGGCCCTTTCCGTCTGGCTGGGCGTGCTGCGGCTGGGGGCGGCGTGCGTGGTGTTCCTGAGCCATGCCGGCACGCAGCGCATCTCCGGCGGGCTGGGCTACCAGTTCACGCTGTGGGGCGAGGCGGCGGGGGGCGCGCTGATCGGGAGTGCGGCATGAGCGGGGATGAGTGGCGGGCGCTGAACCAGGCGAACTGGGATGAGCGGGTGGCGATCCATCTGCGTGCGCCGATGTACGACCTCGCCGATCTGCGCGAAGGGCGCGGGCGGCTGGAGGCGATCGAGGAGGCGGAGCTGGGCAGCGTGATGGGCGAGCGCATCGCCCATCTGCAATGCCATTTCGGGGCGGACACGCTGCGGCTGGCGCAGAAGGGGGCCGAGGTGGTGGGGCTGGATTTCTCGGCGCCGGCGATCGATGCGGCGCGGGGGCTGGCCGGGGAGCTGGGGCTGGCGGCGCGGTTCGTGTGCGCGGATGTGTACGATGCGGCCGCGGCGATTCCCGGGCCGCACGGGTTCGACCGCGTGTTCGTGAGCTGGGGCGCGCTGTGCTGGCTGCCGGATGTGGCGGGCTGGGCGCGGGTGGTGGCTTCGCTGCTGCGGCCGGGTGGGCGGCTGTACCTGGCGGAGGGGCATCCCAGCGCCTGGGTGTTTGATGATGATGCGGGCGATGGCGGACGGCCCGGGTGGTTCGCGCCGTATTTCGAGCGCGGGCCGCTGGTGCTGGACGATCCCCGCGACTATGCCGACCCCGCGGCGCGGCTGGTGAACCAGCGCACGCACCAGTTCCAGCACACCATGGCCGATGTGGTGGGCGCGGTGCTGGGGGCAGGGCTGACGCTCGATTGGCTGCACGAGCATGACGGCGTGCCGTGGCGGATGTTCGCCTGCCTGGAGCAGGGGGCGGACCGGCTGTTCCGCTTCCCGGACCGGCCGTGGCTGCCGCTGTCTTTCTCGCTTTCAGCAACGAAGCGGTAGCGGCGCGTTTTTCACCCGTCCTTAACCGCGCGCACGGGAGTTTCGGCCTCGCTGTTCGGAAAGAGGCAGGCGGCGCATGAGTGGCAGCGTGACGGTTTTCGACAATAGCGGCAACGGAACGGCGACGCTCGCCACCGGCGGCGGCACGATCACGACGGGGCTTTATCGCGGGTATTCCTTCACCACCTCCGTCACGTCTTCCTGGGAGATCGACGGGCTGACGATCGCGGTGAAGGCGCTGGGGGGCAGCGGCACCTACACCCTCACGGCGCAGCTCTATGCCACGTCGGCGGACATCCCGACCGGCGGGGTGTTGGCCAGCGTCTCGCTGTCGCTGCTGCTGACGACGACGCAGAGCTATTTCAGCTTCGACAAGGCCACGCTCTCTGCGTTGGGCACCTACGCGATGTCTGGCGGGACGGGCTATGCGCTGACCTTTGCGCCCTCTGCCGCCCTTAACCTGGGCGGCAGCGACCCGTCGGCCGTGCCTGTGGGGCAGAACGGGTTTTCGTATGGTGGCTACGTGTCGTCCGCCGATGCCGGATCGAGTTGGGGCATCGCCGAGACTCCGCTCTACTACCCCGTGTTCGGTCTGCAGGTGCAGGCCACCTGCTTCCTGCGTGGCACGCTGATCCTGACGTCGCGCGGCGAGGTGGCGGTGGAGCGGCTGCGCGCCGGGGACTTGGTGGCGACGAAGTTCGGAGGGTTGCGGCCGGTGCGGTGGATGGGCACGCAGCGGTTCGAGGGGCGGCTGGCGGGGAAGGGGCACCAGCCGATCCGGTTCGCGCGCGGCAGCCTGGGGAATGGGATGCCGAGCTGCGATCTGCGTGTGTCGCCGGGGCATGCGGTTCTGGTGGGCGAGGTGCTGGCCCATGCCGGGGCGCTGGTGAACGGCAGCACGATCACGCAGGAGCGGGTGCGTGGGGAGATCGAATACTTCCACATCGACCTCGGGCCGCATGATTGCGTGCTGGCGAACGGGGCCTGGGCGGAGAGCTATTTCGAGGATCGCAACCGCGATGCCTTCCACAACGCGGGCGCGTTCCATGCGCTGCATCCCGGGCACGAGGCGGAGCGGCAGGCGACGTGCCTGCCGATCGTGACGGCGGAGCATCCTGGGATCGACGGGGTGCGGCGCGTGCTGGCACCGCGCGCGGTGCGACGGGCGGCCTAGCTCAGTCGCACTTCTCGAACTCGTTCTTCGCACCCCAGCAATAGGCATCCTTCGGCAGGGCTTCGCGCTTGGCGGGACGGTTGCCCTGGGCGGGGGTGGTGCGGGTGCCGCCGAGTTCGATGCGGGTGCCGTCGGCCGAGAAGGTCCAGCTCCAGGCTTCCTCCATCGCGTCCTTTGCCGGTGCTGTGATGCGGGTGAGCGCGCTGTGCTCCAGCAGGGTGAGGAACTTGCCCTGGCGGAAGGCGACCAGCTTGATCGTGTCCTCCTGGCTGTTCGGCTGCTGATCCGTGGTGGCGACCACGAGCAGGGGGGCCAGCAGGCGCATCGCGCACGCTCCTTCGTTGCAATAGCTGGGCGTTGCATGGGGTGGCGTGTGGTGCAAGGCCGGCGGCAGGCGTTGCGTCGCGCCTGCCCCGATGTAAACGCAAATCTGATCCCCATATGTGGCACAACGTCGGAACCACTCCGACGGGGCGCGCGGCCTGGCCGCCCGCCGCAAGGGATTCCCACGACATGAAAATTCCAGCCGCGACCAAGCCGGCCCTTTGGGGTGCCGTCGGCGGCGCCCTTGCCATGACGATTTTCGGCTTTGCCGTGCTGGGCTGGCACGGGGCGCGCGGGGCGCGCGAGATGGCGGCCAACGGCGCGCGCGATGCGGTGACGGCGGCGCTGGTGCCGTTCTGCGTGGCCAAGGCGCAGGGCGATGCCGACCCGGCGAAGCTGGCGAAGCTGAAGGCCGAGACCTCCTCCTATAGCCGCAGCGAGCTGGTGCGGTCGGCCGGCTGGTCCACCCTGCCGGGCATGCAGGGCAGCGACTATTCCCTGGCCACCGCGTGCTCCGAGCAGCTGCTGGTTGCCAAGGTGGGTGGCTGAGGCATGTATGTCCCCAGGCCCGAATTGGGCACCAAGCGCCTGTGCGTGAGTTGTGCCGTGCGTTTCTACGATCTCAGCCGCGTGCCGGCGCAGTGCCCGGCCTGCAA
>CAMDAM010000060.1 GCA_945888575.1 Asaia bogorensis | reverse complement strand
CCGGGGCGGGCCAGGAAGGCAGCGGCTTCGGCCACCTCGGCGCGGGATTTCGGCGTGTCCCAGCGCTCGCCGGCGAAATCCGGCGCGAGCAGGTTGGCGCGCAGGCCGCGTTCGCTCAGCTCCAGCGCGATGGAGCGGATGAAGCCGGCCAGTGCGGCGTTGGCGGCCATGAGGTGCGCGCCGCCCCAGGCGCCGAGATGCCCGCGTGCCGCCACGGCGACAATGCGGGCGCCGGGGGCGAAGAGCGGCAGGGCGGATTGCACGGCGGCCACCACGTCGAACACCATCATGTCCAGCGCTTCGGCCAATTGCGCGTCGGTCACTTCGGCGAAGCGGGTGCCCTCGCGCACCACGGGCACGTTCAGGACCAGGGCGTCGATCGGGCCTTCGTGAGGCAGGGTGGTTTCCACCTCGCCCTCATGGGCCAGGCGGGTGGCGAGCTCGGCGCCGAAGGGGCGGTCGGCGCCCAGGAGGATGATGCGGCTCACAGCGGTGGCACTCCGATGCACTTGCCACCATCGGCGAGGATCACCTGGCCGTTGACGAAGGCGGCGCCGGGGGAGGCGAGGAAGGCGACGACGGCGGCGATGGCGCTGGGGTCGGCGGCGGCGCCGCTGGGCTCGCGCGCTTCCATGGCGCGGCGCATCTCCGGCGAGTAGCCATCGAGCATGCTTGTGTCGACCATGCCGGGGGCCACCGCGTTCACGGTGATGCCGGCCCAGCGCAGCTCCACTGCCATGGCGCGGGTAAGGCCCACCACCGCGGCTTTGCTGGCGACGTAGTGCGGCATGCCGGCGCCGCCGAGATAGCCGCGCGAGGCGATGTTGACGATGCGGCCCCCCTCGCTCATGCGGCGCGCGCCTTCCTGCGCGACGATGAACACGCCCTGCACGTTGACCGCGAAGATGCGGCGCCAATCGGCCAGCGATACATCGGCCACGCCCTCCATGGTGGCGGCGATGCCGGCGTTGTTCACCACCACGGCGAGGTCTTTGATGGCGTCTAGCAGCGCCGCGACCTGGGTGCGGCTGGTGACATCGAGGGGGGCGGCGCGGGCGGTGAGCCCTTCGGCGCGCAGCGTGGTGGCGGTGTCTTCCGCCGCCGCGCCGTCGATGTCGGTGGCCAGGACGGTGAAGCCATCCTGCGCTAGGCGTGTTGCGATCGCCCGGCCGATGCCGCGCCCCGCGCCGGTAACCACGGCGGTGCCGCCTGCCATGCTGGAACTCCTCCACCCCTGCCATACCCTCCGGCGGCGGGGTGGCGCGGGTCAAGCGCCCGGCGCAATATCAGTGCCGTGATAATCGCCCGCGCCTGGCCGGGGCCTCGCCCTGCGTGGGCGCGGCGCGCAGTCGGGGCCGGCCAGGAGGAGACCAGACCATGACCATGATCCGCACCGAGATCAGCGACCACATCGCCGTCATCACCATGGATTCGCCGCCGGTGAACGCGGTGAACCAGCAGTTCATGGAAGAGCTGATCGCCGCGGTGGACCGGCTGAACGACTTGGACGAGGTGCGCGTGGCGGTGATCACCGGCGCCGGGAAGTGTTTTTCGGCGGGGGCTGATATCAAGGGCCGGCTTTCGATGAAGGAGGAGCCTGGCAGCTATTGGGCGCATGCACGGCGCGCGCGCGAGATGAGCTGGTGCATGATCGAGTGCAAGAAGCCGCTGATCGCCGCCATCAACGGGCCGGCGCTGGGCGCGGGGCTGGGCATCGCGGTTTCCTGCGACATCCTGATGGCGGCCGAGACCGCCCGCGTGGGGCTGCCGGAGGTGGATGTCGGCCTGATGGGCGGCGGGCGCCATACGATGCGGGTGTTCGGCCATTCGCTGACGCGGCGGATGATGCTCACCGGCTACCGCGTGCCGGGCGCCGAGCTGTATCGGCTGGGGATCGTGGAATGCTGCGTGCCGCAGGAGCAGCTGATGGACGAGGCGATGAAGATGGCCGCCACCATCGCCGCCAAGAGCCCGCTGGCCACGGCCATGGCCAAGAACGCCGCCCAGACCATCGAGTTCATGACCCTGCGTGACGGCTACCGCTACGAGCAGAACCTGACGCGCCAGCTGAGCCAGAGCGAGGATGCGCGCGAGGCGATGACCGCCTTCGTGGAAAAGCGCGCGCCGACCTTCAAGGGCCGCTGAGGGCCCCGGCGCGCGGTGCTGTTTCGTATTCCGGGTTGCCGGAGCGGGACAGCACCAGTTCCGGATCGGTGTAACCAGGCTGGGCGGAGGGGCCGAAGCCGCCACGAATGGCGGCGAAGCGCGCCTCCACCAGTGGCCGGTATTCCGGATGCGTCATGATATACAGGTGGTTGGCGCGCACGCCCTGCACCACGTGCTCGCCCACGCTGCGCGGGTCCATCCGCGGCGCGCTGTCGGTGCGGCCGGGGGCGAAGGCCTGGGTGGCTGCCTCGCCCATGATCGCGTCGCGCCGTACCGCGGAGGTGACGTAGAAATTGGTGAAGACGGCGCCGGGGCACAGCACGGATACGCCGATGCCCTGCGGCGCCAGCTCCGCGCGCAGCGCTTCCGACAAGCCGACCACGGCATATTTGGAGGCGGCATAGGCGGTGAGCCCGGCCGGCGCGATCAGCCCGGCCATGGAGGCGGTGTTGACCACGTGCCCGCCGCGGCCGGCGGCGATCATGCGCGGCACGGCGGCGCGGATGCCGAGGTAGGTGCCGTGCAGGTTGGTGTCGATCACCAGCTTCCACACCTCCTCCGGCATCTCCGCCATCAGCACCGGGCCGCCATCGGCGCGGCGCCCCTGGCCGAGGCCGGCGTTGTTGCAGAGCAGGGCGACCGGCCCCAGCCGGGCCTCCACCGCATCCAGCGCTGATTGCCACGCCGCGGCGCTGGTGATGTCCAGCACCACCGGCATCGCGCCGGCGCCCAGGCTGGCGGCGGCTTCGGCGAGGGCTGTTTGGTTTATGTCGGCGATGGCTACTTTCATCCCCGCGGCCAGGAGGGCCTGGGCCAGGCCCAGGCCGATGCCGCTGGCGCCGCCGGTGACGAAGGCGACGCGGCCGGAAAGCTCATCCATGGCGGATCTCCTTAGGCGAGGGTCTTGAAGGCGTCGGGGGTGAAGGGGCGCCATTCGGCGGTGCGGCCCTGGCACAGCTTGGCGAACCAGTCGGGATCGCCCAGCAGGGCGCGGCCGATGGCGATCAGGTCGAATTCCTCCTGCGCCATGCGTTCCAGCAGGGCTTCCACCCCGGCCACGCCGGCGCTCTGGCCCTGGCGCAGGGAGGCGATGGCATCGGTATCGAGCCCCACCGAGCCGACCGAGATGGTCGGCACACCGAGCAGCTTGCGGGCCCAGCCGGCGAGGTTGAGGGGGGAGCCCGGGAATTCCGGCTCCCAGAAGCGGCGGGTGGAGCAGTGCAGGATGTCTGTGCCGGCCTCCACCAGTGGCGTGAGCAGGGCGGCGAGGGCTTGGGGCGTTTCGGCCAGGCGGGCGGCGTAGTCCTGCTGTTTCCATTGGCTGAGGCGGAAGGCGATGGGGTAGCCGGGGCCGGCGCCTTCGCGGCAGGCGCGGACCACGGCGGCGGCGAAGCGCGTGCGGGCCACGGTGTCGCCGTTCCAGCGGTCTTCGCGGCGGTTGGTGGCGGACCACAGGAACTGGTCGATCAGGTAACCGTGGGCGCCGTGGATTTCGATGCCGTCGAAGCCGGCCGCGCGGGCGGCGGTGGCGCTGCGGCGATAGGCGGTGAGGACCTCGGCGATCTCCGCTTCCGTGGCTGGTTCGCCCACGCGTTCCTCCGCACCGCGCAGGCCGGAGGGCGAGAGTGCTGGCAGGTGGGCGTTGGGCTGGCTGCCCGGTAGGCGCCAGCCGCCGACATGCCAGAGTTGGGCGAAGATTGCGGCGCCTGCCCCATGCACGGCCTGCACCACCTGCTGCCAGCCGGCGAATGCGGCGCCGGTGAGCGTTGGGATGTCGGCGTGGTCCACGGCCACGGGATGGTCGATGGCGATCCCCTCGGTGATGATCAGCCCCACCCCGCCGGCGGCGCGGCGGCGGTAGTATTCGGCGTTGGCCGGGCCGGGCACGCCGCCGGGGCAGGCGCGCCGGGTCATGGGGGCCATGGCGACGCGGTTCGGCAGGGTGAGCGGGCCGAGGCGGAACGGGCGCAGCAATGGGGCCAGCGCTTCGGCTTCTGCGAGGGGGTGCGGCGGCATGGGTTTACCCCCTTTCGGCCGTGGGCGTTTCGGACCGTGCGACGAAAGACGCGCTGCGGGGCTGCGTCAAACGCCGCCTTGCTGCCGCCGGTTTATTGCATCGGTGATATCGCTATCGCGCTGCCTTGGCGTATTCGGGGTTGCGGAAGCGCTCGAAGGTGAGATCGGTATCGCGGTAGCCGGGTTGGGCGGAGTCCCCGAAGCCAGCCACCAGGGCGGCATGCCGCTCCTCGATATGGCCGCGGTATTCGGGGTGCGGGATGATGTACATGGCGTTCCCGGCGATGGCCCGCAGCACCATTTCGCCCACGCGAACCGGGTCCATGCGCTTGGCCTGTTCCGCCCGCAGCGCGTCCGTGCCGACCGTGGCGAGCCCTGCGAAGGCATCGGGGGTTTTGGCGCGCAAGGCGACGGAACTGGCGAAGAGGTTGCTGCGCACGCCGCCGGGGCACAGGACGCTCACGCCGATGCCGGCCGGGGCCAGCTCCGCCCGCATCGACTCCGACAGCGCCACCACGGCAAATTTCGAGGCGCAGTAGGCCGCGATCCCCGCTGGGGCCATCAGGCCCCCGGTGGAGGCGGTGTTGACCACATGCCCCCATTGGCCCCGCGCCAGCATGCGCGGCACCAGCGTGCGAGCCCCCAGAAAGGTTCCGGTGGCATTCACTTCCATCACCTGGCGCCACAGAGCCTCCGGCATCTCCGCCACGGTGGTGTCCCGCCCGTCGGCAAAGCGGCCCTGGGAGACGCCGGCGTTGTTGCAGAGGATCTCGATCGGGCCGAGTTCGGCTTCCACCTGGTCCACTGCCGCCTGCCAGTCTGCGGAACGGGTGACATCCAGCTTCACGGCCGCGGCCAATCCCGGCAGGGCCGACCGGGCGGTGGCGAGGGCCGATTCGTTCACGTCCGCGATCGCAACCCGCAACCCGGCCGCGACGAAGGCGGTGGCCATGCCCAGGCCGATGCCGCTGGCACCGCCGGTGATCAAAGCCGTCTTGCCGGCGAGACTTGGCATTGCGTTCTCCTGAATCCCGCCTGTGCGGCATCAACCATGCCAGGCTAGGCCGCCCGCATGGCAGTTCGCAACGCGCGTTGCCGTTGCCATGCCTTTCCGCCGGGTGGGCCCCGCAATGCCGCTGGATTTGACCGCATCCACCATTCATATGCTTATGCGATAGTAATTCCGGCTGTGATGACCGGCTCGATTCGGGCATATGCAGACAGGAAACGTGTTCAGGATCAGTGAGGACATCGCGATGCCCCCTTCGAAGAAGCCAGCCGCTAGTGGCACCAAGGCAGCTGCTGCGGCGAAGCCCGCGGCGAAAGCCCCGGCAGCGAAGCCTGCCGTGGTGCAGGCCACCGTCACCCTCAAGCAGCTCGCCGCGCAGCTGGCTGAAAGCCAGCAGCTGACCAAGAAGCAGGCCGAGGCGCTGATGGGCGAGTTCGTCTCGGCGGTGACCGAGCATCTCAAGAAGGGGGACAAGCTTCGTCTCACCGGCTTGGGGACGCTTCAGGTTCGCGCGCGCCCTGCCCGCACCGGGCGTAACCCTGCGACCGGCGCGACGATCCAGATCGCCGCCAGCAAGAAGATCGCGTTCCAGCCGGCCAAGGAACTCAAGGAGAGCGTTTAGCGCTCCCGAGGCTGAACCGTCCCGGTTCAGCCTCTCGGTTGCCATGCCATGCGGCAACCGGGTAGCTCGGCAGGCAACTGCTGAGCTGCCCGGCTTTTTGCGTTCTGATGCCACCCATGATGCGGCATTCCGAACGGTGCTTCCGACCAGCCGAACAGGCCCTGGGGCCCGCGCGAAGGCTGATTCTCTCGGGACGCCCTGATCTTTCCTGCTCTGATTCGATATGTCCGCTCGATTCGATGGAGGGCTTTCGGATGGGAGCGGCGGTAACGATCACGCGAACGGATCGCACAGCAGCACAGTAGAAGGAGCTGGATGCCGAGACGGCATTCAACAAACTTCGGCGCATTGTGCCAGCGACCAACGGTGAGGCTATGGGTATTCAGCTGGCCGAGATCAGCCGAGCAACTTCTCGCTGCTGTCGATCCCGCCCTGCTCCGCGGAGCTGAACCCATTGGAGAATGCCCGGAACGATCTGCGCGGCAACCGGTTCGGCCTCCAGACTTGGGACACATACGACGACATCGCCCCTGCCTGCGCAAAGGCATGGTGCTTCCTGGCCAATGACCAACAGCGCATCATGCCAGCCCACGTTGGCCCATCCTTTGTGGGTCAACGCGGGCTGTTGCTCTAGCCTTTTGTTTTGGCGAGCAACTTAAGCCGATCGGATGATTCCATCCGATCGGCTGTTGCTCTAGCGGCAACGCCTCAGAGAACGAACCAGCTGCTGGTGACCGGGCCGGGGGCGGCGAGGAAGATCGTCAGCTCCGCGTCCGCATCCGCATCGACGCTGCCGACCACGGCGCGGTGGGTGCCGAGGTCCAGCCAGCGCAGTTGCCCGGGCGCGGTGAAGGCGGCGGTGCCGATGAAGGTGAAGGCGTCGTTGGCCAGCCCCGCACCGGCGATGGCGTCGATCGCCGAGAGGTCGAGCTTCTCCCCGGCGGTGGGGCTGAAGTCGTTGAGCGCGGTGGCGTTGATCGACGGGTTGCCCAGTGCCGCGGGGCCGAACAGGAACTGGTCCAGCCCCGCCCGGCCGATCACCGTGTCGAGCCCGCCGCCGATCAGGAACACGTCGGGCCCGGTGGTGCCGGTGAGGGTCTGGTTGGCCGCGGTGCTGGCGAAATCGTCGTTCAGGATGATGCCGGTGGCGGCCGCGGTGCTGAGCGCGACGCCGGCCTGCAGGCCCGAGAGTGCGATGGTGAAGCTCTCGTTCAACTCGGCGGCGGTATCGCCGGCCACTTTCACCGTCACGGTCGCGCTGGCCTGGCCGGCGATGAAGGAGACGCGGCCGTTGGGCAGCTGGCCGCCCGTGAAATCCGCGCCATTGGCCGGCACGGTGTTGGCGACCCCGCCGCCGGTCACTGACCAGTCGGCACTGGCGGTGCCGGTGAGCGCGCCGCTGCGGGTGACGGTGAAGGTGAAGGCGGTGCTGCCGGTGTGACCCTCCGTCTTCTGCGCCGCCAGTCGCGCGATCGACAGCGTGCCGGTACCGGGCGTGTCGTCGTTCCAGATCAGGCCGGTGGCGCTGGCGGTGGCGAGTGTTACGCCCTGGGCAGCATTGCCGAGGGTGACGGTGAAGCTTTCGTTCAGCTCGACGGCAGTGTCGGCCTTGAGCTGGACGGTGACGGGCTTGCTGGTTTCGCCGGCGGCGAAGCTGACGCTGCCGCGGGGCAGGGTGCCGGCGGCGAAGTCGCTGGTGGCGGCGGCGTTGGTGCCGGCGATGCCACCGCCGGTGACGGTCCAATCCACTGCGGCTGTGCCGGTGGTGGTGCCGGCGCGGGTGACGAGGAAGGTGAAGTCGGTGGTGCCGCTCTGGCCCTCGGCGCGGGAGGTGCGCAGGCGGGCGAGGGACAGCGCGCCGGTGCCGGCCGTGTCGTCGTTCAGGATGATCGCGCCTGCGGTGGTGGTGGTGATGCTGGCGCCGGCGGAGGGGGAGGCGAGGGTGACGGCGAAGCGCTCGTTGTTCTCCACCGCGCGGTCGGCGGCGACGTTCACCGTGATGAGCTGCGTTTTCTGGAAGGCGGCGAAGCTGACGGTGCCGGAGGGCAGCACGCCGCCGGCGAAATCGGCGGCATTGGCGGGCACGGTGCCGCTGCCGGTGGTGCCGGCCGCCGACCACTTGGCGGAGGTCGCCTTCGAAAGATCGCCGGTGCGGGTGACGGTGAAGGTGTAGGGGGTGGGGCCGGGGCCGCTGCCTTCGGGCTTGTTGGCGCTGGTGGCGGCGATGGAGAGGCCGACGTCGTCGGTCAGGATGGTCGCCGATACCGTGCCGACCGCAACTCCCCCGTCGAACAAGGTGAGGGTGAAGCTTTCGTTCGGCTCCGCCGCGGTGTCGTGCGCCACGGGCACGATGATGGTGGCGGTGGCGTTGTTGAGGCCCACGGGTGCACTGCCCAAAGGCAGGACGCCGCCGACAAAATCGGCGGCATCGGCCGAGACGGTGCCCGGCGCGGTACCGGGGCCGACCTTCCAGCCGAAGTTGGGGACGAAGTTGCGCGGCGGGGCGGGGTCGAGGGTGACGGTGAAGGCATAGGCGGTGCTGCCGCCGGCGCTGCCCTCCAGCTGCGTGGCCTTGGCGATCGAGAGCGACGCCTTGTAGTCGTCGTTGGAGATGAAGGAGTCGGCGCTGGCCTTGAGGAAGGTCGACCCCGGGCCAGGGGTCGACACCGTGACGGTATAGCCTTCGCGCGGCTCGATCAGGCTGTCGTTCAGCACGGGGATGAGGAAGGTGGCCTGGCCCTTGCCGGCCGGGATCGCCAGCGTGCCGGTCATCGCCTTGAAGTCCGCGGCATCGGCCGGGTTCTCGCCGCTGCCGGTGATGGTCCAGGCGATCGTGCGCGGGATGCTGAGGTCGCCCTCCAGCTCCACGCGGAAGTTCGGCGTCGAGATCGGCCCAAAGCCGCTCTCCAGCCCGATATAGGGGGTGGACGGCGCGAACAGCTTGATCGAGGTGTCGTCGTTGCGGATGGCCAGGGGGTTGTTCGCGCTCGTGCCGACCTGGCCCCCCGGCGGGAGCTGGGACAGCGCGATGATGAAGCCCTCTTCCTGCTCCACCTCGGCGTCGTCGATCGCCACCAACGGGAAGATGGCGCTCGTCTGGCCCGGGGCGAAGGTGACGGTGTTGGAGAGCTCGTTGAAGTCGCTGGCGGAGACGGGGCTGCCGAAGAAGGTGTTGCTGGGGATCTCCCAGCCCACGACCTGTGTCTGGGACAGGTCGCCCGCGCGCTCGATGGTGACCTCGAACGGGTTGGCGGCCCATTCGGCCTCGGTCAGGCTGGTGATCGGGTAGATGACGGTGAAGGTCGTGTCGTCGTTGGCGAGGGTGAGCCTGGCGTCGGGGCCGATGGTGCCGAGGGGGGTGGTGCCTTCCTTCAAGCTGGTGATGCGCAGCGTGAGCGTGTCATCGGGCTCGATGTTGGCGTCGCGCATCACCTCCACGGGGATTGTGGCGGAGAGCGAGCCTGCCGGGATGGTCGTCGTGCCCGAGGCCTGGACGAAGTCGATGCCCGGGGTGGCGGTGCCGCCCTTGGCGTTGTCGCCGAGCAGGGTCCAGGCGACCTCGACCGGCTGGGTGGAAAGGCGGTTCAGGAACACCGTCATGGGCACGACTTGGGTGCCGGTGTTGCTGCCTTCGCTCACCGTCTGGCTGGCGATGGTGGCGACGAGCGGCGCCACGCCGTCGTCGTTGAGGATGGTCAGCGTGGCGCTGCCGTCGTTGATGTCGAAGCCGGAGAGGCCGCCGGGGTTGCTGAGCACCACGCGGAAGGTCTCGTCCGGCTCGGGCGTGGAGTCGCCGATCACGCCGACCGGGATGTCGGCCTTGGTCTGGCCGGGCGCGAAGGTGAGGGTGCCGGAGCGGCCGTTCTGCGAGATGTCGGTGATGCCGGGGTCGCCGGTGCCGGCCTCGATCTTGTAGTTCACCGTCACCTGGGCGGGGGCTGCCTGGGGCAGGGTGACCGACATGAAGACGGTGTTGAACTTGTTGTTCGAGCCCTCCGCCACGCTCAGGTCGGCGATGCGCAGCCCGTCGTCGTCGGCGAGCGTCGCGGTGCCGGTGCCGCGGGCGATGCCGGTGTTCGCCGAGGCGCCGGAGAGGACGACCGTGAACTGCTTCTCCTGCTCGGCGATGCTGTCGTTCAGGATCGGGATCGTGATGGTCTGGCTGGTCACGCCGGGGGCGAAGGTGAGCTCGCCGGTGGACCCCTTGTAGTCCACGCCAGCGCCGGCGGTGCCGGAGCTGGTGCCCCAGAACACGGTGGACTGCTCGGCGAGCGGGGTGATCCGCGAGACGGTGAAGGTCACGGTGGCGCCCTCGGCCTCCGTCACGGCTGCATCGCTGATCGAGAAGCCGTCGTCGTCGCGGATGGTGCCGCGCACGGGGAAGGTGCCCTCGACCGGGCCGGCGATGAAGTTGAGGGAGAAGTGCTCATCGCCTTCCACGATGGCGTCGGGCAGCACGGGCACGGAGACCGTGATCTGGGTCTGGCCCGGGGCGAAGGTGAAGAAGCCGGTTTCCGGGATGGTGACATCGGCCGCCGAGGCGGTGGAGCTCTCCTCGTCGATGGCAGCGTAGAAGCCGGACACCGCCGATGCCTGCGGGGCGGAGAGGCGCAGGACGAAATCGACCGTGCCGTTGGATTCCAGCGCCTGGGCGTCGGTGACCAGCAGGGTGAGCGGCGCCTGGCCGCCATCCTCGGCCAGGATGGTGACGGTGCCGGACACCGCCTTGGCGCCGGCGCTGGGCTCCGAGAGGGCGAAGGTAAAGCTCTCCTGGCCCTCGGCCACGTCGTCGCCCACCAGATCCACCAGCACGGTCTGGGTGGTGAGGCCGGGGGCGAAGGTGAGGATGCCGTAGCGCGGCGCGAAATCGCTGGCGGCGGCGGCGCTGCCGGCCTCGGTGGTGTAGCGCACGGTGGCCGGCACATCGAGCGGGGTGGACAGGGTGACGGTGACGAGGGCCTGGCCCGGGGTGGCGGCGCTGCCTTCGGCAACGCGGACCGAGTCGGCGGAGAAGACGGGCGCGATGCGGCCGGCGCGCGACTGGAACAGGAAGCGGCCGGGGTCTGCGACGTTGGAGGCGGTGTCGAGCGCCAGCAGCGCGGCCTGGTTGCCGGAGGCGGGCAGCTCCAGGTAGTCGCGGCCATTGCCGGCGGAGTAGCCCGCGCGGGCCGGCGTGCCGCCAAGGCCATCCGTGCCGCCCTGATCGCCGCCGGTGGTCCAGGCCATGGATTCGTAGCGGTATTCCACGTTGAAGTCGCCCGCATGGGCGCCGGCGGCGTCGGGCACGCCGGTGATGCGCAGCTGGAAGGCGTTCGCGAGGGGATCGGCCAGGTAGCCGCTCACGTCGTCCCAGGTGACGGTGAAGCTGTTCGTGGCGGGGTCGAGATCGTACCAGACCCGGTTGCTGCCTGTGGACAGCCCGCCCGGAGACGGGGCCCCGGCGGAGCCGGAGACGACGTCGGCGATGAAGGGGGCGAAGATCGGCACGCCCGGGGCGCCGCTGAGGGCGCCGAGGTTCACGTTTTTGGCGTCACCGCCGAAGGAGACGCTGCCGGTGGCGTTGACGAAGAGCTGGGTGTAGGTGGCGCCGAACAGCGTGAGGCCGCGCGCGAAGACGGGCCGCAGGTCGACGGCGGCGAAGGCGAAGTCGCCGGTGTCCAAGACGTTCTCGCCGAAGCCGGCGGGGCCGCCAAGTCCAGTCACCAGGTTGGTGGCCATCGGCACGTTCCTCTCCGCGGTTCTAGGCGTTCAGCCATGGCCGAAGCGGGAGGATGGCCGACGTGTCGCCTTAACCCACGGTTTACCGCGATGTGCCTCGACGGAATAGTATACAATTCGAGAAGATAGAGGCTTCGACCGCGCGGCGAGTGCGGCCTGGGTGACCGGGCCAGCCGCCCCGCGCCCTATGGCGCCACTGTTACAAGGTGATCGCCGGGGGCGTTGTAGAGGCCGACCGCGGCGATGAAGGCCGTGACCCTACGATTGGATTGTTGGGGGCCATGGAGTGGTCGACCTGGCGCGGTGGAGCCGAAATTGCAGGTTCCCGAATGGCAGAGCCGACTGGATTGGCGTGCCGGCACGCTGTCGCTTCGGTTCAAGGGCGAGGCTGGCAAGTGCCGCAGGGAGAAGCGCACCGCAAAGCATTTGCCCGCCGATCTCGGCGCGCTTGGCTACCTGGCATTCAGCGCGGCGGGCGGGGCCATCGCCCAGGGTTCGGCCTGGGTGCGCGCGGTACGGAAGCTGGCGATGTCGGCGGCGCGTTCGCGGGTGAGGTCGATATCGTCCCAGCCGTTGAGGAGCTGGGTGCGGCGGACCGGGTCGATGGTGAAGGGGATGGTCTTGCCGCCGGCGGTGATGGTGCAGGATTCGAGATCGACCTGGAGTTGCGTGTCGTTGGCCGAGTTGAGCCAGGCCTGCAGGGTGGCGGCATCCTCTTCGCTGACGCGGGCGGGGAGGAGGCCGTTCTTGACGGCGTTGGAGGCGAAGATGTCGCCGAAGCTGGGGGCGATCACGCAGCGAATGCCGTAGTCCCACAGGGCATAGACGGCGGCTTCGCGCGAGGAGCCGGAGCCGAAGTTGCGGCCGGCCACCAGCACCTTGGCGCCGACATTGCGCGGGGTGTTGAGGACGAAATCCGCGCGCGGGGCGCCGGCATCGTCGAAGCGCAGATCGTGCAGCAGCACCGGCCCGTAGCCCTCGGCGCGGGAGCGCTTCATGAAGCGGGCGGGGATGATCTGATCCGTATCGACGTTGTCGAGTGCTAGCGGGGCGGCGGGAGCAGAGAAGGTGGTGAAGCGGTCCATGGCTCAGCGCTCCAGCGGGGGGTAGTCGCGCACATCGGCGAGATGGCCGGCGATGGCGGCGGCGGCGGCCATGGCGGGGGACATGAGGTGGGTGCGTGCGCCCTGGCCCTGGCGGCCGCGGAAGTTGCGGTTGGTGGTGGAGGCACAGCGCTGGCCGGAGGCGATGAGGTCGCCGTTCATGCCCACGCACATGGAGCAGCCGGAATCTGCCCATTCCAGCCCGGCATCGAGAAACACCGTGTGCAGGCCTTCGGCTTCGGCGGCCTGCTTGATCAGGGTGGAACCCGGCGAGACCAGGCCCGGCACGGCGGCGCGGCGGCCGCGCAGCACGGCGGCAGCGGCGCGCAGATCCTCCAGCCGCCCGTTGGTGCAGGATCCGATGAAGACGCGGTCCACGGGAATGCCGACCAGGCGCTGGCCCGGCGCGAGGCCCATATAGGCGAGCGCGTCGGCCAGGGCGGGTGCATCCGGCACGCGGGCGGTGATGGGCAGGGCATCCTCCGGGCTGGTGCCGAAGGTGACGGTGGGGGCGATGGCGGCGGCGTCGATCTCCACCTCGCGGTCGAAGCTGGCACCTTCGTCCGTGGCCAGGGTGCGCCACAGCGCGATGGCGCGGTCGAGCTCGGCGCCGCTTGGGGCGTGGGGCCGGCCGGCGAGGTAGGCGAAGGTGGTGTCGTCTGGCGCCACCAGCGCGCTGCGGGCGCCGGCCTCGATCGACATGTTGCAGAGCGTGAGCCGGGATTCCATCGACAGCGCGCGGATCGCCTCGCCCTGGTATTCCACCGCATGGCCATGCGCGCCGTTGGCGCCGACGGTGGCGATCACATGCAGCGCGAGATCCTTGGCGGTGACATGCGGGCCGAGGCGGCCATGAACTGCGATGCGCATGCGCTTCGGCTTCTTCTGCCACAGCGTTTGCGTCATCAGCACATGGGCCACCTCGGAGGCGCCGATGCCGAAGGCCAGCGCCCCGAAGGCGCCGTGGGTGGAGGTGTGGCTGTCGCCGCAGACAATGGACAGGCCGGGCAGGGTGAGGCCCTGTTCCGGCCCCACCACGTGCACGATACCCTGGGCGGGATCATCGAGCCCGTAGAGGCGGAAGCCGTGGCGCGCGGCGTTGTCCGACAATTGCGTGACCATGCCTGCAATCCCCGCATCGGCGATGGCCGGCCGGCCGCGCGTGGGCACGTAGTGATCGGCCACGCCGAAGGTCAGGCCGGGTTCAGCCAACGCCGCGTTGCGGGCGGCCACGGCGCGGAAGGCGTGGTGGGAGCCTTCATGGACGAAGTGGCGGTCGATCCAGAGGAGCGCCTCGCCGTCTTCGCGCTCGGCGACAACGTGGCTGTCCCACAGCTTGTCGAACAGGGTGCGTGGCGTGCTCATGCCGCGTTCACCTCCGCCAGCATCTCGGCCACGGTGGCGACGCGGCCGACGGGGCGCAGTGCGTCTATGGCGGTGCGGTGGACCTCCGGCGTGAAGGCGGCGCAGCCATCCTCCAGCACGATGGCGTCGATGTCGCGCACATGGGCATCGCGCACGGTGGAGGCGACGCCGCCATTGGTCACGATGCCGGCGACGAGCAGGCGGGTGATGCCGAGCTTGCGCAGCACCCATTCCAGCCGGCTCATGTAGAAGGCGGAGTAGGCGACCTTTTCCACCATCACGTCGATAGGCTGCAGCTCATCCACCGTGGCCTGGCCCCAGCTGCCCGGCGCGAAATCGCCGCAGGTGAGGAAGGGGCGGATGGCCTTGAGGTGCGGCGCGATGATCGGCTCGCCGCCGCGGCCCGGCACCAGGGTGAAGTGGGAGGCGACAATCGGCAGGCCACGGGCGCGCGCGGCCTCGGCCAGCGGGCGCAGCCGGGCAGGCAGGGCAGCGATTTCCGGCGTGCCGAGGCCGGCGCGGCCATAGGCGCCATCGGGGTGGATGAAGTCGTTCTGCAAATCTGCCAGCAGCAGGGCTGTGCTGGCGAGGTCGAGCTTCGTTTGGGCCATCACGCGCGCTCCACGATCAGGTTGCCGAGGGGATCGACGCGGCCCACCAGGCCGGGGTCGATGACGATGGTGGCATCCGGCTGTTCCAGCACGGTGGGGCCGGGGATGGCGGCGCCGACGGGCAGTAGCAGGCGGTCGTAGATCGCGCTGTCGTGCCAAGCGCCGTCGAAATACAGCGGCCGGATGCCGCGATGGGCGGCGGCGAGCGAGGCTTCCGGCCCCGGGGCGAGGGCGGCAAGATCGAAATGCGGGCGGCGGCCGATGGCGGCGGTGCGCAGGTTGACGATGCGCACGGGGATGCCGGGGAGCAGGCGGGAGAAGCTCTGGCGGTAGGCGGCCTCGAAGGCGGCGCGCACGGTGGGTGCGTCGATGCCGGTGGTCCCTCCCTGGAGCGTGACCGGCAACGGCACCGAAACGGTGTGGGTCTGGCCCTCGTAGTGCATGTCCAGCTCGTAGGCGATCTCGATGCCATCGACCTGCAGGCCGGAGGTGGCGACGATGGCATGGGCGGCCTGACCGGATTGGGCCATGCGGGCATCGAGGGCGGCGGCGTCCAGCCGGTCCAGCGAGAGGTTCACGGTGGCGACCTCGTCGTGGCGGATATCGGCGATGATGCAGCCGAGGGCAGAGGTGATGCCGGGGTAGCGCGGCACCAGCGCGGCACGCAGGCCGACATCGCGCAGCAGGGCGCCTACATGCAGCGCGCCGCCGCCGCCGAAGGGCACGGCGGTGAAGCGGGCGGGGTCGTGGCCACGCTCGATGGAAACCAGGCGGATGGCGCCGGCCATGCGGGCATTGGCCACGCGCACGATGGCCTCCGCGGCGGCTTCCGGGGAGAGACCGAGGGGGGTGCCAATGCGTTCGGCGATGGCGGCGCGGGCGGCGGCGATGTCCAGCCGTGCCAGCTTGCCGCCGATCGGGCGTTCCGCGTTGATGCGGCCGAGGACGAGGTTGGCGTCGGTCAGGGTCGGGCGGTCGTTGCCCTGGGCGTAGCAGACCGGGCCCGGGCGGGAGCCGGCGCTTTCGGGGCCCACGGCCAGCAGGCCGCCGGGATCGACATGGGCGATGGAGCCGCCGCCGGCACCGATGGTGGTGATCTCGATCATCGGCGTGCGCACGACGAGGCCGAAATCGATGGTGGTCTGCGCGGCCAGCGCCGCTTTGCCGCCCGCTACGAGCGAGACATCGAAGGAGGTGCCGCCGAGATCGGCGGTGACGATATCGGCATAGCCTGCGGCGGATGCGATGGCGGCGGCGGCGATGACGCCCGCGGCGGGGCCGGAGAGCGCGGTGCGCACCGGCAGGCGGGCGGCGGTTTGCGTGCTCATCACGCCGCCATTGGATTGCACGATGTGGAAGGAGCCGGCGAAGCCGTGCTGCGCCAAGCCCGCTTCCAGCTTGCCGAGATAGCTGGCGACAACGGGCTGGAGATAGGCGTTGAGCACGGTAGTGGAGGTTCGCTCGAACTCGCGGATCTCCGGCAGCACCTGGGCGGAATGGCCGAGATGGGCGTTGGGCCAGATTTCGCGCGCGGCCTCAAACGCGGCGCGTTCGTTGGCGGGGTTGGCGTAGGCGTTGATGAACACGATGGCCAGCGCCTCGCAGCCCAGTTCCAGCAGGCGGGTGGCGGCTTCCCGCACCGCGGCGACGTCTACGGGCGTGCGGATGGTGCCGTCGGCGAGGGTGCGCTCCGGCACTTCCAGCCGCAGCTCGCGCGGAATCACGGGTTCGAAATCGCCCCACAGGCCCCAGGTGTGCGGCCGGTCGCGCCGGCGCATCTCCAGCGCATCGCGGAAGCCGGGGGTGGTGATCAGCCCGACCCGCGCGCCCTTCCGTTCCAACAGCGCATTGGTCCCAACCGTGGTGCCATGCACGATGGCGCCGAGGCTGGCGATGGGGCCGAGGCGGGAGAGGCCCTCGATGAAGCCCAGCGCCTCGTCGCCGCGGTTGGAGGGCGCCTTGGCGATGCGAAATGCGCGCGTGGCTTCGTCGAAGCAGGCGAGATCGGTGAAGGTGCCGCCGACATCAACGCCCACCAGGATGCGGGCGGCGCTCATGCCGCTGCTCCCGCGCGTAGGGCGGCGGTGGCGGCTGCGTCGATGGTGCCGTCGGCGGAGACTGCCACGGCATAGTCGCGTGCGGCGGCCTGCGGCGAGACGAAGCCGCGCAGCACGTCGCGCGCCACCTGGGCGGGCGGGCGGGTGCGCGCGTTGCCATGGCCGCCACCGCCGGGGGATTCCAGGCGCAGGCGCTCGCCCTGCCGCAGGCGCACGCCGGTGATCTTGCTGGCCATGGGCGGCGAGGCCGGGCCCGATGTCGTGTCGTATATGAAACGGTTCAGCGCCGCGGGGCCGCCGCCATCCACGCCGAACGGGGCGTAACGGCCGCGCTCGCCCAGCAGGGATACGTCGGCGCCGCCGGGGGCGAGCACCTCCACCTCATAAACCGCGCCGACGCCGCCGCGGTGGCGCCCGGGGCCGGCGCTGTCTGGCCGCAGCGCCCATTGCGTAAACATCACGGGGTAGGAGGCTTCCAGGATTTCCGCCGGTGGGATGGTGGCGGTGGAGATGGGGTTATTGGCGTGGTTGAGGCCATCCGAATCCGGGCTCGCGCCCAGGCCGCCGCCGAAGAAGCAGAACATCACGAAGCGGTCGCCGCCGGCACGATGGCCAGCCACCGAAAGGGCGTTGATGGTGCCGAACGGGGCGGCGGTGGCGCGGGCCGGGTCCGCCTGGGCGATGGCGCCGAACACCACGCCGATCATGCGCAGGATCGTCTCGGTATAGCCCGCCACAGGGCGCGGGGCGACCACGCCGAGGAAGGTGGTCCCGGGGATGACGAATTCGATCGGCGCCAGGCACCCGGCATTGGCCGGCACCTCGGTAAACACGTGCTTCAGCGCCACGTAGCAGCACGCCACAGCAGT
>CAMDAM010000059.1 GCA_945888575.1 Asaia bogorensis | reverse complement strand
AACGACGGCTGCCTGAAGCCGATCGAGATCCGCATTCCGCCGGGCACGTTCCTGTCGCCCTATCCCGGCGCGGCGGTGGTGGCGGGCAACACGGAGGTGTCGCAGGCCACCTGCAACGCGCTGTTCGGCGCGCTCGGGGCGCTGGCGTGCAGCCAGGCGACGATGAACAACTTCCTGTTCGGCGATGCCACGCGCCAGTACTACGAGACGATCTGCGGCGGCATGGGCGCCGGCGACGGGCATGACGGCACCAGCGCGGTGCAGACGCACATGACCAACACGCGCATGACCGACCCCGAGGTGCTGGAGCTGCGCTACCCCGTGAGCCTGGAGCTGTTCGGCATCCGCCGTGGCTCCGGTGGCAGGGGCAAGTGGCATGGCGGCGACGGCTCCGTGCGGCGCATTCGCTTCCTGGAGCCGATGACGGCCGTGATCGTCTCCTCCCGCCGCAACGTGCCGCCCTTCGGCCTCGCCGGTGGTGCCGATGGCGCGGCGGGCCGGCAATGGGTGGAGCGGGCCGGCGGGGCCAGGGAGGTGTTGACCGGCACCGACAAGGCCGAGCTTGCTCCGGGCGATGTCTTCGTGATCGAGACGCCCGGCGGCGGCGGCTACGGCTCCCCCGCCTGAGCCCCGCGCCGCACCTGGCATGATCGCGCTGCGCCACATCTCCCTGGGGCTCGTGGCGCTGCTGCTTCTGGTTCTGGGCGGCGCGTGGCTGGTGCCTTCGGTGCTGGAGTGGAACCGGTATCGCGCCGATGTCTCGGGCCTGGCCTCGGCCGCGCTGGGGCAGGCGGTGCGCATCGAAGGGCGCGTCACCCTGCGCGTGCTGCCGCAGCCCTTGCTGGTGGCCGAGAAGGTGACCGTGGATGCCAGCGGCGGTGCCACGGTGACGGCCGAGCAGTTGCTGCTGCGCGTGGCGCTGATGCCACTGCTGGCCGGGCGCGTGGAGGCGCGCGAGTTGGTGCTGCGTGGCGCCGATATCCGCCTGCCCTGGCCGCCGGGCCCCACGGCGCTGGCGCTGCGCACGCCCTCCTGGCTCTCCGCACTGTCGGCGCGCATCGAGCGCGGGCGGTTGCAGATCGGCGAGGTGGCGGTGACGGGGCTGGAGGCAACGCTGGCCACCAACGATGTCTCCGGCAGCTTCCTCAGCGCCGGGCGCGCGCGCAGCGGCGGGCGGGACTGGGCGTTCACGGCGCGGGTGAGCCAGCCCGGCGGCGATGGTGCCGTCGGCGTGGATCTCACGCTGGATGGGCAGGGGGCGGGGGCCGTTCTGTCTGGGCAGTTCCAGCCCGACGGCACGATGCTGGGCCGGGTGGCGCTGCGAGGCACCGACCTGTCGCAGCTTGTGCCGGCCCCTGCCGTGCCGTTCCGCCTGGAAGGGCGGTTGACCACGGGCGGCGGGCTGGTGGCGGCGGATGAGCTGGTGGGTGAAATGGCCGGGGCGCCGGTGAAGGGCGCGATCGCGCTGCGCCTGCTGCCGCGGTTGCGCCTGGATGTGGCGGTGGCGGCCAGCCGGCTCGATCTCGACGCCTGGGCGCCTGCCTTGCTGCGCGGCGCGGCGGGCTTGCGGCCCGGCATGCCGCTGGGAATCGACCTGTCGGCGGAGGCCGCGTTGCTGGGCGAAGGAACGCTGCGGGGCTTGCGCGCGGCGTTCGACATTGCCGATGGCACGGTGGAGGTGCGCGAGGCGCGCGCGCTGCTGCCTGGGGAGGCCAGCCTGCGCCTGAAGGGCCGCCTTGCGCCCAATGCCGTGGCCCGGCTGGGCTTCGAGGGGGAGGTCGCGCTGGAGGCACCGGCGCTGCGGACCACTTTGGCCTGGGCCGCGCGCGCAGGGCTGGGCCCCGTCGATGCCCTGCCGCCATCGGTGCTGCGCACGGCTGCGGTGCGCGGGCAGCTGCGTGTGGAGGACGGCGAGCTTGCGATCGCCGACATGGCTGGGGAGCTGGACGGGTCTGCCGTGGTGGCAGCCCTGTCCTGGCGGCCGGCACCCCGGCCCGCCCTGCGGGCGGTGGTGACAGCGGAGCGGATCGACCTCGATGCCTGGGCAGCTTTCTTGTGGCCGGGGCCGGGTGCTCCCGGCCTGCCCGCCGCCGCCGCGACCTTTGGCCCTCTTGCGCTCGATCTTCGACTGTCGGCGGAGGCGGCCACCTTGCGCGGCATCGCGGCCACGGACCTGACACTGGACCTCGCCGCCGCGCCCGGCCGCATCGATGTGCGCCAGGTGGCGGCGCAGGCCCTGGGGACCGCGGCAACGGCTTCCTTCACCCTGCTGGAGGGTGGGCGCGTCGCCGATGGCAAGGCCGAGCTGAAGGCCGAGCGGGCGACGGGGCTCACCCCGCATGTGGTGCAGGCGCTGGGGCCGCAGTTCGCCGCCCGGCTGGAACCGCTGTTGCGCGGGGCGCTGCGGTTGCAGTTGCAAGCTGCCGGGGCACCGGAAAGCCTGGGGTTGAAGCTTGCCGCCACGTTGGCCGACCTGCGTATGGAAGCCACGCCGACGCTCGACCTGCCTGGCGGGCGCTGGGCCGGAACGCTCACGCTGCGCCATCCCGGGGCGCCGCGGCTGGCCGAGACTCTGGGGCAGGCTGGGGCGTCCGCCTGGCTCGGGGACGGCTCCTTGGCCCTGGTCGCCCAGCTCACCGGCAGTGCGGACCGGCTGGTGGCGGAGAGCTTCGATCTCGCCGCCGGGGGGCTGCGGACCAAGGGCGCGCTGCGGCTGGATTGGGCCGAGGTGCCTCGCCTGTCCGGCCGCATCGCGGCGGAAGGGCTGATGCTGCCGCTGCCCTACCCGCGCAGCCCCGATCCGCTGCCGGTGGAGGCGCTGCTGGGTTGGGAAGCGGATTTGCAGGTGACGGCGCGCAACGTAAGCGTCGCGCGCGAGCGGTGGCTGGAGGATGCGGCGGCGACCCTGGCCCTGGCGCGCGGGCAGCTGAACCTCTCCGGCCTCACTGCCACGCTGGCGGGCGGCCGCCTTGCGGGATCGCTGAGCTTCGATGCCGCCGCGCGGCCGCCGGCGCTGTTGGTGCAGGCGGCGCTGCGCGGCGGGCAGGTTTCGACGCCGGTGTTTGAGACCGCGATCGACCTTGCGGGCGGCGTGCTGGATGGGTCGGTGCGCCTCTCCGCGGCCGGTTTCTCACCGGCTGGGTTGCTGGCGAGCCTGGGGGGCAGTGTCTCGCTGTCTGCCCGCGACGGCACGCTGGCGGGGATCGGCATGGCGCGCATGGGCCCACAGTTGGAGGAGGCCGACCTGCGCGCCGCCCTGGCGGGTGGAAGCACGGCCTTCGATCTTCTGTCGCTGGACGGTGAGATTCAGAATGGCGGCCTGTTGCTGCGGCAGGCCGCGTTGGACGGGCGGGCCGGAGCGGCCACTGTCAGCGGCACGATCGACCTTACCCGCGCTTTGCTGGGGCTGCGCCTGGTGCTGGTGCCTGCAGTGCCCGACGCGCCGGAGATCGGCCTGCGCCTCTCCGGTTCCGCGGACCAGCCGGAGCGTGTGCCGGAACTGGCCGGAGCCGTGCGCTGGCGGGCCGAGCACCCGCCATAGCCCGGCTCAGATCCGGCGGATCGTGTAGACCTGTTCCAGGGAGCGCACGATCGCCGCGCCATGGGCGGGATCGCGCGCTTCGAACATCACTTCCAGCTGTGCTGCCTGCACGCTGGGCGAGGCGAACAGGCGGTGGTGCGATACGTCGATGATGTTGCCGCCGGCCGTGCCGATGCGCCCGGCGATATCGGCCAGCACGCCGGGCCGGTCCGGAATTTCCAGCACCAGCCGCACCAGCCTGCCGTCGCGCAGCAGGTTGCGCAGCATTACGTTGGCGAGGATCCGCGCATCGATGTTGCCGCCGCAGATGGCCACGCCGACCTTCTTGCCGGCGAAACGGTCGGGCAGGGCCAGCAGTGCCGCCACGCCCGCAGCTCCCGCGCCTTCGGCCACCACCTTTGCGCCCTCGGCCAGCAGCGCGATCGCTTCCTCCACCGCGCGCTCCGGCACCACGACCACGTCGGCGACATGGGCGCGGATGTGGCGCAGCGGCGTCTCCCCGATGTCGCGCACCGCGATGCCCTCGGCGATGGTGGCACCGCCGACCGATACCGGCTGCCCCGCCAGGCGCTGCGCCAGCGCGGCATAGGCGGCCACCTCCACGCCGATCACCTCGATGCCCGGCTTCAGCGCCGTGGCCGCGACCGCGCAGCCGGCGAGCAGCCCGCCGCCGCCGACAGGGATCACCAGCATGTCGAGATCGGGCACGTCGGCCAGCATCTCCAGCGCCATGGTGCCCTGGCCGGCCATCACGCCGAGGTCGTCATAGGGATGGATGAAGATCAGGCCTTCCTTCGCGGCGAGCGCGTGCGCATGCTCCGCCGCTTCCGCCAACGTTTCGCCGTGCAGCACCACGCGCGCGCCCCAGGAGGCGGTGCGCGTCACCTTCGTGGCCGGCGTGTGCTGCGGCATCACGATGCTGGCGGCGATGCCCAGCAGGCTGGCATGCCGCGCCACTGCCTGGGCGTGGTTGCCGGCCGACATGGCGATCACGCCTGCCTTCCGCTCATCCGCGCTCAGCAGCGCAAGGCGGTTGGCAGCACCCCGTTCCTTGAACGCGCCGGTGGCCTGCAGGTTGTCCAGCTTCAGGAATACCTGCGCCCCGGTGGCGCGCGAGATGGCATCGCACGGGATCATCGGCGTGCGCAGCACGCGGCCTTCGATGCGCGCGGCCGCGGCGCGCACATCGGCCAGGCTGATCATGGGCATGGGCGTGCGATCAGCCGAAGCGGACGGAAAGGATCTCGTAGCTGCGGTCGCCGCCGGGCGCGGGAACGGAGACCGTGTCGCCGATCTTCTTGCCGATCAGCGCCTTGGCCAGCGGGGAGGAGATGGACAGCCGTGCATGCTTGATGTCGGCCTCGTGCACGCCGACGATCTGGTAGGTGGCTTCCTTCTCCGTCTCCTCGTCCACCACGCGCACATGGGCGCCGAACATCACGTGGTCGCCCGAGAGCATGGCGGGGTCGATCACCTCGGCGGCCGAGACGATCTCCTCCAGCTCCGCGATGCGGCCTTCGATGAAGGACTGGCGTTCGCGCGCCGCGTGGTACTCGGCGTTCTCGCTCAGGTCGCCATGGCTGCGCGCCTCGGCGATGGCGCGAATGACCGCAGGGCGCTCGACGCCTTTCAGCGTCCTGAGCTCCTCTTCCAGTCGCTTCAGACCGGGCGCGGTCATCGGAAATTTCTGCACTGCGCAAACCTCAAGCGAAGAGAAGCAAATCCTCTAGGACGTGGCGACGTTTGGGCGACGTCGCAAGCCCTGAAACGCAACCGCCGCGACGCGGCAAAAGCCGGGTCGCGACGGGGGTATCAGAACGATCCACGAAAATACGCTTGCAGAGGGGCAACTTCAAGGGTGCCCGATTTCAACGCCGCGATGGCATGGGCGGCGGCCCGTGCGCCGGCGATGGTGGTGTAGTGCGGCACGCCATGCGTCAGCGCGCTGCGGCGGATATCGAAGCTGTCCGCCACCGATTGCGCGCCGGCCGCGGTGTTGATCACGATCTGGACATCGCCGGACTTGATCGCGTCCACGCAATGCGGCCTTCCCTCCAGCACCTTGTTCACCACGCCCACCGAAAGCCCGGCCTCGCGCAGATGCGCCGCCGTGCCGCGTGTGGCCAGGATGGTGAAACCGTTGTCGATCAGGCGGCGTGCCACGCCCACGGCGGCGACCTTGTCGCTGTCGCGCACCGACAGGAACGCAGTGCCGGATTCCGGCAGCTTCACGCCCGCACCGAGCTGGCTTTTGGCGAAGGCGCGCTCGAAGCTGGAATCCAGCCCCATCACCTCGCCGGTGGATTTCATTTCCGGGCCCAGGATCGTGTCCACGTTCGGGAAGCGGTTGAAGGGGAACACCGCCTCCTTCACCGCCACGTGCGGCGCGATGCTGTCATCGTCCAGCTTGAACTCACGCAGCTTGGCGCCGGCCATCACGCGGGCGCCGATCTTGGCGATGGGCACGCCGGTGGCCTTGGCGACGAAGGGCGCGGTGCGGGAGGCGCGGGGGTTCACTTCCAGCACGTAGATCACGTTGTCCTTGATCGCGTACTGCACATTCATCAGGCCGACCACGCCGAGCGCCTTGGCCATCACTTCCGTCTCGGCCTTCAACTCCGTCACCATGGCGGGCGACAGCGTGTAGGGCGGCAGGGCGCAGGCGCTGTCGCCGGAATGGATGCCGGCTTCCTCGATGTGCTCCATCACGCCGGCGACATAAACCTCTTCGCCGTCGCAGATGCAGTCCACATCCACCTCGATCGCGTCGTTGAGGTAGCGATCGATCAGCAGCGGGCCACTTGAGAGTGCGGCCTCGCCGCTGTCGCGCATGTAGCGGGCCAGGCCCTTGCCGTCGTACAGGATCTCCATGGCGCGGCCGCCCAGCACGTAGCTCGGCCGGATCACGATCGGGAAGCCGATGCGGTCGGTGATCTTTTCCGCCTCTTCCGCCGAGCGGGCGATGCCGTTTTCCGGCTGGCGCAGGCCCAGCTTCTGCAGCAGCAGCTGGAAGCGCTCACGATCCTCGGCGAGGTCGATGGCATCGGCGCTGGTGCCCAGGATGGGGATATCCGCCTTGGCCAGCGCCTGGGACAGCTTCAGCGGCGTCTGCCCGCCATACTGCACGATGCAGCCCAGCACGGTGCCGTTGGTCTGTTCCAGCCGGATCAGCGCGATCACGTCCTCGGCCGTCAGCGGCTCGAAATACAGCCGGTCGGAGGTGTCGTAGTCGGTGGAGACTGTTTCGGGGTTGCAATTGACCATGATGGTCTCGAACCCCGCCTCCTTCAGCGCATAGGCGGCGTGCACGCAGCAATAGTCGAACTCGATGCCCTGGCCGATGCGGTTCGGTCCGCCGCCGAGGATGATGATTTTCTGCCGGTTGGTCGGCTCGGATTCGCACATCGGAGTGCCGAAGCCGCCTTCGTAGGTGGAATACATGTAGGGGGTCGCGGCGGCGAATTCGGCGGCACATGTATCGATGCGCTTGTACACCGGCAGCACGCCGAGCTTGCCGCGCAGCGCGCCGATCTCGGCTTCGGTCGTGTTCGCCAGCACCGACAGCCGTTTGTCGGAAAAGCCCATCGCCTTCAGCCGGCGCAGCCTGGTCGCATCCTTCGGCAGGCCGTTGGCGGAAACCTCGCGCTCGGCGGCGACAATCTTCTCCAGTTCGCGCAGGAACCACGGGTCGAACTTGCTCGCCTCGTGGATCTCCTCCACGGACAGGCCGGCGCGCAACGCCTGGGCTGCCATCAGCAGGCGGTCCGGCTTCGGCTGCGACAGCGCGGCGCGGAAGGCGTCGGTTCCGCCATCGCCCGGGGCTTCCACCGGGTCGAGCCCGGCAAAGCCCGTCTCCATGCTGCGCAGGCCCTTCTGCAGGGCCTCCGCAAAGCTGCGCCCGATCGCCATCGCCTCGCCGACCGACTTCATGCTGGTGGACAGCATGGCCGGCGTGCCGGGGAATTTCTCGAAGGTGAAGCGGGGAATTTTGACAACGACATAGTCGATGGTTGGCTCGAAGCTGGCCGGCGTCACCATGGTGATGTCGTTGGCGAGCTCATCCAGCGTGTAGCCCACCGCCAGGCGTGCCGCTACCTTGGCGATCGGGAAGCCGGTCGCCTTCGAGGCCAGCGCGGAAGAACGCGAGACGCGCGGGTTCATCTCGATCACCACCATGCGCCCATCAGCCGGGTTCAGCGCGAACTGCACGTTCGATCCGCCGGTATCCACGCCGATCTTGCGCAGGCACGCGATCGAGGCGTCGCGCATCACCTGGTATTCCTTGTCGGTCAGCGTCAGCGCCGGCGCGACGGTCACGGAATCCCCGGTATGGATGCCCATCGGATCCACGTTCTCGATGGCGCAGATGATGATGCAGTTGTCCTTGCTGTCGCGCACCACCTCCATCTCGAACTCCTTCCAGCCGAGCACGGATTCTTCGACCAGAACCTCGGAGGTGGGGGAGGCATCGAGCCCGCCGGCCACGATGCGTTCGAATTCTTCCTTGTTGTAGGCGATGCCGCCGCCGGTGCCGCCCAGGGTGAAGCTGGGCCGGATGACCGCCGGCAGGCCGATCTCGGTCAAGGCCGCGCGCGCCTCTTCCATCGTGTGCGCGATCCGGCTCTTCGGGCTCTCGATGCCGATCTCGCTCATTGCATCGCGGAATTTGAGGCGATCCTCGGCGCGGTCGATCACGTCCGCCTTCGCGCCGATCAGCTCCACGTTGTACTTCTCCAGCACCCCGCTGGCCGCCAGGGTCATCGCCGTGTTCAGCGCGGTCTGCCCGCCCATTGTCGGCAGCAGCGCATCGGGCCGCTCCTTGGCGATGATCTTCTCCACCATGTCCGGCGTGATCGGCTCGATATAGGTGGCATCCGCCAGGCCCGGGTCGGTCATGATCGTGGCGGGGTTGGAGTTCACCAGGATCACCCGGTAGCCCTCGGCGCGCAGCGCCTTGCAGGCCTGGGCGCCGGAATAGTCGAACTCGCAGGCCTGTCCGATCACGATCGGGCCGGCGCCGATGATCATGATGCTCTTGAGGTCGGTGCGCTTCGGCATCTCAGGCTCCGGTCAGTGTGCGGGCCCGGGCCACGCCGTTGGGCGTGGGGTCCAGGCGGCAGTGGCAGTGCAGCGCCTGGTGTCCCAGGCGGATCGTGTGGCGGCTCAGGCCTTGGCTTCGATCAGGTCGACGAAGCGCTGGAACAGGTAGTGGCTGTCAGAGGGCCCCGGGCTCGCCTCCGGGTGGTACTGCACGCTGAAGGCGCGCTTGGCGGGGCAGGCAATCCCCTCGTTGCTCTGGTCGAACAGGCTCACATGCGTCACCTGCACGCCCTCTGGCAGGCTGTCGGGATCCACCGCGAAGCCGTGGTTCTGGCTGGTGATCTCTACGCGGCCGGTGGTGAGGTCCTTCACCGGCTGGTTGGCACCGCGATGGCCGCGCGCCAGCTTGAAGGTCTTGCCGCCCAGGGCGAGGGACAGCAGCTGGTGACCCAGGCAGATGCCGAACACCGGCTTGCCGGCCGCCAGCACGCCCTGGATCGCCGGCACGGCATAGGTGCCGGTGGCGGCGGGGTCGCCGGGGCCATTGGAGAGGAACACGCCATCGGGGTTGTGGCGCAGGATGTCCTCGGCGGTAGCCGTGGCGGGCACCACCGTCACCCGGCAGCCGGCGGCGGCCAGGCAGCGCAGGATGTTGCGCTTCGCCCCGTAATCCACCGCCACCACGTGATGCTTCGGTTCGGTCTGCCGGCCATAGCCGGTCGGCCAGGCCCAGGTGGTTTCGTCCCACTCATAGGCCTGGGTGCAGGCGACGGTCTTGGCGAGGTCCATGCCCTCCAGCCCCGGCCATGCCTTCGCCCGCGCCATGGCGCCCTCGATGTCGAACCGCCCATCGGCCGGGAAGACCAGCACTCCGGAGGGCGCCCCTCCGTCGCGGATGCGGATGGTCAGCGCCCGCGTGTCCACCCCGGCCAGCCCGGTCACGCCCTGGCCGCGCAGCCAGGCGTCCAGGTGCTGGTGGTTGCGCCAGTTGCTCGGCTCCGTGATGTCCTGCTTCACGATCACGCCGCGCGCGGCAATCGTGGCGGCCTCGATATCCTCGCCGTTGGTGCCGACGTTGCCGATATGCGGAAAGGTGAAGGTGATGACCTGCCCGGCATAGGAGGGGTCGGTCAGCGTTTCCTGATAGCCGGTCATGCCGGTGTTGAAGCAGATCTCGGCCGGCTCGGTGCCGGCGGTATGGGCGCCGATGCCGCGGCCCCAGAAAACGCTGCCATCTTCCAGCACCAGCGCTGCGGTCGCACCCTCGGGCGCGGCATGGGGGGCAGTGGGTTCGGGCATGATGGTGCCTTCTGTCTGGGGGGCTGCGGCCCCGGGCATGTCAGCAAGGGAAAGTCCGGTGGCGGCGATCACGGCGGGCCAGTGCTTGGAGGGGATGCTGCGCCCCTGGCGCCACTTGCGCACCGCCTCCGTGCCCACGCCCAGCCGGCGGGCGACGGCATCCGCCCCGCCCATTGTCTCGATGATGCTGTCGACGGTCGCGGGGGCGCTGCTCATGCCCTGGGCTATATGGGAAAAAACTTCCCACTTCAACGCGCGCGTCGTGTGTGGGAAGAAATTTCCCATGCGCCGCGGGCATGCCTTCACGGGCACGCTATATGATAGAGGGACATTTTTACGGAGGCCGATGCCATGACAACGACCGCCCCCTTGCGCGAGCAGTTCACCGCCCAGCTCAAGGAAGCCATGCTGGCCAAGGACGCCGCCCGCGTTTCCGCCATCCGCATGATCACCTCGCGCCTGAAGGATGTGGACATCGCCGCCCGCCCCAAGGGCATCACCCAGGTGCCCGATGAGGAGGTGATCGCCATGCTCCGCACCATGGTGAAGTCCCGCCGCGAGAGCGTCGATCTCTACCGCCAGGGCAACCGCGTCGACCTGGTGGCCAAGGAGGAGGCGGAGATCGCGGTGATCGAGGCCTTCCTGCCTGCCCAGATGGACGAGGCCGCCACCGCGGAGGCCGTGAAGGCCGCCATCGCCGAGGCTGGCGCGACGGGGATCAAGGAAATGGGCAAGGTGATGGCGGTGCTGAAGGCCAAGTACGGCGCCGTGCTGGACATGGGCCGGGTGGGCCCGATGGTGAAGGCCCAGCTGGGCGGCTGATCCCCCATGGCCCTGCCGGCCGGTTTCCTCGACGAACTGCGCGCCCGCACGCCCTTGGCGGCGGTGGTGGGGCGGCGGGTGAAGCTCACCCGCTCCGGCCGTAACTGGAAGGGCTGCTGCCCCTTCCACAACGAGAAGACACCGAGCTTCTACGTCTACGACAACGGCTACCACTGCTTCGGCTGCGGTCAGCATGGCGACGCCATCAGCTTCGTCATGCAAACCCAGGGCCTCGGCTTCATAGAGGCGGTGGAGCAGCTGGCCGGCGAGGCCGGGCTTGATGTGCCCAAGCCCACCCCTGCCGCGGCAGAGGCCGAGCGCGTGCGCCACTCCCTGCAGGAGGTGCTGTCCGCCGCCGAGGCCTCCTACCGCCGCCGCCTGCGCCTGCCGGAGGGTGCGCGGGCGCTGGATTACCTGCGCGGCCGCGGCCTGTCGGAGGAGACGATCGATCGCTTCGGCCTCGGCTGGTCCGGCGAGGGCCGCGGCGCGCTGGCCGCCGACTTGGCGCGCGAGGGCATCCCGCCCGAACTCCTGCTCGAAGCCGGGCTGATGCGCCCGGGGGATGAGGGCAGGGCGCCCTACGACCTGTTCTTCAACCGCGTGATGTTCCCGATCCGCGACCGGCGGGGCCGCACCATCAGCTTCGGCGGGCGGATCATGGGCGACGGCCAGCCCAAATACGTCAACGGCCCGGAAACCGCGGTGTTTTCCAAGCGCCGCACCCTGTTCGGCCTGGACCTCGCGCGGGAGGCTGCCCGCACCGGTGCGGCCGTGGTGGCGGTGGAGGGCTACATGGACGTGATCGCCCTGCACCAGGCCGGTTTCGGCGGCGCCGTGGCCCCGCTCGGCACGGCGCTGACCGACGAACAGCTGGAGGAGCTGTGGCGCCTGTCCGACGCCCCGGTGCTGTGCTTCGACGGCGATGGCGCCGGCGCGCGGGCCGCGATCCGCACCGCCGAGCTCGCCCTGCCCATGCTCGGCGCCGAGCGCACCCTGCGCCTGGCCAGCCTGCCCGCCGGCGAAGACCCCGACACCCTGGTGCGCCGCCAGGGCGCGCCGGGCTTCCAGGCCGTGCTCGACGCCGCCCGCCCGGTGGCCGAGGCGCTGTTCGACCTGCTGTCCGAAGGCACCGCCGATACGGTGGAGGCCCGCGCCGCCCTCTCCCGCCGCCTGGATGCGGTGGCCGACAAGGTGGCGGACAAGCCGCTGGCCTGGGAGATGCGCCGCTATTTCCGTGAGCGCCTGCGCGCCCGCCGGCCGGATCGTGGCCCGCCCCGGAGCCGCCCCATGGGCCGCGCGGGCTATGGCATGCCCCCGCTCCGCCCCGTGCCGCGCTTCCAGCGGCCTACCCCCGGTAATGGCACGGCAACGGCCGAACGCGCCCGCGCGCTGGTCGCGATCCTGCTCCAGCACCCCACCCTGCTGCCCGATGTGGAGGAAGCCTTCGCCACGCTCGACCTGCCGCCAGCCCTCACGCGGCTCCGCGATGCGATTCTGCAGTGGTCCCAGACCGCGGAGGTGCTTGACTCCGCAGGCCTCATGTCCCACCTGACCCATTCCGGTCTGGCTGCGGATGTGGCGCAGGCGCTGTCGGTGGTTCCCATACCGCTGCCGGGCTGCGCCGCTGCCGATGCCATGCCGGCGGATGCCGGGGCAGGCTGGTGGCATTTCTTTGGCCTGATGAACCCGGAACGGCTGGACGAGGAGGTGGAGGCGGCCCGCGCGGCCTTTGCGGCGAAAGCCGACGAGGCGGCGCAGCGGCGGTTGATCGTTCTCACGGCGGCCCGCGCCGCGGTTATGCGGGGCGAGCCTGGCGAAAGCGAGGCGCCGTGAGCTTGGAGCTTTAAACGTCGCCGGACGACCCCGCGCCGACCGACCTTGTGCCTACCTGGCAGCCGCCGGACGACTTTTCGCACGGCTCCCTCGTATTGGAGTGAACGGATCCATGGCCACCAAGCCGAGCACTGCCGCCGAAGCCACCACGCCGGACGCGGATGGCGATACCACGCTGCTGGATGTGCAGTCGGTCGCCGTCAAGCGGCTGATCGCGCGCGGCAAGGAGCGCGGCTACATCACCTTCGACGAGCTGAACGCCGTTCTGCCGCCCGACCAGAACTCCTCGGAGCAGATCGAGGACGTGATGGCCAATTTCTCCGAAATGGGCATCCAGGTCGTAGAAGGCGAGGAAGCCGAGGAAGGCGAGGTCCCCGCCGTCAAGGCCGAGAAGGCCGAGGAGGAGGAGGAGGCCGAGCCCACCGGCAACGTGGACGAGGCCAGCCTGGGCCGCACCGACGACCCGGTGCGCATGTACCTGCGCGAGATGGGCAGCGTGGAGCTGCTCTCGCGCGAGGGCGAAATCGCCATCGCCAAGCGCATCGAAGCCGGCCGCGACATGATGATCGGCGGGCTGTGCGAAAGCCCGCTCACCTTCCGCGCCATCATCGCCTGGCACGACGCGCTGAAGGCCGGGCGCATGCTGCTGCGCGACATCATCGACCTGGAAGCCACCCAGGGCGGCCCCGCCCCCAACGGCGTTGCCGACGGCATGGCGGTTGAGGAAGCCCCCGCCCCACCCCCGGCCTTCGAAGCCGCCGGCGACGACGACGACGAGGAAGGCGAGGGCGGTGGCGGCCTGTCGCTTTCCGCGCTTGAGGAGAAGCTGAAGCCCGAGGTTCTCGCGAACTTCGAGGAGATCGAGGCGCTCTACAAGAAGCTGCACAAGATGCAGTCCAAGCGCCTGGAGACCATGACCTCCGGCGAGGAGGTCAACGCCCGCAGCGAGAAAAGCTACGAGAAGCTGCGCGAGGAGCTGGTCGCCAAGGTCGAGCAGGTTCGCCTGCACAACAACCGCATCGAGGAGTTGGTCACCCAGCTGAAGCAGCTCAACCAGCGCCTCACGGGCCTCGAAGGCCAGCTGCTGCGCATGGCCGAGAGCTGCAAGGTCTCGCGCGACGACTTCCTCACCCAGTACCGCGGCCACGAGCTGGACCCGAACTGGATCGACCGCATCGGCCGCCTGACGGGCAAGTCCTGGAAGAACTTCGTCGCCAAGCACACCGGCGACATCGGCACGGTGCGCGGCCAGATCGCCGCCATCGCCACCGATGCCAGCCTGCCGATCGGCGAGTTCCGCCGCGTGTTCATGACCGTCTCCCGCGGCGAGCGCGACAGCGCGCGCGCCAAGAAGGAGATGATCGAGGCCAACCTGCGCCTGGTGATTTCGATCGCCAAGAAATACACCAACCGCGGCCTGCAGTTCCTGGACCTGATCCAGGAGGGCAACATCGGCCTGATGAAGGCGGTGGACAAGTTCGAGTACCGCCGCGGCTACAAGTTCAGCACCTATGCCACATGGTGGATCCGCCAGGCGATCACCCGCTCCATCGCCGACCAGGCCCGCACCATCCGCATCCCGGTGCACATGATCGAGACGATCAACAAGCTGGTCCGCACCAGCCGCCAGATGCTGCACGAAATCGGCCGCGAGCCGGCGCCCGAGGAACTGGCCGAGAAGCTCGGCATGCCGCTGGAGAAGGTGCGCAAGGTTCTCAAGATCGCCAAGGAGCCGATCAGCCTCGAAACCCCGATCGGCGACGAGGAAGACAGCCATCTCGGCGACTTCATCGAGGACAAGGCCGCCGTCATCCCGCTCGATGCCGCCATCCAGGCCAATCTGCGCGAGGCCACCACCCGCGTGCTCTCCAGCCTCACGCCCCGCGAGGAGCGCGTGCTGCGCATGCGCTTCGGCATCGGCATGAACACCGACCACACGCTGGAAGAGGTCGGCCAGCAGTTCAACGTCACCCGTGAGCGTATTCGCCAGATCGAGGCCAAGGCGCTGCGCAAGCTGAAGCACCCCAGCCGCAGCCGCAAGCTGCGCAGCTTCCTGGACGATTGATCCACCTCGTGGAGCCGGTTGTCCGCGTTGGCGTGGTGGTGACGTTCCTGCGCATGGAACGTCCCCCCGCGGATCCCGCCCCCGTCCTGCCGGAAGGCGTGGCGGTGCGCACGGTGGCGAACTGCTCGGTGGAGCTCTACCGCCACCTCTACAACACCGTGGGCGCCGACTACGTCTGGTGGCTGCGCCGCACCGTGCCGGACCGCCAGCTCGCCGCCCTGCTGCGCGACCCCAACATCTCCATCCATGTGCTGGAGCGCGGCGAGGAGATCCTCGGCTTCTACGAGCTGGACCGGAACGCCTGGCCGGTGGTGAACCTCAGCTATTTCGGCCTGATGCCGCAGGCCGTCGGTGCCCGCATGGGCACGGCCTTCCTGCGCCACGCCGTCGACACCGCCTGGCGCATGGGCCCGCGCGCCATGACGGTGAACACCTGCACCGCCGACCATCCCCGCGCGCTGCCGAACTACCACCGCGTCGGCTTCCGCACGCTGCGCGAGATCCCGGAAGACTGGCACGTGCCCGTGCGCCTCGGCCTGGTTATCCCCGAACGCCTCAAGCTGTAGCTGCCATAGCATGGCGGGGGGTTGACGCCCCCCGCTCCAGGCTCCTCCAATGTCGACAATCGCTCCGGCCACAGGGCCGCGGGCATCGATAGAGGGAGTGGTGACGTTGGCTGAACTCAAGGTGCTGTCCGACCTGAACGCCAAGGTCTGGAAGATCGAGGTCGCCGTCGGCGACGCGGTGGACGCCGAAGCCACCCTCATCATCCTGGAATCCATGAAGACCGAGATCCCCATCGATGCCCCCAAGGCCGGCACGGTGAAGGCGATCCTGGTCGGCGAGGGCGACGCGGTCGAGGAAGGCCAGGCCGTCGCCATCCTGGACGTCTAGCCAGAGTTCACGACCACCAAGGGAGGAGGCGCCAATGAGCGCAGCGCACCGGACGGCCCTCGCCGGCATCCGCGTGGCGGAGCTTGGCGAAGGGGCAGGGCTCGCCTATGCCGGCAAGCTCTTCGCCGATCTCGGTGCCGAGGTGTTCAAGCTGGAGGCCGAGGCCGGCGATCCGCTCCGCCGCCTGCCTCCCCTGGTGGAAGTTGCGCCCGGCCAGCAGGAAAGCGGCTGGTTCGCGTGGCTCAACACCAACAAGCGTGGCCTCACCGCCACGCCGGAGCGCACCGCCGCCACCCTTGCCGCCAGCGACGTGCTGCTCGATGGCCGCCCCGTGGCCGAACAGCTCAGCCCCACCACCGGCCACGCCGCCCTGCGCGCTGCCCACCCCAACCTGCACATCGTCTCGCTCAGCTGGTTCGGCCTCAGCGGCCCCTACCGCGACTACGCCGCCACCGACAGCACGATGCGCGCCCTCTCCGGCCTGGTGAAGAACACCGGCCCGGTCGCCCACCCGGCCATGATGCCGGAATACCAGGGCTTCGCGCCCCAGGGCCTCAACGCCTTCATCGCCGCCTGCGCCGCCCTCTGGTCCGGCAGTGCCGGGCGCATGTTCGAGATCAGCGCGCAGGATGCGAACACGGTCATCACGGAATACCAGGCCGTCATCACCTTCAGCCCCGGCCCGCCGGAGCAGCGCCGCGGCATCAACCGCTGGCACCCCACCTTCCCGATGGGCTGTTACGAATGCCGCGAAGGCTGGCTCGGCATCACCGTGCTGACGCCGGACCAGTGGCGCAACTGGTGCGACCTGATCGGCCGCAACGACCTCGCCGAACAGCCGCAATACCTCACCTCCCCCCAGCGCCTCGAAGCCGCCGAGGAGCTGGAGGCGATTTACATGCCCATCCTCAAGACCCGCACCGCCCGCGAGTGGTTCGAGGAAGGCCTGCGCCGCCGCATCCCGCTGGTGGAGGTCCCCAGCATGGCCCAGCTGCTGGCCGAGCCAGTCCATCAGGGCCGCGGCGCCTTCGGCACGGTGCGGATCGGCGATGCCACGTTCCAGGCCCCGGTGATCCCGCAACACCTGAACGAAACCCCACCCGCCGCCACCGGCACCGCCCCCCTGGCCGGCGCCGACAACGCGCTGCCCCTGCCGGAACCACGTCCGCGCACCGCATCCCCCGCCGCTTCCGGCCTGCCGCTCGCCGGCCTGCGCATCGTGGACATGGCGATGGGCTGGGCCGGCCCGCTCACCACCCGCCAGATGGCCGACCTCGGCGCCGAGGTCATCAAGATCGAAGGCCGCGCCTATCCGGATTGGTGGCGCGGCCACGACTACTCCGCCCAGTCGATCAAGGACTGGGTGTACGAGACCCGCCTCAACTTCAACGCGCTCAACCGCAACAAGCACGGCATCACGCTCGATCTCACCCGGCCCGACGGCGCCGACCTCGCCCGCAAGCTGGTGATGACCGCCGATGCCGTGGTGGAGAACTACTCCCAGGGCGTGCTGCCCAAGCTGGGGCTGGACTACCCCGCCCTGGTGAAGATCAAGCCCGACCTGGTGATGGTCACCATGCCCGCCTACGCCGCCGGCACCGCCTGGGCCGAAACCCGCGCCTATGGCTCCACGCTGGAACAGGGTTCCGGCCTGCCCAGCATCACCGGCGCGGAAGGCTGGCCGCCCACCATGAACCACGTCGCCGGCGGTGACCCCAATGGCGGCTTCAACGCCGGCGCCGCCCTCATCGCCGCCCTGCTGCACAAGAAGCGCACCGGGCGCGGCCAGCTCATCGACCTCAGCCAGGTCGAATGCATGTTCCCGCTCGCCGCCTCCGGCATCATTGCCCAATCCACCACCGGCAAACCACCGAAGCGCTGGGGCAACCGCCACCCGCTCTTCGTTCCGCACGGCGTCTTCCGCTGCAAAGGCGCCGACGCCTGGGTTGTCATCGCCGTCACCACCGACGACGCCTTCCGCCGCCTGTGCAAGGTGATCAGCCGCCCGGACCTCTCCGACGACCCGCGCCTCGCCACCGCCGAAGGCCGCCGCGCCGACGAAGACCGCATCGAGCAGGCCATCACCAATTGGACCGAGACGCAGGAGCCAGACGACGCCATGGCCACC
>CAMDAM010000058.1 GCA_945888575.1 Asaia bogorensis | reverse complement strand
CCCGTTCGGGAGGCCGCCGAATGACCTACCTTCCCAAGCCGAAGCTCGCCCATCCCGAGCTGCAGAAGAACGACCTGGGCTTCACGCGGCGCGACTACGAAGGCTCCATCTCCACCCTCTGCGCCGGCTGCGGCCATGATTCGATCTCGGCCGCCATCATCCGCGCCTGCTACGAACTCAGCCTGCCGCCGCACCGCATCGCCAAGCTCTCCGGCATCGGCTGCTCGTCCAAAACGCCCACCTACTTCCTCGGCAACTCGCACGGCTTCAACTCCGTGCACGGCCGCATGCCCTCCGTGCTCACCGGCGCCAACCTGGCCAACCGGGAGCTGATCTACCTCGGCGTCTCCGGCGACGGCGACAGCGCCTCCATCGGCTTCGGCCAGTTCAGCCACTCCATCCGGCGCGGCGTGAACATGACCTACATCGTGGAGAACAACGGCGTGTACGGCCTCACCAAGGGCCAGTTCTCCGCCACCGCCGACCGCGGCGCCAAGAACAAGCGCGGCGTGGAAAACATGGACGAAGCCATCGACATGGTCGGCATCGCCATCCAGCTCGGCGCCACCTACGTCGCCCGCAGCTTCTCCGGCGACAAGAACCAGCTCGTCCCCCTCATCAAGGGCGCGCTGCAGCACCAGGGCGCGGCCTTCATCGACACCATCTCGCCCTGCGTCATGTTCAACAACCACGACGGCAGCACCAAAAGCTACGACTACGTCCGCGAGCACAACGAAGCCGTGAACTTCATGGATGTCGTCACCGGCCGCAACGAAATCACCGTAGACTACGAACCCGGCACCACCGAAATCGTCCGCCAGCACAATGGCGGCCTGCTCAAGCTGCGCAAGATCGCCAACGACTACGACGTCACCGATCGCGTCGCCGCCATGAACTTCCTCGAAACCCACAAGGCGCGCGGCGAAATCGTCACCGGCCTGCTCTATGTCGACCCCGACGCCGACGACCTGCACGGCTTCCTGGAAACATCTGACAAGCCATTCAACAGCATGTCAGACGAAGAACTGGTGCCCGGTTCCGCCGCGCTGGAGAAGCTGAACACTTCGCTCAGGTAAGGAAGGATCTTCTTTTTTCTGAAGAAAAAAGAAGCAAAAAAGACTTCATTCGTTTGATGCGGCACCGCCTCGACCCTCAGGGTCGGGGCGGTTGTCTTTTGGGAACAACAGCCCCCCTACCCAGAGGTGGGCGGAACGCGAAGCGGTTCCGCCATCATCCAGAAATATCAGTATCCCTGACTGATGTCCTACAATCCCGTCATTGCGAACGAAGTGAAGCAATCCATCCCTCCACTCCAACCACGTTCCGATCATCTGGACAGGGCCCAAACGAATAAAGTCTTTTTTGCTTCTTTTTTCTTCAGAAAAAAGAAGACTCTTCCCTCACCCCAGCCCCCACCACCGACTTGGACCATCCCTCCCATTCGCAGCATTTTTTTCGTACGTACGTAAATTTTTTCCTATCTCACCGGGATGGGATGTGCTGGAATTCCCGGTGATGCCACTTCACCCCGCCGCTCCGGCCGAAGCCGACTCCCTGCGCCCCTTGGCGCGGGCGATCACGCACGCCCGGATTCCGGCCGCCGTGAAGCTCCTCCTGCTGGCCCTCCTCGCCGCCCTCTCGGCCACGAGCCGCACGCGCCGCCGGCCGCGCAAGGACTGGTATCCCTCCCCCGAACTCGACGCCGCCGAACACCCGGACTCCCCCTGGAGCACCCGCGCCCTGCGCAAAATCCGCCGCCAGCGCGCCTGGATCGGCTACATCCTGCGCTGCGCCCCCGCCGAAGGCATGTCCCTGTCTGGCCAACGCGCGCCCGTACCCTGCCCGCCGCTCACCGCCCGCGCGCCCCCATAGCCGGCCCACGCCCAAAATCACCCCGAATCCGTCGCAAAAACCCCGCGTCCCGCGGCGATGACTCGTGGGTTAGCCCCCGGGGATCGCAGCTTCGCTGAGCACAATCAGCACGCACGACGTCCCATCCAGCATCGCCCGGGAAGCAAAAGCCCCCGCAAGCCCAGTGGCGGCCGAGGCAGTGGTCGCCGGTCCGCCCGCTTCCATCAACGCAACCGGCGCCTCCAGCAGCGCCTGCTCCGAAACCGAAAGCGGGATCACCGGGTACCGCCGCAGCACCGCCAACGCCGGCCCGCTTGCCTCCCCGCACGAAAGCATGCCCGCCTCCGTCTCCAGCGAACCCGCAATCCGCACCACCCGGTCCGCTGCCAGGGCAGCCGCCACGCAGGGCGCATTTTCCGGCTCCACCACCACCATCGCCGCCGGCGCGGCGAGCCAGCCGGCCAAACCCTCCACCATGGCGGCCGCCAACCCACCCACGCCGGCATGAATGAACAGATGGGTCGGCGGCAGATACCCCGCCGCAGCCGCCTGATCCCGTATCTCCTCGGCAATCACGCCATACCCGGCCATCACATCCGCCACCACGGGGTCATCCGGGTCCATCGCCGTATCCGGCAACAGCAACCCACCCCCGGCCCGTGAAAAGGCGGCCGCCTCGTCCACCGATTCGTCGTAGGTGCCATCCACCCGCGTGATCTCCGCCCCCTGCTCCCGCAGCCGCCGCTCCCGGCTTTCGGGCACGGTGGTATGCAGGAACACCCGGCACGGCGCACCGGCCAGCCGCGCCGCCATGGCCACCGCCAACCCATGGTTCCCCGCACTGGCGCACACCAGCGCCTGCTGCCCCGCAGGCCGGGCGGCCACCAGCCCCGGCACATCCAGCCCCGCCACCCGGGCCAATGCGCGCAACCCGGCATAGGTGCCACCGAGAGACTTGAAGCTGCCCAGCAGCCGCTGCCCCTCATCCTTGGCCAGCACCTGCGCCACGCCGAGCCGCGCGGCCAACGCCGGCAGGTCCAGCAACGGCGTGGGGCCATACCCCGGCGCAAGCGCCAGGAGCTGGGCTGCAATCTCGGCGGCGGTCGGGGCAGGGGAGGGGGCGTGCGATTCCATACGCCCAGTATGCCGTGCCTAGGCGCGCTTGGTCAGGTCCAGCGGGATCAGCCCCATCTCCAGGCTGCGCGCGATGCGCCGTGCCTTCTCCAGCAGGTACTCGGCCCCGGCCTCGCTGAAATGCGCCCGGGCCGTCCGCTCGAAGATCGCCAGCCAGCGCGCGAAATGCGCCTGCGTCAGCGCCAGGTGGGCATGCGCCTGCATCGGCCGCCCATGATACTCGCCGGTCAGCAGCGCCACGGAGGTCCAGAAGGTGGTGATCGTGGCGATGTGCCGCTCCCACTCCGCCACGCCGGCGAAGGCGGGTGCCAGCACCTCGTCCTGCCTTGCGGTGCCGTAGAAGTCGCGCAGGAAAGCCTCGATCCCCGCCCGGTCGAGCCCGGTCTGCGCCATCACCGCCCGGGTGATCGCGGCGCGGCGTTCGGGATCGGGTTCCAGCAGGGCGGTGGCACTCATGCTAGCAGCCTAGGGTGCTCAAACTGGCTTCACCAATACCAATATAGCGCGGCTGCTCCGTTCCCAGTTGCGTGAGGCAGGCACTGCGTGGTTGCGCGGGGCGCCATTCCAGGCGAGCAGAGGGCATGGCTTTTGGCTTCTGGATCGCGTTGGCGTTCGGCGCACTGCCCCTGCCGGCGGCGGCCCAAGTGCCGGCATCATCGCCGGCGGCCGGGCGGACCTTCCTCTACCAAGGGGAGGCCACCAGCATCCTCGGCCGCCAGGTGCTGGGCCCCGATGGCGCGGTGGTCGGCCGGATCGTCGATGTGCTGGTGGGCGATGGCGGCCTGCCGCGCGCAGCCGTGATCGATTTCGGCGGCTTCCTGGGCGTGGGCAACCGCCGCGTGGCGGTCACCTGGACCTCGCTGTCCTTCAGCCTCGGCACCCGAAAGATCACGCTGGACATGACGGCGGACCAGATCCGCGCCATCCCGCAATTCCGCCAGCCATACAAGCCGGCCGACCCCCCAGTGTCCGTGGCGATCCCGCCCGATCCCAAGGCCCCCCGCGCAGCGGAGGATTGACCGGGATGGCTGGCGAGCGGATGCCGGCGCGATTGCGCGCGCTGGACTGGTTCAATTTCCTGGTGGCCAACGTGCAAACGGGCTTCGGCGCCTTCGTGGCCGTGCACCTTACGGCGGCGGCCTGGACCCAGGGCCAGATCGGCCTGGCGCTCTCGGTCGGCACGATGGCCGCCATCGCCAGCCAGGTGCCCGCCGGCGCCCTGGTGGATGCGATGCGCAGCAAGCGTCTCGCCGCCATGGTCGCCTGCGTGGCAATCGCCGCCAGCGCCCTGCTGATCGGCGCCTGGCCGATGGAGCTGTCGGTCTGGGCCGCCAAGGCACTGCACGGCTTCGCCAGCTCCATGCTGATGCCGGCGATCGCGGCGATCAGCCTGGTTCTGGTGGGCCATGCCGCGCTGGGCGAGCGGCTCGGCCGCAACGCCCGCTACGGCGCGATCGGCAGCGCGGTGGCCGCGGCGGTGATGGGCGTCTGCGGCACCTATGTGTCGGAAGCCGCGGTATTCTACCTTACCGCGGCCCTGATGGTGCCGGCGCTGCTGGTGCTGCGCGCGATCGACCTGCCGGCGCTCGCGCCGGCGGCCTCGCCGGAGGGCGGCAGCGCCTGGGCCGGCGCCGTGCGGCTGCTGGCAGACCGGCGGCTGCTGGGCTTCGCGCTGGCGGTGGCGCTGTTCCACCTGGCCAATGCGGCGCAACTGCCGCTGATCGCCAGCGAGGCGACGGCGCAAACCGGCAGCTATGCCAGCCTGGTAGTGGCGGCCTGCATCGTGCTGCCGCAGGTGCTGGTGGCCTGGTTGGCGCCGGCCGTCGGGCGGTGGGCACAGCGCATCGGGCGGCGCCCGGTCCTGGCAGTCACCTTCCTGGCGGTGCCGCTGCGCGCGGCGCTGCTGGCGATGTCGGATTCGCCTACCATGCTGATCCTGGTGCAGGCGCTGGACGGCGTGAGTGCGGCCGGATTCGGCGTGCTGGTGCCGCTGGTCGCCGCAGACCTCACGCGCGGCACCGGGCGGTTCAACCTGTGCCTTGGCCTGTTCGGGCTGATGTCGGCAGTGGGGGCCACGCTGAGCACGGCCCTGGGCGGCCTGGTGGCCGACGCCGCGGGCACGTCGGCGGCGCTGTGGGTGCTGGCCGGCTGCGGCCTGGCCTGCGTGGCGGTGGTCTGGGGGGCGGTGACGGAAACCGGCGCGGTGGCGGCTAGCCCGTCCGCAAGGCCCGGTTCTCCAGCCGGCTCAACAGCCGCACCAGCGGCCACAGCAGCGCAAAGTAGATCAGCGCGGCAGCCACGATAGGGGTGGGGTTGTAGGTCAGGCTCTGGGCCTGGCGGGCCTGGAACAGCAGCTCCGGCATCGCCACCACGCTGCCGAGTGCCGTCAGCTTCACCACCTCCAGCGTGTTGGACATCAGGTCCGGCAGCACGTTGCGCACCGCCTGCGGCAGGATCACCCAGGCCATGGTCTGCGTGGCCGAAAGCCCGGTGGAGCGGGCAGCCTCGCTCTGGCCGGAAGGGACGCTGTCGATCCCCGCGCGCAGGATCTCGCCGTAATAGGCGCCGGTGTTCAGGAAGAAGGCGATGGCCACGCAGCCGAAGCCGCCCAGTTCCAGGCCGATGAAGGGCAGCCCGGCATACAGGAAGATAAGCAGCACCAGCGGCGGAAAGGCGCGAAAGAAATCCACCCACGCCATCAGCGGCCAGCGCACCCAGCGCGAGCGCAGCCGCGCCAGCAGCGCCAGCATCAGCCCGCCGAGCAACCCCAGCGGCACCACCGTGGCCGAGAGCAGCAGCGTGTTCCCCAGCCCCGCCAGCAGGATCGGCCAGGCGGCCTTCATGATCGCGATGTTGAAGAAGGTATCGAGCATCACTTCTTCCACGCAAAGCGGGTTTCCACCCACCGCCCGGCGACCACCACGGGGATGAACAGCACCAGGTAGGCCGCGGCACCGAGCATGAGCGGGGAGGGGTTGTAGCTGTTCGACACCGCCGAGGAGGCCTGGCCGAGAATCTCGCTCACCGCCACCACCGAGCCCAGCGCGGTGCCCTTGGTGATGGCGATGGTGCGGCTGGTCAGCGGCGGGATGGTCATGCGCAGCGCCTGCGGCAGCACCACGAAGAGCAATGTTTGCGTGAACGACAGGCCGGTGCTGCGCGAAGCCTCCCACTGGCCACGCGGCACGGCGGTGATGCCGGACCAGAAGATTTCCTCGCTGAACGCCATCAGCACCAGCGCCAGCGCGGCCCAGGTGGAAACGAAGCCGGAGGGTGCGATGTCCACGCTCGGCAGGCCGAAATAGATCAATACGATGATCACCAGCGGCGGCAGGGCGCGCAGCACGTCCACCACGAAGATCATCAGCCAGTTCAGCGGGCGGATGCCGGCGGCGCGCAGCAGGGCGAGCAGCAGTCCGCTGGCGATCCCGGTGATCACCACCAGCACGGCCAGCTCGATCGTCACCCACATGCCGTACAGGATGTCGGGCCAGTATTTGGCCATCACCCGCGCGTTGAAGAAGGTGTCGAGGAAGCGCTCCCAGCTTGTCATCCCCGGGGCATCAGTGCCGCTGGATCTGGCCGATGAAGGCCCGCGTGCGCGCCTCCTGCGGCGCTTCGAAGATGGCGGCGGGGGCGCCCTGTTCCACGATCTGGCCGTCATCCATGAACACCACCCGGTCGGCCGCGGCGCGGGCGAAGCCCATCTCGTGGCTCACCACCACCATCGTCATCCCGTCCTGGCGCAGTTCGCGCATCACGGCCAGCACGCTGCCGACCAGTTCCGGATCCAGCGCGCTGGTCGGCTCGTCGAACAGCATCACGCGCGGCTCCAGCGCGATGGCCCGCGCGATCGCCACGCGCTGGGCCTGGCCGCCGGAGAGCTGGCCCGGCGTGTGCCCGGCCCGGTCGCGCAGGCCCACGCGGTCCAGCGCCGCCAGCCCGAGCGCCTCGGCCTCGGCGGCGGGTTTGCCCGCCACCTTGCGCAGGGCCAGCGTCACGTTCCCCAGCGCCGTCATATGCGGGTAGAGGTTGAAGCTCTGGAACACCATGCCGATGCGCTGGCGGGCGCGGTTGAGGTCCGTCCCGCGCGCCATCAGGTCGATGCCGTCCACCACCACGCTGCCGGAGTCCGGCGTCTCCAGCCGGTTCAGGCAGCGCAGCAGGGTGGACTTGCCGGAGCCCGAGGGTCCGATCACGAACACCAGCTCGCGCTCCGCCACCAGCAGATCGACGCCCTTCAATACGTGAAGAGCGCCGAAATGCTTGTGGATCGCGCGGGCCTCGATGATAGGGGTGGCCAAGCTCAGTCGCACTTCAGGGTGAAGGGGGTGGGGTCGTAGCCCGGCATGCCCGGCACGCCGTAGCCCGGGGTGATCACCCGCTCCAGCGAATCGGCGGCCGGCGCCATGCCGAACCACTTCTCCGACAGCTTGGCGATCGTGCCATCCTGCTTCATGCAGTTCAGCACGTCCTGCATCTGGTTACGCAGCGCCACGCTGTCCTTGCGGAACGGCGCGCCCCAGTGCGCACGGGTCTCCGACAGCTCCAGGTCGGCGGCGAATTGCGGGTTGCGGCTGGCGGCGTAGCGGATGACAGTGTTGCCGCCGAGCGTGGCATAGGCGCGGCCCGAGAGCACGGCCTGGATCGCATCCGGCTGAGTGTCGTACACCTGCGTGGCGAAGCCGTGCTTCTCGCCCTCGGCCTTGGACAGCTGCTCGTACGGGGTGCCCTTGTTCACGGCCACCGCCTTGCCCTTCAGGTCGGCCCAACCCTTGATCGGCGTGTTGCCCTTCTTGATGCCGAACTGGAAGGCGGTCCAGAGGTAGCCGGCGGTGAACAGCATGTTCTCCGCGCGTTCCTTGGTCACCGTGGTGGGCGCGGCGATGAAGTCGTAGCGGCCGGATTGCAGGCCAGGGATCAGGCCGGAAAAGCTGGTGCTGTCGATCACGATCTCGCGCTTCATGCGGCGCGCGGCCTCGGTGAACAGGTCGATCTGGAAGCCCTCGATGCCGCCGCCGAGCTTGGCCATGGCGTGCGGGGCGAAGGTGCCGTCCACCCCGGTGCGCAGCGGGGGCTGGCCGGATTGGGCAAAGGCCGGGGCGGCGGCAAGGCTGGCGGCAAAGGCTGCGGCCAGGCAAAGCGCGGCCGCCGCAAACGTGCGGCGAGACGGCATGGTATGAGCTCCCTGTGTTTCGTTGCGCGCGCACCATGCCGCGCTGCAGCACGGCAGGCAAGCCGGCCTGTAGCGCATGGCGTGCAGCGGTTGACAGCGGCCGGCCCGCGGCCGCAATGGCGATGTTCAGATGCATGGAGCCGTTCGCCCCGATGCAGGCCCTCGCACGCATGGCCCCGGTCCCGCTCCCCGTGAACCGCATGGATCTGCGGATGGCGGCGCTGCTCGCGCTCGGCGCCCTGGCGCTCTATGCCGCGTTCGGCCTGCGGCTGGCGCAGGGGCAGTTTTTCAACGACTACAACCTGGCCTTCGATTTCGACCCGCCGCGCTATGTCGCACTCATGGCGCTGGACGAGTACGAGCGCGGCAACGTGAAGCACCCGCTGATCGTGCTGCTGCGGCCGCTGGCCTGGCCGCTGCGGACCCTGGGGTTTGCGCCGAACCAGGTTGCTGCCCTGGTCATGGCGGGGATCGGCGCCGCCACGGTAGCGGTGGCCTTCCTCTATCTGCGCAGCCTCAGGGTAGCCTCCGGCACGGCGGTGGCGTTGGCACTGTTGTTCGCCGTGTCGGGCTGCCAGATGTTTACCGCGATCATCCCGGAGGCCTATGGGCCGGCGGCGCTCGGCATCGCGGCCACGTGGCTCATGGCGGCATGGCGGCTGGCTGACCTGCGGCATGGCCGGCTGATGCGCTTTGTCCTCGCGGCGTTCGCCTACGGCGTGACCACCACCAACCTGCTGCAACCGGTGTTCGCCGAGGCATTGGCATGGTGGCGCCATCGTGGGCTGGCGGGCGCCATCCGGCCGATGCTCCGCTATGGACTGGGTGTCGCCTTGCTGTGCGCCGCCCTTACGGCGCTGGTATGGTTCGATGCGATAGGCGCGTTCCTTGCCACCCCTCTCGCGGTGGTCAAGGACGTGTACTGGCAGCGCACCAAGGGCTTCCGCGAAGGCCTGATCGAGACCGCGCTACGGCTGGTGGGCTTCTCCATGGTCTCTCCGCACTTCACGCCGGTGGCGTTGGAGGGGGATGGCATCACCATGCTCGATTTCCGGGCGCCGGAATTTGGGCCGATCGGGCTCGTGGCGTTCCTGGCCTGGCATCTGTTCTGGCTGGCGGGCGCGGTGGCGGCGGTGCTGCACCGGCCGACGCGATGGCTGGCGCTGGGGTTGTGGACGATGCTGCTGGTCAATATCGTCTTTCACCTGGAGTATCAGTTCCGCGGCAGCGTCTATCTTTATGCGGCCCACACGCATTTCCTGGTGTTCGCGCTCGGCGCCGGGCTGGCGCCGGCGCTGCGCCCTGGCGGCACGGCCCAAAGGCTCTATCTTGCCGCGGTGGTGGTGCTGATCGGGCTGGTCGGCGCCGTCACGCTCGATCGTGCCTGGGATCTCGCGACCGGCTTCGACCATTTCCGCGCCGGCTGCCCGGCGCCCTGCACGGAACCGCACTCTTGAGCGACCTCATTTCGATCCAGACGCAGCCGCCACTGCAGGCGGCCCAGGCCTCCCTGCCGCTCTGCGTCGACCTCGACGGCACGTTGGTGCGCACCGATACGCTGGTGGAAGGGCTGCTCTCGCTGGTTGGCGGGCTGCGGCTCGGCGCCTTGCTGGGGGCGTTTGCCGGCGGGCGGGCGGCATTGAAGGCCCGTGTGGCCGCCGCCGCGCCCACCGACCCGGCCCTGCTACCCTACAATGAGGCGCTGCTCGATTACCTGCGCGCCCAACGCGCGGCCGGGCGGCGGATCGTGCTGGCCACCGCGGCGAACGAGGCGGTGGCGCGCTGCGTGGCCGATCATATCGGCCTGTTCGATGAGGTGATTGCGTCCTCCGCCACCCTCAACCTCAAGGGGGCCGCGAAGGCCGCGGCCTTGGTGGAGCGCTTCGGGCGCGGCGGGTTTGTCTATGCCGGGGATGCGCGCGCCGACCTCGGCGTGTGGGAATGTGCCGGCGCCGCGGTGCTGGTGGAAACGTCGGCCGGCGTGGCCGCGCAGGTGCGCGTGCCGGTGGAACGGCGCATCGCCACGCGCCCCAAGCTGGTGCCCACGCTGCTGCGCGCCATGCGGCCGCACCAATGGTTGAAGAACCTGCTGGTCTTCGTGCCCATCCTCACCTCCCACGCGCTGCTGGATTTGGGCAGCTGGTGGGGCGGGCTGCAGGCCTTCGCGGCGTTCAGCGCGGCGGCGTCCGGCATCTACCTGGTGAACGACCTGCTCGATCTCGCCGCCGACCGCGCGCACACCGCCAAGCGGCGCAGGCCCTTCGCATCGGGCGCGGCGCCGCTGGGCTGGGGCATCGGGCTGGGGGCGGCGCTGCTGGCGCTGGCGGCGGTGTTGGGCTGGCAGGCCGGCATCCTGGCCGTGGTCGCGATCTATGCCGGCGCCTCCCTAGCCTATTCGCTGGCGCTGAAGCGCCAGCCGCTGGTGGACGTGTTCACGCTCGCCGGGCTGTTCACCATTCGCATGTTTGGCGGCGGCGAGGCGACGGGCCATTCGCTGTCGCTGTGGCTGTTGGCCTTCTCGATCTTCCTGTTCCTCAGCCTCGCCCTGGTGAAGCGGGTGACGGAATTGCGCGAGAGCAGCGGGCGCGTGGGGCGCACCGTGGCCGGGCGCGGCTATGGGCCCGCGGACATCGAGATCCTGCAACTGTTCGGCGTCTGCGCCTCCTTTTCCGCCAGCCTGGTGCTGGCGCTGTATGTGCAGAGCGAGGCGGCCACCGGGCGCTTCGCCGCGCCCGGCCTGCTGTGGGGGATCGTGCCGCTGGTGCTGCTGTGGAACTGCCGCATGTGGCTTTCCACCGCGCGCGGCTACATGCACCACGACCCCATCCTGTATGCGGCGCGCGACAGGGTGACCTGGGCGATCGTGCTGGCGGTGGTGGCGGTGATGTTGGCCGCGCGTACCGGGCTTGGGGTGCGATAGCGATGAACGGCATGATCCTGCTGCTGATCCTGGCCAGCGTCGGCCTGGGCGCCGTGGCCCAGGTGCTGATGAAGCTGGGCATGATTGCCGGGCCGATGCGCGAGGCGCTGGCCACGGGCGCGCCCGTGCCGATCGTGGTGGCGGTGCTCACCAGCCCCGGGGTGATGGGCGGGCTGGCGCTGTATGGCATTGCCACCGTGCTGTGGTTGGGCGTGCTCTCCCGCGTGGAACTCTCCCAGGCCTATCCCTTCGTCGGGCTCAGCTTCGTGCTGGCCGCGGTGCTGGGCTACTTCGTGTTTGCCGACGCGGTATCCGCCACGCGGGTGGCGGGCATTGCGCTGATCGTCGCCGGGGTGGTGCTGGTGGGGCGGGGCTAGAGCAACAGCTTCACGCGGACGTGCTGGAGAAGCACGGGCCGCCCTTCTACAATGGCGGGAAACCTACGGGAGACCACCGATGGCCGGATTGCGCGAAGCCCGCCTTGCCCTGCCGATGCTGCTGCTGGCTCTGGCCCAATGCGCACTTCCGCTGGGCGCCGGCCCCGCCGTGGCGCGCACATTGGAGGTGGGCGAAACCCGCGAGTTCAAGATGCCGTCCGAGGCGATCCGCGCCGCACGCGAAGGCGACCGCGTGGTGATCGATCCCGGCGAGTATTTCGACTGCGCCGTGGTCACTGCCAACAACCTGACGATCGAGGGCGCCAAGCCCGATGCCAGCGCGGTGATGACCGACAAGGCCTGCCAGGGCAAGGCGATCCTGGTGACCACGGGGCGGGACATCACGCTGCGCAACCTCACGCTGCAGCGCGCCCGCGTGCCGGACATGAACGGTGCCGGCATCCGGGCGGAAGGCGCCAACCTCACGATCGAACGGGTGAAGTTCATCAACAACCAGAACGGCATCCTGGCCGCCAACAACCTGCAAAGCACCATCACCATCCGCGACAGCGACTTCCTGCGCAACGGCAGTTGCTCGCCCTGCGCGCACGGCGTGTACGTGAACCAGTTGAAGCTGCTGCGCATCGAGAACAGCCGCTTCGCCGATACGCGCCGGGCGCACCACATCAAAAGCCGCGCCCTGCGCACCGAGATCATCTCCGTGGAAACCCGCGATGGGGATAGCGGCACGGCCAGCTACCACATCGACATCCCCAACGGCGGCAGCGTGGTGGTGCGCGACAGCACCATGCAGAAGGGCCCGCAGGCGGAGAACCGCACCACGTTCATCATGATCGGCGCCGAGGGCGTGAACCAGCCGACGCGGGAGATCACGATCGAGAACAACACCGCGACCAACACCGGCGACTACCAGACCTTCCTGGTGGTGAACATGACCGCCACCGAGGCGATGCTGAAGGGCAACCGCCTTACCGGCCCCATCAAGCCGCTGCGCGGGGATGGCGAGGTGCGCTGACCGCCGCCCGGGGTGCTGGCAGGCGCGGCATTTGGGTGTATGATCCAGGATACACGCAGTTAAAGCGTGAAAATGGCCGGCGCAGATCATCCCGGCCGGGCAGGAGAAGACCGGAATGGCCAGCACCCTCAAGCTCGACAAGCCGCTGCGCGGCCGCATCTACGACAGCATCGCCGAGACCATCGGCAACACGCCGCTGGTGCGCATCCCCAACATCACCCGGGAGGATGGCCTGAAGGCCGACGTGCTGCTGAAGCTGGAGTTCTTCAACCCGCTCGCCAGCGTGAAGGACCGCATCGGCGTGAACATGATCGAGGTGATGGAGGCCGAGGGCAAGATTGGCCCCGGCGCCGTGATCATCGAGCCGACGAGTGGCAACACCGGCATCGGCCTGGCCTTCGTCTGCGCCGCGCGCGGCTACCGGCTGATCCTGACCATGCCCGAGAGCGTCTCGATCGAGCGCCGCAAGATGCTGCAGTACCTCGGCGCGGAGATCGACCTCACCCCGCGCGAGAAGGGCATGAACGGCGCCGTGGCGCGCGCCAAGGAATTGCTCGCCCAGCACCCCGGCAGCGTCACGGCCGACCAGTTCGGCACGGCCTCCAACCCCGATATCCACCGTCGTACTACGGCCGAGGAGATCTGGCACGACACCGCCGGCGGCGTGGATGCGGTGGTCAGCGGTGTCGGCACCGGCGGCACCATCACCGGCGTGGGCCAGGCGCTGAAGGCGAAGAAGCCGGGTGTGCGCATCGTGGCGGTGGAGCCGGCGGCCAGCCCCGTGCTCTCCGGCGGGTCACCTGCGCCGCACCCGATCCAGGGCATCGGCGCGGGCTTCGTGCCGGCGGTGCTGGACACCAAGGTGTACGACGAGGTCATCCAGGTCACCGGCGACGAATCGATCGCCATGGCCAAGCGCATGGCCAAGCGGGAGGGCATTCCCGGCGGCATCTCCTCGGGCGCGGCCCTCGCCGCCGCGCTGAAGCTGGCTGCCCGGCCGGAGATGGCTGGCAAGCAGATCGTGGTGATCATCCCGAGCTTCGCCGAGCGCTACATGACCACGGCGCTGTTCGAGGGGCTCGGCTGAGCGGTCAGGCCCGCGGCACGGGCCGGCGGCGGCGCAGGAAGCCGCGCAGCAATGCGCGGCCGATCCGGCCCCCGCTGCCGGGCCGCAGCCCCGGGCGCGACCGCTCCTTGAGGAAGGTGCGCAGCAGCATCTGCAGCGCGTGCGCCAGCGGGAAATGCTTGCGCAGCAGCACGCCGTAATTGCCGAAATACAGCACCTCGCCCACCGGGCTGCGCTCCCCGCCCTCGGTGGAAGCGCCGGAATGGTGCAGCAGCATCGGCTCCTCCACATACTGGATCGGCACGCCGGCGGCCTTCAGCCGCAGGCAGAAATCGGCGTCTTCCCAATAGACGAAGTAGCTCTCGTCCAGCAGCCCCACTTGCCGCAGCGCCTGTTCGGTGATGCCCAGGCAGCACCCGCTGGCGAAATCCACGATCCGGCTTCCGGGCCCGCCGGGGTTGTAGGGGTCGTGCCGGTTGGCAAAGATCCAGCCGTAATCCAGATGCCCGCCGGCGTACCAGGCCCGGCCGGGGTCGTCATGATACATCACCCGCGGGGCGATCACCTGCGCGCCCGTGGCGTCCCACGCCGCCATCAACTCGGCCAGGAACTCGGGGGCGAATTCCGTGTCCGGGTTCAACAGCAGGCTGCGTGGCACGCCGCCGGCCAAGGCCCGGTGAAGCCCCTGGTTCACGGCGCGGGCAAAGCCCAGGTTTCCCGGATTGCGCACCACATCCACTCGCGCGTCGCCGCGCGCGGCGAGGAAATCGCCGCCACCATCCTCGGGGCTGTTGTCCAGCGCGATCAGGCGCCAGTCCTGGAAGCTTTGCGCCCGCAGGCAGTCCCATAGCGCGCCCAGCTCGTCCCGGCTGCGGTAGAGCACGATGATGATGGCCAGCTGGGTCATGCAATGTGCTCGCGGATCAAGCGTGCCAACGCCGCGGGCTGCCGGTCGCGGGCAATGGCATCCAGCGAGGCCTGGAACCGGCCATAGGCGGCCTCGTCGCGCAGCGCCGCCTCGTCGTCGAGCAGGGCCTGCACGCCGGCGAGATCGTCGCACAAATGGCCGATCGGGCCATATTGCCGGGTCAGGGCATCGAGCGCGGTGTTCCGCACCGCCAGCACCGGCTTGCGCTGGTTGATGCAATCCAGCAGCGAGCCGCTGGCAGTCAGCTCGTATTCGCCGCGGAATGCCACGAAGGCGTAGTCCGCCGCGCGGATGCGCGCCAGCAGCGTGGCCCGATCCAGCCAGCCTGTCGGCACGTCGAGCCCCCCAAGCGCCGCCCGGTCGTATTCCGCGCTGGCCGCGCCGGCCACGACCCAGTCATGGCGCTGGCCGGCATGCCGGTGCACGGCCAGGAAATCGTCGAACCCCTTCTGCCGGTTGGCGCTGCCGATCCAGGCGATGTTGAGGCGCGTCGGTGCCGACCATGGCAGAACGGCAGACGCCTCGTGCACCACCACTGGAAGGGGCCAGACCAGGAATCTGTCGGCAAGCCCGTGGTGCAGCGCCGCGGTGCGGATGTAGTCCTCCAGCACCACCAGTTGGATGCGCGGATGCCGGGCAATGCGAAGGCCGGAGCGCAGGTCGATCAGCCTGCGGCGCGGATCGCGCGACCGCCAACCTATGGCGGTGGCAAGGACGCCATGCAGCACCAGGCACAGCCGCAGCCGAGGGTGGCGCATCGCCAGTGCGCGTGCCACGAACAGCGTCTCCGGGCCGGTGGAGAGCAGAACCAACAGTTCTGGCCGGTGTTCCGCCACCAAGGCCGACAGCGTGCGCCATTGCGCCAGGATGCGGCTTGGCTTCACGCCCCCTGCCGGCATCACCTCGATCTCCTGCCAGGTCGCGGACTCCAGCGCCCCGGGCTCGGCCTCACGGATCGCATCGTATTGCCGGCGCGTCGCCGCCAGCACGGCCGGGCCTGCGGCGAAGGTGAGCGCCTGCAGGAAGGCGGCATTCACCGCGGCGTGGTCCTCGCCGCGAAACGTCGGTTCGGCCACCAGCAGCCGAGGGCGAGCCACCGGCTTCACTGGGTGGGCCCGGCCACCGGGCTGGGCGTGGTTCGCCCCGTCAGCCTGCGGAACTCGCCCCACAGCGGATGATCCAGCACGCGCAGCCCGATGACCCAGCACACCACACCGGCCGCGACGCCGCCCAGAACCTGAGCCAGCGGCGCCGAGGGAGACCATCCGTGCGCCAGCATCACAAGCCCTGCCGGCGTGACGGCAAGCATCATCAGGACCAGCCCCTGCCCCATGATCGGCAGCACGTCGCGCAGCGTCGTTTCGGTGAGGCGTGCCAGGTGCGGGCGGTAGAGCACGAAGTTGAACGTCGCTTCGACAACACGTGCCGTTGCGGCGCCTGCAATACCGAACAGGCAACCAATTCCGAACGCCACCACCCCGAAACCACACTGGACTGCCTGCAGCCGCACCATGCGCCGCGTCTCGTTCGCTGCGAGGAAGACCTCCCAGGTCATCAGGATTGTTGTGCCAATGACCGCACCCACCATCAGCAGGCTCAGCGCCACGTGGGCGCTGACCCACTGCGCCCCGTACAGCGTCAGCAGCAGCGGCCCGGCGACGACGGCCACGCCGCCGAAGGCAGGCCAGAGGAAGGCGGTGGCCACCGACAGCACGCGCAGGTAGCTGGAGCGGAACGACAGCCCCATGCGCTTCTGCGCCACGAGGTCCACATAGACCACGCGCAGGATGATCAGCTGGAAATTCTCCCACATGATGGTCAGCAAGCCGCTGGCGCGCGCATACAGGCCCAGCGCGTGCAGCCCCAGCAGCCAGCCCACCATGAAGTCGGAGAGGCGCATGTAAAGTTGCATCACCCCCGTGGTGGCCAGCATGTCGATGCCGTAGCGCGTGATCTCGCGCCAGCCCGTCAGCCCGAACCGCACGCTGGCATACTGCCGCCCGGCCATGTTGATCGCGATCACGGCGGTCAGTGCGCCGGCCAGTTGGCCATAGGCCAGGCTCATGAAGCTGTGCCCGGCATAGGCCGCGCCGAGCATCACGCTGGTGGCCACGAGATTCCGCCCGAGATTGACCATGGAGATGACGCGGAAATTGCCCTGCCGCTCGATGCAGGCGGAGGGCAGCAACTCCAGGCTGGAGAGCAGCGGCACGACAGCCAGCGCCATCAGCACATCGCGCACCCCTGGTTCGCCCAGCAGATGCCCGCCCAGCAGGCTCATCCCGGCAATCAGGGTCGATACGGCAACCGCCAGAACCGCGTTCACAGTGAAGACGCCGGCGAGGAAATCCCGGTCCACCGACGGGGCGCGGATCACGTAATTCGACAGGCCGATGGTGCGCAGCATGCCCAGCGCCCCGGCCACCGCCGCAGCCATCGCGAAAACGCCGGTTTCATAGGGGGAGAGCAGCCGCGCCAGAATCAGGGATGCGCCGAACTGTGTCACGGCCTGGCCGGCCTGCGAGATCGTCATCCAGGCCAGGCTGCGGCGGATAGAGAATGCCATTCTTTCTTCCATAAGGCGCCAGGTGCCGCGCCGGACATATACAGGAGCGCTCCCGCACCGCACCAGCGCGCGCTGGTGCGGTGCGGGACCCCCACGCAAGCTTGACCGGTACCCCTTGCGGAACGATAAAGCCGCTCCGGCCTTGGCCGCATCCACGCCGGACCGACCGCCATGCGCCGCAACCTCGTCATCGTCCGCGCGGGCGACTCCTCGCTCCATCCCACCTGGCTGCCGCCCTCGGGCCAGCGCAGCTGGGACCTGGTGGTGAACTACTTCGGCGACGATCCCCACCGCCACCGCGCGCCGGATCTTCAGCGTATTGATGGCAAGGGGCCGAAATGGCGGGGGCTGCACCGCCTGTTCACCGCCCATCCGCAACTGCTGGAGCGCTACGAATACATCTGGCTGCCGGATGACGACCTGCTGCGCCGCGCGCTGCCGGGCTTTGCCCCCTATGCCAGCGGCTCCGGTTTCGACTGGGCCTGGCCGGCGATGGCCGGCAGTGCGGAGGGACGGGTGGCGGTGCTGGACACGGTATCGGCCACCCACACGCGGCCCTTCGGCGGCCCGAACTACGCTTTCTTCGCCGGCCACGG
>CAMDAM010000057.1 GCA_945888575.1 Asaia bogorensis | reverse complement strand
AGTTTGCGGCGGAGTTTGCAGACGAAGACGTCGATGATCTTGCCGTCGGGTTCCTCGCTGTCTTGGGCGTAGAGGTGGCTGAGCATGGTTTGCTTGCGCACCACGGCGCCGCGGCGGAGCACGAGCAGGCGCAGGACGGCGAATTCGCGGGCGGTGAGGCGGACGGTTCGGCCGCCGAGGCGGACCTCATGCGCTTCGGCGTCGAGGGTGAGGGCGCCGACGGTGAGTTCCGGCCGGACGAAGCCGTGGGCGCGGCGGACCAGGGCCAGGCAGCGCTCGGCGAACTCCTCCATGGTGCAGGGGGCGTTGGCGACGTCGTCGGCGCCGGCGCGGAGCAAGGCGATGGGGTCGAGTGCCGCGATGCCGCCATAGGCGATGACCGGGGCGGTGATGCCGGCGGCGCGGATGGCGCGCAGAGCGGTGGCCGTGCTGGTGCCGGCGCCGGTGCGGGGGGTGGGCTTGGTGGCGTCGTTCGGGGTGGGGGGGTTCACCAGGATGATGACGTTGAAATCCTCATGCCGCGCGAAGGAGGCGACGTCGGTGAGGTCGTCGATCATGGCGATGACGAAGCCGGCCTGCTCCAGCGCGGTGCGCAGGGGGCGGGCGTGGAGGCCATGGGGAAGGGCCAGGAGGGCACGCATGGGCTGTCTCCTCTTGAATGCGAGGGGTGAAAGGGGTGTCAGGCGTGGGGCTGGGCGGTGCCGCAGGTGCAGCGCGGGGCGGCATGGGCCGCGATGACGATGGCGAGCGCGGTGATCAGGCTTTCCGGGTCATCGGCCGGGCAGTGCCCCGGCCGGTCCAGCTCGGCGCGGATGGCGCGGGCGAGGGCCAGTGCGAGGCTGTTGGGATGGGGCGACGGGGGCATCTGCGGGATCTCCTGGCGCCGGTGTGTGTGTTCGTTCGGCGCGGAGACATATTGAACATTTTCGATGAAAAATTACTAGAAAATTTTCATTGAAAAAAGTTCATGTGTGCCATGCCCGATGGGGCGCGGCGGGGGTCCGTGGTGGGGAGGGAAGAGACTGGAAAGGGGGGCGCCTGGTGGCGCCTCCCCTTCAGTGGGCCGGGTGGATCAGCCCTGGCCGCCCTGGGAAGGGGGGCGGTGGGGCGGGACCGCGGGGGCACTGCCGAAGCGGCGGTGGGTGGCTTCGCGCATGGTCTGGAAGGTGACGTAGAGCATGGGGATGACGAAGATGCCGAGCAGGGTGGCGGCGATCATGCCGGCGAAGACGGGCATGCCGACGGCCTGGCGGGAGAGCATCGCGGCCCCCTTGGCGGTGACCAGGGGCAGCAGGCCGAGGACGAAGGCCAGCGAGGTCATCACCACGGCGCGGAAGCGGGTGCGGGCGCCGAGGATGGCGGATTCGCGGATGGAGCTGCCGGCCTCGCGCCGTTCCTTGGCGAATTCCACGATCAGGATGCCGTTCTTGGCGGCGAGCGCGATGAGCACGACGAGGCCAATCTGGCCGTAGAGGTCGAGCGGCATGGAGCGCAGATAGAGGCCGACGAAGGCGCCGAGCACGCCGACGGCGACCGAGAGGAGCACCGGGATGGGGATGACCCAGCTTTCGTAGAGGGCGACGAGGAAGAGGTAGGCGAAGAGCAGGGCGAGCGCCAGGATCGGGCCGGTCTGCCCCGACGAGCGGACCTCCTGGTAGGAGGTGCCGGTCCATTCGAAGCCGTAACCGGCAGGCAAGACGCGGCCGGAGACCTGGGCCATGGCGGCAAGCGCATCGCCCGAGGAGATGCCGGGGGCGGGGGCGCCGCTGACGGTGATGGAGCGGTAGTTGTTGTAGCGGCTGACGGTTTGCGGGCCGAGGACGATGCGGGCTTCGGCCAGGGCGCGCAGCGGCACCATGGCGCCGCTGCGGCTGCGGATCTGGATGCGCCAGACGGCCTCGAGATCGATGCGGTCGGCGGCCTCGCCCTGGATGTTCACCTGCCAGGTGCGGCCGAAGAGGTTGAAATCGTTGACGTAGATGCCGCCGAGCGTGGCCTGCAACGTGGTGAAGATATCCGTGACCGCCACGCCGAGGGCCTGGGCCTTGTCGCGGTCGATATCGAGGAACACCGAGGGGGCGTTGGCGCTGAAGGTGGAGAAGACGCGGGCCATGCGGCCATCGGTGTTGGCGGCACCCAGCAGCGGGCCGAGGGCGGCGGCCATTTCGGCGGGGTCGCGGCCTTCGAGGTTCTGCAGCTGGTATTCGAAGCCGCCGCCGGTGGACAGGCCGATGATAGGCGGCAGGTTGAAGGGGAAGACGGCGGCGGCGCGGATGCCCTGGGCGGCGCCGAAGACGCGGCCGATGACGGCCTGGGCGCGGTCTGCCACGGCGGCGCGGTCCTCGAACGGCTTGAGGCGCGCGACCATGAAGGCGGCGTTCGATTGGGCCGAGCCGTCGAGCAGGGAGAAGCCGACGATGGCCAGGGTGTTCTGCACCTGGGGCAGCGAGCGGAGCACGCCTTCGACCTGGCCGACGACGGCGCGGGTGCGCTCCACGCTGGCGCCTTCGGGCAGCTGGACGGCGATGAAGAAGGCGCCCTGGTCTTCCTCCGGCAGGAAGCCGGTGGGGACGAACTTGCTGAGGGAGAAGATGCCGAAGCCGGTGGCGGCGACGAGGACGAGGCCGAGGATGGAGAGGCGGACGAGGCGGCGGACGATGGCGGCGTAGCCATCGCGGATGCCGTCGATGCCGCGCAGGACACGGGCCATGATGCCGCGCGAGCGGTCGGTATGGCGCAGGAAGACGCCGCAGAGCGCGGGGGAGAGGGTGAGGGCGACGATCGCCGAGATGAGCATGGCGACGCTGATGGTGACGGCGAACTGGCGGAAGAGCTGGCCGGAGACGCCGGGGATGAAGGCGATGGGGACGAAGACGGAGAGCAGCACCAGCGAGATGGCGATGATCGGCCCGGTGATCTGGGCCATCGCCTTCTTGGTGGCTTCCTTCGGCGTGAGGTGGGGTTCCTCCTCCATCACGCGTTCGACGTTCTCGACCACGACGATGGCGTCGTCCACCACGATGCCGACGGCCAGCACAAGGGCGAGGAGGGAGACGGTGTTGGCGGAGAAGCCGAGCACGAGCAGCACGGCGATGGTGCCGATGACGCTGACCGGGACGGCGACGGCGGGGATGATGGTGGCGCGCAGATTGCCGAGGAAGACGAAGACGACGAGGACAACGAGGACGAAGGCTTCGGCCAGGGTCTTCATCACCTCGTTGATCGTATCGGCCACGAAGATCGAGCTGTCGTAGAAGACGATCTTCTTCATGCCCGGCGGGAAGCGGCCTTCCTGGGCATCGAGGGCTTCGCGCACGCGGCGCGAGGTATCGACCGCGTTGGCGCCGGGGGCGAGGTAGATGCCGATGGAGACGGCGGGCTGGCCGTTGAGGCGGCTTTCCGTATCCTGCGCGGCGGGGCCGAGCTCCACGCGGGCGACATCGCGCAGGCGCAAGGTGGAGCCATCCGGGTTGGCGCGGATGACGATGGCGCCGAATTCCTCCGCGGTGGCGCGGCGGCCGGAGGCCTGGAGGTTCATCTGGACGGCGTTGCCCTCCAGCGTGGGCTTGGCGCCGATGCGGCCCACCGCGCCTTGGGCGTTCTGCTGTTGCAGGGCGGTGATGATGTCGGACGGGGCCAGGCCGAGATCGGCGAGGCGGGCGGTTTGGAACCAGATGCGCATCGAATAGTCGAGCGCGCCGAAGACGAAGGCCTGGCCGACGCCGGAGACGCGGGCGATGGAATCGAGGACGTTGATGGTGACGTAGTTGGAGACGACGAGCGGGGTCAGCGCCGGGTCTTCGGCGTAGAACTGGGCGAACATGAGGATCGCCGAGCTTTGCTTGTTGACGGTGATGCCCTGGCGCTGGACCTCCGCCGGCATGCGCGAGAGAGCGGCCTGGACGCGGTTGTTGACGTTGACGGTGTTGATGTCTGGGTTGGTGCCGAGGTCGAAGGTGACGGTGAGGGAGTAGGAGCCGTCGTTGCTGCTGTTGCTCTTCATGTAGAGCATGCGGTCGACGCCGTTGATGGCGGCTTCGAGCGGCTGGGCGACGGTGGATTCGACGACGGCGGCCGAGGCGCCGGGGAAGCGGGTGGTGACGCGGACCTGGGGGGGCACGATGTCGGGGAACTGGGACACCGGGATACGGGTCCAGGCGATCAGGCCGGCCAGGGTGATGATGATGGAGATGACGACCGCGAGGCGGGGGCGGTCGACGAAGATGGCGGAGAGCATGGCTCAGCCCCTCGGTGCGGCCGGGGGGGCGCCGGCGGGGGGTGCGCCTGCGGGCGGGGTGGCCGGGACGGGGTTGACCTGGATATTGGGGCGCAGGCGCTGCAGGCCGTCCACCGCGATGGTCTCACCTTCCTGCAGGCCGTTGGTGACGACGGCCAGGCCAGGCGGGGAAGGGGCCAGGGTGATGCGGCGCTGCTGGGTCTTCTTCTCCGCGTCGATGACGTAGACGAAGCTGCCCTGGGGGTCGGACAGGACGGCGGCGCGGGGGATGGCGAGCGCCTGCACCGGCTCGATGCCTTCGAGGAAGACGGAGACGAAGGCGCCATCGAGCAGGTCGCGGTTGCCGGGCTCGCCGGGGCGGGCGCCTTCGCGGACGGGGTTGGGGATGGTGGCGCGCAGGGTGAGGCTGTCGGTGCTGGGGGCGACGGAGGGGTCGGCGTAGTCCAGGCGGCCGGTCTGGGCGTAGAGGCGGCCATCGGGCAGGCGGACGCGGACGCGGAGTGCGGCGAAGCCGCCGCGGTCGGCGTAGCGGTTGCGCAGTTCGAGCGCCTGGCGGACCGGGACGGGGAAGGTGACGTACATCGGGTCCTGGCTGACGATGGTGACCAGGGGGCCGGAGGCGGGGGTGACAACGTTGCCGGCGGAGAGGGTGGCGCGGCCGACGCGGCCGGCGATGGGAGCGGTGACCTCGGTGTAGCCGAGGTTGATCTGGGAGGCGCGGAGCTGGGCCTGGGCGCCCTGGAGCTGGGCGGCGAGGCTGGCCTGCTGGGCGCGGGCGTCGTCGACCGAGGAGGCGCGGCCAGCGCCGGAGCCGATCAGGGCCTGGGCGCGGCTGAGGGTGCTGGTGGCGTTGCGCAGCAGGGCGGTGGCCTGGGCGACGGTGGCCTCGCGGGCGGCGACCTCGGCCTGGAAGGTGGCGGGGTCCAGCCGGAAGAGGAGCTCGCCTTCCTGGACCTCGCCGCCTTCGGTGAAGAGGCGGGATTCGATGAAGGCGGTGACGCGGGCGACGACATCGACGCGGGCGGCGGCTTGGATGCGGCCGGCGAACTCGCTGCTTTCGGTGACCGCGCGCTTCTGGGCGGCGACGGTGCCGATGGTGGGCGGGCCCGGGGGGCCCATCTGGGCCTGGGCGGGCGCGGCAAGGAGGGCCGCGACGGCGAACGCCGCCAGGCCTTGGGCACGGAGGGAATGCATCAGGTTCGGCCCCGGGGATGTCTCGTTGCAGCGCAGCATGGCACAGGGAGGGGGTGGCTTGCGAACCCTGGCGTGGCGCGTCAGGTTCACATGGTCGCGGAGGAGGGTTGCGCCATGGCGGAAACGGTCACGATTTGCGAGGTGGGTCCGCGGGACGGGCTGCAGATTGCCAAGGGGCGGATGCCGACGGCGGTGAAGCAGCGCTGGGTGGCGGCGATGGCGGGTTCGGGGCTGCCGCAGATCGAGGTGGGGAGTTTCGTCTCGCCGAAGCTGATTCCGCAGATGGCCGATACCGGGGAGATCGTGCGGGCGGCGCGGGCGTTGGCGATCCCGGGGTTCACGGTGGTGGCACTCGCCCCGAACCTGCGTGGGACGGAGGCGGCGCTGGCGGCGGGGGCGGAGCGGATCACGGTGCCGATTTCGGTGACGATGGGGCATAGCCGGGCCAATCTGAACCGGACGCCGGAGGAGCAGATCGCCGAGATCGGGCGGATGGTGGCCTGCGTGCGGGCGCATGAGGCGGCGCATGGCGGGCATGTGCCGGTGGAGGTGACGCTTTCGACCGCGTTCGGGTGCTCGTTCGACGGGGTGGTGCCGGTGGGCGACGTGGTGCGGGTGGCCGAAGGGGTGGCGCGCGTGGGGGCGGATGCGATCTCATTGGCCGATACCGTGGGGTACGGGCATCCGGATGATGTGCGGGCCAAGGTTCGGGCGACGCGTTCGGCGATCGGGGCGGTGCTGGTGGGGCTGCACCTGCACGACACGATGGGGCTGGGGCTGGCCAATGCACTGGCGGGGCTGGAGGAGGGGATCCGCAAGTATGACAGCGCGCTGGCCGGGCTGGGCGGGTGCCCGTTCGCGCCGGGGGCTTCGGGGAACATCGTGACGGAGGACCTGGTGTTCCTGCTGGAGAGCCAGGGGTTCTCGACCGGGGTGGATCTGGAGAAGTTGATCGCGGCGCGGGCGGTGCTGCGCGAGGGGCTGCCGGACGAGGCGCTGCATGGGCAGGTGCCGCGGGCCGGGATTCCGAAGACCTTCCGCAAGGCTGCGTAGGGAGGCGGCGTCAACCTGGCGTTCATTCCGCTGCGTCATGCTGGCGGGATGGTGACGTATGCGACCCGGATGTTGGCGTTGGTGTTGCCGCTGGTGCTGGGTGGGTGCCTGGAGACGGCGGCGACGGTGGGCGCGGTGAGCGTGGCGGGGGTGCCGCTGATCGGGCGGACACTGCCGGACGCGGTGATCTCGACCGTGGCGGGGAAGGATTGCTCCCTGGTGCGGCTGGACGCGGGCAAGAGCTATTGCGCGCCGGAGGAGAAGCCGCCGGAGCCGCCGATGGTGTGCACGCGCAGCCTGGGCGTGGTGGATTGCTGGCGCAACCCGAAGGACCTCGGCGTGGCCTATACCGAGGTGGCGGATGGGCCGCGGGCGCTGACGCCGGCGCAGGAGGCGCATCGGACGCGCAATTGGCATGGGCTCTGGTAGCGGCGAATTGCTGGGCTGCCCTGGCCGGGCTGGCCGGGGGGCGTGCGGTCGCGGCATAGTGGCAACGTCATACCAGCGTGGATGCCCCTGATGCAGAAAGCCGTTGCCGAAGCGCCTGCGCCCGCCGCGGCCGCTGCCACCCCTGTTGCCTCGGCCGCCGCGACGGCGATGCCGGTGCTGGTGGCGCTGAGCTTCTGCCACATGCTGAACGACATGATGCAGTCGTTGATCCCTTCGCTGTATCCGCTGCTGAAGGACGAGTTCGACCTCAACTACACACAGATTGGGCTGATCGCGCTGGCGTTCCAGCTGACCGCCTCCATGCTGCAGCCGGTGGTGGGGTTCGTGACCGACAAGCGTTCGATGCCGTGGTCGCTGCCGATCGGGATGGGGGCGACGCTGGTGGGGCTGCTGATGCTCTCCCAGGCGCACAGCTATTCGATGCTGGTGGTCTCCGCGATGCTGGTGGGGGTGGGCTCGGCGGTGTTCCATCCCGAAAGCTCGCGGGTGGCGCGCATGGCCTCCGGCGGGCGGTACGGGTTCGCGCAGTCCTTGTTCCAGGTGGGCGGGAATTCCGGGGGTGCGATCGGGCCGCTGCTGGCGGCGCTGATCGTGCTGCCGCGCGGGCAGTGGTCGGTGGCGTTCTTCGCCTCTGCGGCGTTGCTGGCGATGGTGGTGCTGGCCTGGGTGTCGCGCTGGTATGCGGCGAACAACCGGGCGGCGCGGGCGCGGGCGGCGGCGGCGAAGGCGGGGGGGCTGACGCTGGCGCCGGGGAAGATCGCGTTCGCCATCGCGATCCTGCTGGCGCTGATGTTCAGCAAGAGCGTGTACGGGGCGAGCCTGGGCAGCTACTATACCTTCTATCTGATCGAGCGCTTCGGCATGACGATGAGTGCGGCGCAGGTGCTGCTGTTCGTGTACCTCGCGGCCAATGCGCTGGGCACGCTGCTGGGCGGGCCGATCGCGGACCGGCTGGGCACGCGGGCGGTGATGTGGGTTTCGATCCTGGGGGTGCTGCCGTTCACGCTGGTGCTGCCCTATGCCAACCTGCCGATGACGATCGTGCTGACCATCCTGATCGGGCTGGTGATGTCCTCCGCCTTTTCCGCCATCGTGGTGTATGCGCAGGAGCTGCTGCCCGGGCGGGTGGGGCTGGTGGCGGGGATCTTCTTCGGCTTCGCGTTCGGGCTCGGTGGGCTGGGGGCGGCGGGGATGGGCCGCCTGGCAGACGCCACGAGCATCGAATTCGTGTATCAGGTGTCTGCGTTCCTTCCGGCGATCGGGTTGCTGATCGCGCTGCTGCCACGGCTGGAGCATGGGGCGGCGCGCCGGTGACCGGCCGCTTCCCGGGTGATTGATGATCTCTATCGGAGCATTTCATGGCCGATCCGTCCGACACGCCGCCGCCCGAAGCCGATGATGCCGGCCTGCACGCCGATCCGCTGACCCGGCTGGAGCTGAACGAGGCGCTGGAGCTTCAGGGCGCCAGCCGGATGGGCGAGGCGATCGAGGTGCTGGAGCGCGTGCTGGCGCGCGAGCCGGAGAACCCGGACGCGCTGCACCTGCTGGGCGTGGCGCGCTTCGCCGAGGGGCGCCGCGAGGAAGGCGTGGCCCTGGTGGAGCGGGCGGTGAAGGGGGCGCCGGGCTTCAGTGCTGCGGTGAACAATCTCGGCGGGATGCTGCGCATGGTGAACCGCGCCGGCGAGGCGCTTTCGTTGCTGCGGCGGCGTACCGAGGACCAGCCGCAGGATGCGCAGACGCACCGGGCGCTGGGCAACGCGCTGATGGCCCAGGGCGACCTGGCCGCAGCGGCAACGCAGATGGCCATGGCGGTGCAGCTGGATCCCGACGACGCGGTGGCGCATGCCGCGCTGGCGGTGGTGCGGCTGCGGCAGCAACGTTTCCACGAGGCGGAGGCGAGCCTGCGCCAGGCGCTGGGGCTGCGGCCGGCCGAGGCCGAGCTGCACATGAATCTGGGCGTGGCGCTGCGCATGCTGGGCAAGGCGGACGAGGCGATCGGCAGCCTGCGCGTGGCGCTGCTGCTGCGGCCGGCCTTTGCCGAGGCCCGGGTGAACCTGGCCGTGACATTGCTGGAGCGCGGCCGCGTCGAGGAGGCGGAGGAGCATCTGCGCCAGGCGCTGGCGACGGACCCGCGGCGCGGCGAGGCACATCTGGTGCAGGGTTTCCTGTACCAGAACCGGGGCGAGACCGAGGCGGCGATCGCGAGCCTGAAGCTGGCGGTGGAGACGCTGGACGACCCCACCCCCGCCTATGCGCTGCTGGCGCCGCGACTGGTGGACGCGGAGCATGCGGCCGACCTGGTGGCGCTGGAGCGGATCATGGTCGGGCGGGCGCCCGGCGAAGCACGGCCGCGGCTGCGGCTGGCACGCGCCCTGGCACGGGCCGGGCGGCTGGACGAGGCGGCGGAGGCGGGCACACGGGCGCTGGCGGTCGAGCCGGCTTCGGTGGAGGCGATCCGCGTGGTTGCGGGTATTCGCTTCGCGCAGGGCAACATGGACGAGGCGCGGCAGCGCTACGAGACGGTGCTGGTGCTTTCGCCCGGCGATGCGGTGGCGCGCGCGGCACTTGCGATGATGCAGCTGGCCGAGGGCAATTTCGCGGATGGGCTGGCCGGCTTCGAGGCGCGGCTGGAAACCCCGGACCTGGCGGCCTTCAACCCCGTGGGCACGCGGTTGCCGCCGCTGACCCTGGCGGGGCCGCTGGCCGGCAAGAGCGTGCTGCTGGCGGCCGAGCAGGGCCAGGGGGACACGCTGCAGTTCGTGCGCTATGCGCGGCTGCTGGCCGACCACGGGGCGCGCGTGCTGATCGAGGCGCAGGCGCCGCTGGTGCCGTTGCTGCAGGTCATGCCGGGCGTGAGCGCGGTGACGCCGCAGGGCGCGGCGGTGCCGGATACCGATTTCGTCTGCCCGATGATGAGCCTGCCGCTGGTGTTCGGCACGCGGGTGGACACGATCCCGGCGCGGGTGCCCTACCTTGCCGCGCCCGACGACCGGCGCGCCGCCTGGGCGGCACGGCTGGGACCGGCCACGCCGGGACGGCGGCGCGTGGCGCTGTGCTGGGCGGGCAATGCCGGCTATGCCGCGGACATGTTCCGCTCCGTGCCGCTTTCGCTGCTGGAGCCGCTGCTGGCCCAGCCGGATCTGGAGATTTTCCTGGTGCAGACCGAGATCCGCGGGGGTGACGATGCGGTGGTGGCCTCCTATCCCGGCGTGGTGGATTTGCGGCGCGAGCTGCGCGATTTCGGCGATACGGCGGCGGTGCTGGAGCGGATGGACCTGGTGATTTCCGTGGACACGGCGGTGGCGCACCTGGCCGGGGCGCTGGCACGGCCGCTATGGGTGTTGCTGCCGTTTGCGGCCGACTGGCGCTGGCTGGAGGAGCGCACCGACAGCCCCTGGTATCCGACCGCGCGGCTGTTTCGGCAGCCGGGCTTCGAGGCCTGGGGGCCGGTGGTCGAGTCGGTTCGGGCGGCCTTGCGTGCCGGCTGAGGCGGCGTGAGCGGGGCGGAGTTCCGCGCGGCGAACCGCGGCTTGGAGTCGCTGCTGGCGGAAGGGGCCGCGCACTACCATGCCGGCCGCCATGCCGCGGCGGAGGCGGTGGCGCGCAGCATCCTGGGCGGCACGGAGGCGCCTGGCAGCCACGGGATGCAGGCCGCCCGACAGTTGCTGGCTGGCTGCCGTGCCGCTGTCGGGGACCTGGCGGGGGCGGCCGAGGCGCTGGCGGCGTTGGTGGCCGCCGCGCCGGACCATGACGTCGCCCGGCTTCAATTGGCGACCATACTGGCCCATCAGGGCCGGTACGCGGACATCGTGGCCCTGCTGGCGGGCGAGGTGCGGCAGCGGCCGGGCTTCCTTGCGGCCTACCGCCCGCTGGCCGAGGCCTTGTGGGCGACGGAGGCGCGCGAGGAGGCTGTTGCGCTGTATCGCACCCTGGTGGCGCAGATGCCGCAGGACGGGGTCGTTCATCGGGCGCTGGCGGATGCGCTGCGGCAGACCAATGAGATGAAGCAGGCACTGCCGGTGTTCCGCCGGGCCGTGGCCCTGCTGGAGCCGTCCGCAGCCAGCGATCCAGAGGCGCATCGGCATCTGATGGGCGCGCGGGTTGGGCTTGCCGCCGTTCTCTCGGAGCTGGCCCTTGAATCGGCCCCGGACTACGTGGAAGCGGTGGCCGCGGCGCAGGCGGCCCGCACCATGGGGGTGACGGACCCGGAGATCCTGGTGGGCCTTGGCTGGGTGCTGAGCAATGCCGGGGAGTACGATGCGGCCGAGGAGTGCTTTGCCGCGGCGATGGACCGCCGGCCGCATCATTACGATGCCAACCTGAACCTGGCGATGCTGCGGCTGCTGCGCGGCGATTTCGCGCGCGGCTGGCCGGGCTACGAGATGCGGCGCCACCGCGACACCACGCCGGAGGCGCTGAGCCGCATGGTGCCGTGGACCGCGCCCGAGGATCTGCACGGACAATGCGTGCGCGTGCTGATGGAGCAGGGCGCCGGGGACCGGCTGCATTTCGCGCGCTACCTGCCGCTGCTGGCCGCGCGTGGCGCCGAGGTGGAGGTGGCACTGGAGCCGGACTCTCCGCTGCGGCCGCTGCTGGCGGAGATGGGGTCGATCGGCGGCTTCGTGGATCGCGACGACTCGCCGGGCGCGCCCGGGACTCCCGACCGGCCCGGCGCCGTGGTGCCGCTGATGAGCCTGCCGCTGGCATTCGGCACCGACCTGGCGAGTATTCCGGGGCAAGTTCCCTACCTGCAGGTTCCGGCCGAGCGGCGGGCGAAGTGGCGTGCGCGGCTTGGCACCGGCGACGGGCGGCCACGGGTTGGCGTGGTGTGGTGGGGCAACCCCAGCTTCATGAACGACCGCCGGCGCTCCATGCCGTTGGCCCGGTTCGCGCCCCTGCTTGAGCGGGCCGACATCGCCTTCCATGTGCTGGCCAACCGGCTGCGCCCCGAGGAGGAGGAGCAGGCCAGGGCGCTCGCCACCGTGCACGAGGGGATCGACGACTTTGCCGATACGGCCGCGCTGGTGGAGGCGATGGACCTTGTGGTCTCGGTGGATACGGCCATGGCGCACCTGGCCGGGGCGCTGGCGCGGCCGGTGTGGATATTGCTGCCATCCAATCCAGATTGGCGATGGATGGTAGCGCGCGAGGACAGCCCCTGGTACCCCACGGCGCGGCTGTTCCGCCAGACGTCCCGTGACGACTGGGACGGCGTTTTGCAGCGTGTTGGGGAGGCTCTGGATGCCACCTTCGGTTGAGAGCCGGGAGGCAGCCCCCGCCACGGATGTGGCGCGGTTGCAGCGGGCCATCGAGGCCTTCCGGGACAAGCGGACGGACGAGGCGGCGGCGCTGCTGGCAGAGGTAGGGCCGGCCGCACAGCACCTGCATCAGTACTGGCAGGTGATGGCGGCGGCAGCAGCGGAACGGGGCGACCTGGCCGATGCGGCGGTTGCGCAGGCCAGGGCCTACGAACAGCACCGGACCTTGCATGCCAGGGAGTCTCCCGAGATCCTGCTGGACCTCGCGCGGCTGCGGATCAGGGCCCGGCTGGGGGAAGCGGCGCTGGAGGCGCGGCTGCGGGCGGGGACGGTGATCGCCACGGTGGCCGTGCCTGGCAGCAAGCTGGCCGCCGACGCGCGCGCCGTGCTGGCCCAGGTGGACGAAAGCCTGGCGCAGTTGCTGTGGGAGGAGGGGCGGCACGATGCCGCAATCGCCACCCAGGTGCGGCTTGTGGCCGCGGCGCCCGAGGATCTGGCGGCGCTGCGGCGGCTTCGGCGGGCGCTCGTTACGCGGGATCGGCTGGCGGAAGCGCTGATTGTGCAGATGCGTGTGGCGCTGCTGGAGCCTGACCTGGTGGGACCGGCGCGCGACATGGGGCAGATCCTCCGGGGACTGGGCGCGGAATCCGCGGCCCGGACCTGGTTTCGGCGGGCGCTGCGGCTTCAACCGGAGGACGCTGCTGCGCAGGCTCTGCTGGAGGCGCAGGTGGAGCCGGGGGATCACTTGGCCGACCCGGTGATGCAGCGGCTGGTGCGGCCGATGGAAGGCCTGGGGGGCGCGCCCGGCGACCCAGTCTGGCCGATGGCGGTCGTGCGCGCGCTGGCGGCGACCAAGGATGCCGTACCGGCGACGGCGGTGCCGTCCGACTGGGTTGTGCTGGCGGGCGACGCGACGCTGGCCGCGGTCCGCCGCGCGCTGGTGTTGCGCCCGGACCATGCCGAGGCGGCCAGCACGCTGGCCGAACTGCAGCGCGATGAGCGTAACGCGGAGGCGACCGCGGCTTTGCGGCGCGCGCTGAAGCTTTCTCCGCGGGATCCCGGGCTGCATGTGCGGCTGGGCTTTGCGCTGCACCGCGAGGGGGCGATGCGGGACGCCCAGCGCAGCTTCCGCACTGCGCTTGCGCTGGAGCCGGACCTGCCCTTGGCGATGATCGGGCTGGCCGGTGCCCTTCAGGCCGTGGGGCCGAGCGAGGAGGCGCTGGCACTGGCGGACCGGGTGAAGGCCCTGGACCCGACGGCGTCACCGGTGGAGGCCAGTCTTGTGCGGGCGCTGGCGTTGCATTCGCTGAACAGGATGGACGAGGCGGTGGCGGCGCATGGCGCCGTGCTGGATCTCGTGCCGGACCATAGCGGGGCGAATTTCGGCATCGGCCTGGTGCAGCTGACCATGGGCCGGCTGGAACAGGGATGGCCCGGCTATGCCTGGCGATGGCGCGCCTGCAGTTCCCCCCAGGGTGTGCGGGAACCGCGGGAACCACTGCGCCGGCCCGACCCGGCGGCGTGGAAGGGCAAGACCGTGCTGGTTTATGCCGAGCAGGCGCAGGGGGATACGATCCAGTTCCTGCGCTACGCCCGGATGGTGGCGGCGTGCGGCGCGCGGGTGTTGCTGGAGGTGCAGGGATCGCTCAGGCGGCTGGCGGAGTCCATTCCGGACATGGACGGCGTTTATGCCCGCGGGGACCTGATACCGCCCTTCGACGAGGCGGTGCCGTTGCTGCACCTGCCCTGGGCGTTCGGCACGACGCTGGAGACGATTCCCGCCACGGTGCCTTACCTGCGCGGTGACCTCACGCGCGCCGCGGGGTTCCGGCGGCGGTTGGCCGGGCTGCCAGGGTTGAAGGTTGGCCTGGTTTGGTCTGGCGACCCGCGGCCGGACCAGCCCGATCAGGCGCTGATGGACAATCGGCGGTCGGTGAAGCTGAAGGACCTGGCACCGCTGGCGAAGGTGCCGGGGGTGGTGTTCGTTTCGCTGCAGAAGGGCGCGCCGGCGGCGGAGGCGGCCAACCCGCCGGCGGGGATGGTGCTGCACGACTGGACCGACGAGCTGGCGGATTTCACCGATACGGCGGCGCTGATGACGGCGCTGGACCTGGTGATCTCCGTGGATACGGCACCGGCGCACCTGGCCGGGGCGCTGGCGCGGCCGGTGTGGCTGCTGAACCGGTTCGATACCGACTTCCGCTGGCTGCTGGATCGTGACGACAGCCCCTGGTACCCTACCCTGCGGCAGTTCCGGCAGGCGCGGCCCGGAGCGTGGGACGACGTGATCGAGCGCGTGGCGGTGGCGTTGCGCGAGCGGGCGGGCCGTGGGGACTGAGCCCGACGCGGCCGCGATGGCCGGCGAGGCGGCGCGGCTGTGGCAGGAGGGCCGGCACGGGGAGGCGATTGCGCTGTTCGCGGCGCTGCAGGCCCGGCACCCGGGCGACCCCGCGATCGCCCTTCGGCTTGGCATTGCCCAGGCGATGTCGGGCCGCCTTGCGGAGGCGGTGGGGATGCTGGAGCACGCGGTGGCGCTGGCGCCGGAGAACGAAGATGCGCATGGCTGGCTGGGCCGGACGCTGGCGACGGCGCACTGGCAGGAGCGGGCGCCGGCGGCGATCGAGCCGCTGCGGGCCTATGTGGCCGCACAGCCGGAGGATCCGCGCCGGCACATGAAGCTCGCCGTGGCGTTGCTCTCGTGCGGGAAGCTGGGCGAGGCGTGGCCGCATTATGCCTGGCGCTGGCCGATGTTCGGAGACGCAGCCGGTGGCCGCGTGCCGGACCGGCCGCTGGAGCGGCCCGACCCGCAGGCGTGGCGCGGGCGGCGGCTGCTGGTGTTCGCCGAGCAGGGCTTCGGCGATACGCTGCAGTTCCTGCGCTACGTGAAGCAGGCGGCTGCCATGGCAGACCACGTGGTGCTGGAGGTGCCGCGTGCCCTGGCCCGGCTGGCCGCATCGGTCGCCCCCGGCGTGCAGGTTGTCAGCGAGGGTGATCAGGTGCCGGCGCACGATGCGGCGGTTCCGATGCTGCACCTGCCCTGGGCCTTCGGCACGGAGCTGGGCACGGTTCCCGGCACGGTGCCCTATCTGCGGGCCGATCCCGCGAAGGTGGCGCCCTGGCGGGTGCGGCTGGCGGAGTTGCCGGGGCTGAAGGTGGGGTTGGTGTGGGCCGGCGAGCCGCGGCCGGACCAGACGCTGGCGAACCGGATCGACCGCCGCCGCTCCGTGAGCCTGTCGGCGTTGGCGTTGCTGGGGCGCGTGCCTGGTGTGTCGTTGGTGTCGTTACAGAAGGGCGCGGGTGCGCTGCAGGCTGTGGTGCCGCCGCCCGGGATGTTGCTGCACGACTGGACGGCGGAACTGGGCGATTTTGCCGATACCGCGGCGTTGATGCAGGCGCTGGACCTGGTGATCACGGTGGATACCGCCTGCGTGCACCTGGCGGGGGCGCTGGGGCGGCCGGTGTGGCTGCTGAACCGGTATGATTCCTGCTGGCGCTGGCTACGCGACCGGGATGACAGCCCGTGGTACCCGACGTTGCGGCAGTTCCGGCAGGCGGCGCCGGGGGAGTGGGGCGGCGTGGTGCAGAGGGTGGCCGCGGCGCTGGCAGAGCGGGTGGGGTGACGGAGGCGCTGTACGACGCCGTACTGCAACTGGCGCAGGATATGGGCGCTGCGGGGCTGCCGGCCGGGGCGATGGCGGCGATCTTGTCCAGCACCGTTGCCGCCCGCGCCGGGGAGGACGCGGCGCGCGCGATGCTGGCAGGCTGCCTGTGGGAGGGGGGCGCGCGGGGCGAGGCCATCGTGCAGATGGGCGAGGTGGCGCAGCGGCGGGTCGAGCCCGAGTGCCGCCATGCGCTGGCGCAGATGCTGCTGGCCAGCGGGGCGCGGGCGGAGGGGGAGGCCGTGCTGGCCTGGCTGAGTGCGCGGATGCCGGCCAATGCCAACCTGCATGCGGCGCGCGCCGCGGTTCTGCTGCGGATCGCGGCCACCGCGGCCGATCCGCAGGCACTGGCGGCGGCGCGGGCGCTGGGCGACGAGGCGATTGGCGCGCGGTTGGTGCGGTCCCGCCAATCGCTGCTGGACGGCGACCTGGAGGCGGGTTGGGCGGGGATGGCCTGGCGGCTGCGCGATCCCGGCCAGCCCGGCATCGGGGCGCGGCAGCCGCATGGCCCGGTGGAGCGGCCGGACCCCGCCAGCTGGCGCGGCCGCACAGTGCTGTTCCACGGCGAGGCGGGGCATGGGGACATGATCCAGTGCCTGCGCTACGTGCCGATGGCGCGCGCGGCCGGGGCGGAGGTGGTGCTGGAAGTGCAGCCGGCGCTCGTGCGGCTGGCGCGGTCTGTGCCCGGCGTGGGAGCGGTGGTTGGCTGGGGGGAGGCGGTGCCGGCGCATGATGTGGCGCTGCCGATGTTCCACCTGCCCTGGGCGTTCCGGACCGTGCTGGGCGCCATCCCCTATGTGGCGGCCGATCCGGCGGAGGTGGCGGCGTGGCGGGCGCGGCTGAGTGGGTTGCCAGGGTTGAAGGTGGGCCTGGCCTGGGCCGGGGATAGGCGGGCGGGGACGGTGTTCGAGGGGATGGACGCCGCACGGTCCGTGCCGCTGGCGGCGTTGGCGCCGTTGGGGGGCGTGCCGGGCGTCTCGCTGGTGTCGTTGCAGTTGGGCGAGGCTTCGGCGCAGGGGCGGCCGGAGGGGATGGTGCTGCATGACTGGACCAGGGAGCTGCACGACTTCGCGGATACGGCCGCGCTGATGCAGGCCTTGGACCTGGTGATCACGGTGGATACCGCCTGCGTGCATCTGGCCGGGGCGCTGGGGCGGCCGGTGTGGCTGCTGAACCGGCACGATACGTGCTGGCGCTGGTTGCGCGAGCGGGCGGATAGCCCTTGGTACCCGTCGTTGCGGATTTTCCGGCAGGCGGTGCAGGGGGAGTGGGGGGCGGTGGTGGAGGAAGTCAGAAAGCAAGTTGTTCTTTTTTGAAAAAAAAGAACCAAAAAACTTTTCTACATTTGATACGGAAAGGCCCGGCCTCTCCGCATCAAACGAATGAAGTTTTTTTGCTTCTTTTTGTTCACAAAAAGAAGACTCTTACGCGAACCTCACCAGCTTGCCCTGCGGCGTTCCCAGCACTTCATCTTCTCGCATCACGGCCTGGCCACGGATGATGGTGGCGACGGGCCAGCCGGTGATGTTCATGCCGGCGAAGGGGGTCCAGCCGCAGGGGGAGACGATCCAGCTGTTTTCGATGGTGCGCTGGCGGCGCATGTCCACCAGGGTGAAGTCTGCGTCGTAGCCGGCGGCGAGGCGGCCCTTGCCGACGGCACCGTAGACGCGGGCGGGGCCGGAGCACATCAGGTCCACCAGGCGCGGCAGCGAGAGGCGGCCGGCGTTGACGTGGTTGAGCATGACGGGGACCAGGGTTTGCACGCCGGTGAGGCCGGCGGGGCAGTCGGGCCAGGGCTTCAGCTTGGCGGCGTGGGGGTGGGGGGCGTGGTCGGAGCCGACCGTGTCTACCGTGCCGTCGCGGATGGCGCGCCAGGCGGCTTCCATGTGCTCCGG
>CAMDAM010000056.1 GCA_945888575.1 Asaia bogorensis | reverse complement strand
GTGGGGCAATTACTCGCCGAGCAGGAGGCGTTTCACCTCGCGCTTGGCGACCTTGCCGTAGCCGGATTTGGGGAGTTCGGGCCAGGTGACGAAGCGATGGGGGTGCTTGTAGCGGGCGAGTTGGTCGGCGAGGCGGGTGCGCAGGGCGGCTTCGTTGGGGGTGGCGCCTGCGCGGGGGACGAGGATGGCGATGCCGATCTCGCCCCATTTTTCGTCGGGGATGCCGACCACGCAGGCTTCGGCGATGGCGGGATCCTGCAGCAGGATTTCCTCGATCTCCTTCGGATACACGTTGCTGCCGCCGGAGATGTACATGTCGGACGCGCGGCCGGTGATGTGGAGGTAGCCGCGCTCGTCGAGGTGGCCGAGGTCGCCGGTGTGGAACCAGCCGCCGGCGAAGGCTTTTTCGTTCGCCTCGGGGTTGTTGAAGTAGCCGGCGAAGACGGCGGGGCCGCGGACGCAGATCTCGCCGGTTTCGTTCGGGGCGAGGCGGGTGTTGGTGTTGTCCAGGATGGCGATGTCGATGCCGGTGCGGGGGTGGCCGCAGCTGCCGATGGGGAAGGCGGGGTCGTCCTCGATGCTGTGCAGGTGGGGTGGCAGGACGGTGATGTTCCCGGTGACTTCGCCGAGGCCGAAATATTGGACGATGACTTTTCCCAGTTTCTGCAGGGCGTGGATTTGGTCGGCGCGGTACATCGGGGCGCCGGCGTAGATGACGTGGCGCAGGCTGCTGTGGTCGTAGGCGTCCACGCTGGGGTCGCGGGTGAGCATGGTGAGGATGGTGGGCACGGTGAACATGTTGCTGACGCGGTGGGCTTGGACGAGGCGCCAGGCTTCGGGGACGTCCAGCTTCTCGCCGGGCATCAGGACGGTGGCGGCACCGCGGGCGACCTGGGCCATGGCGTGGATGCCGGCGCCGTGGCTTAGGGGGGCGACGACGAGGGAGACATCCTGCTCCGTGGTCCCTGGCATGAGGTCGCAGAGATGGCTGGTGACGACGAATTCCATCTGGCCGTGGGTGAGCATGGCGGCCTTGGGCCGGCCGGTGGTGCCGGAGGTGTAGAAGAACCAGCACGGATGGTCGCGGTCCACGTCGGCCGGGTGGGGCATCGGGTTGGGGTGGGTGGCGAGGGTTTCCCAGTCGCTGGCGAGGTTCAGGTGCAGGCGGGCGGCCGGGTTCGCGGCGCGGGCGGCCTGGGCGTGGTCGGGGAAGGCTTCGTCGAAGAGATGGGCGGCCGCGCCTGAGGATTCTGCGAGGTAGGCGACCTCCGCCGGGGTGAGGCGGAAGTTGGTGGGGACCCAGACGGCGCCGAGCATCCAGGCGGCCCACATGGTTTCGAACATCGCCTGCGAGTTGCGGCTATGGACGAGGATGCGGTCGCCGGGGGCGATGCCCTTTTCGGCCAAGGCGGCGGCGGCGGAGCGGATTCGGGTGGCCAGGGTGGCCCAACTGGTTTCCTGGCCGTGGCGGATGAGGCCGGGACGGAAGGGGAAGCGGCGCGCCGTTTGCAGCAGGAGGTGGGCAAGGTTGCTGGTGGGGATCATCGGAAACGGCGCGCCGGGTTCTACTTCAGGGGCTCAAGGATGGAGACGTAGTTGGCTACGGCGGCGCCGCCCATGTTGAAGACGAGGCCGCGGTCGGCCTTTGGCAGCTGCATGGCGCCGGCGGTGCCGGTGAGTTGCATGGCGGCGATGGCGTGCATGGAGACGCCGGTGGCGCCGATCGGGTGGCCCTTGGCCTTCAGGCCGCCGGACACGTTGATGGGCAGGCGGCCGTTCTTCTGGGTGACGCCATCGAGGATGGGCTTTGCCCCCTGCCCCGCTGGGGCCAGGCCCATGGCTTCCACCACCAGGAGTTCGGCGATGGTGAAGCAGTCGTGGACTTCGGCGAAGTCGATGTCGTTGAGGCTGACGCCGGCCTGGGCCATGGCGCGGTGGAAGGCCTGGGCGGCGCCTTCGAAGGCGGTGGGGTCTCGGCGGCTGAGGGGGAGGAAGTCGTTGACCTGCACCGCGGCCTTGAAGCGGATGGCCTTGTTCATGGCCTTTGCGGTGGCTTCGTCGGTGAGGATCAGGGCGGCGGCGCCGTCACTGACCATGGAGCAGTCGGTGCGCTTGAGGGGCGGGGCGACGTAGGGGTTCTTTTCGGATACGGTGCGGCAGAAATCGAAGCCGAGGTCGCGGCGCATCTGGGCGTAGGGGTTGTCCACGCCGTTCCGGTGGTTCTTGGCGGCGATGGTGGCCAGGGCATCGGACTGGTCGCCGTAGCGCTGGAAGTAGCTCTCCGCGATCTTGCCGAAGACGCCGGCGAAACCGGCGGGGATGTCACCTTCCTCCTTGCGGTAGGCGGCGCTGAGCAGGTTGTCGCCGACCTGGGGGCCGGGCGTGCTGGTCATTTTCTCGGCGCCCAGGACGAGGGCGAAGCGGCCCCGCCCTGCGGCGAGGAAGTCGCGGGCGCCGTGGATGGCGGCGGAGCCGGAGGCGCAGGCGTTCTCGAACCTGGTGGCCTGGGTGAAGCGGAGCTCGGGGACCGAGTTCAGCACCAGGGAGGACGGGAAATCCTGCTTGGAGAAGCCGTTGTTGAAGAGCGAGACGAAGACGCCGTCGATGTCGGCGGGCGCGATGCCGGCATCCTCGATCGCGGTGCGGGCGACGCGGGCGAGGAGGGATTCGATATCCGGCTCCTCCAGCTTGCCGAAGGGGGTGTGGGCCCAGCCGACGATGCAGGCTTCGCTCATGACAGGTTCCTCCGCGTGCGTTGGGTGGAGAGTAGCCGGTGGGGGCGTGGCGGGCCAGGGCGGGGTTGTTTCGGGACCGGATGCAATGGGGGCGTGAGTCGGCGGCCCCGTATGGGGGTGGTTGGCGCGGATTGGGGTGGGGTCAGTTGGGGTTTTGGGCGTGCGGGGGCGCGGGGGGGGTGTGCGGGCGCGGGATGGGGGTGGCGTGGATGACGTGCGCGCGGGCGCCGGGGTGGAAGGCCCACCAGGTGGGGAGGACCTCCGGACGGTCCTGGCGCGCGATGAAGGGGCGGCCGTGGCGGTTGCACAGGCGCGGGGCGCGGACGGAGTACGGGCGCGGGGTGGTTTCGGCGGGGATGGGGGGAAGGGCGCGGAGCAGGCGCTCGACGCGGCGGAGCTGGCGGGCGAGGAAGAACAGCAACAGGGCCTGGAGCACGGCGCCGAGGCACGAACGCGCGCGTGCAGCCCCCGCCGCGGCGGCGCGGTGGAGGATAGCGAATTCGTCTGCCAGTTCGGTTGCTGTGAGGGCCATGGGGAGAGAATGCGCCGGATGGGAGGGGCGCGCCAAGGATTTTTTTCGTGGTTTTTTGGATTTTGTTAGTTTCGGGTGTGCTTCCGTGGTTTGGCTTGGAGTGCCACACTCCGGGCAACGGAGGACTGACATGGATTTCGAAACGCTGGTTCAGACGCGCCGCAGCATTCGTGGCTACAAGCCGGACCCGGTGCCGCGGGCGGTGATCGAGGAGATCATCGCGCTGGCCAAGGCGGCCCCTTCCTCCATGAACACGCAGCCGTGGCATGTGCATGTGCTGACCGGCGCGCCGCTGGAGCGGGTGCGGCAGCGCAATACCGAGACGATGCTGGGCGGGGCCAAGGCGAACCGGGATATCGTTTCCCACGGGGAATACGAGGGTATCCATCGGGCGCGGCAGGTGGCGATCGCGGTGAAGCTGTTCGGGGCGATGGGGATCGAGCGGCACGACAAGGCGATGCGGCAGGATTGGGTGATGCGCGGGTTCCGGCAATTCGATGCGCCGGTTTCGATGGTGCTGACCTATGACCGCGAGCTGGACCCGGGCGCGGTGGTGCATTTCGACCTTGGCGCGCTGTGCTACGGCATTTGCCTGGCGGCGTGGGACCGGGGGCTGGGGACAGTGGTGAACGGCCAGGGGATCATGCGATCGGAGATCGTGCGCGAGGAGGCGCGGATTCCAGATAGCGAGGTGATCATGACTTGCATCGCGCTGGGGTATCCGAATGAGGAGTTTCCGGCGAACGGGGTTCGGGCGGATCGGGAGCCGAATGAGAGCTTTGTTCGGTATGTGGGGTTTGAGGAGTGATTAGCCTATTCAGGCTGAAAGCCACTCTCAATTAACTCGGTATGGTATATATCGCGCTCCCATCACCGGCATGCGGTCAGTCGCTTCTTCGCTTGGTGCGGGCATCTCCACGTCGGAAAACTCGCCTACATCGAGCCGCTGCACTTCGCCGCCTATGTCGAGGTCCTCGGCAAGAGCTTCGAGAAGCCCACGGTCAAGCAGCACCTCGCCGCCATCCGCATGCTGTTCAACTGGCTCGTCATCGGCCAGGTAGTCGCCACCAATCCTGCCTACGCCGTCCGCGGCCCCAAGCACTTCGTGAAGACCGGGAAAACCACGGTCCATGATGCCGAACAGGACCGCCGACTGCTCGACAGCATCGACAATTTCACCCGCATCGGTCTGCGCGACCAGGCGCTGATCTCGGTCATGACCTTCGCCTTCGCCAGCATCAGCGCCATCGTCGCCATCGTCGCCATCGTCGCCATCGTCGCCATCGTCGCCATCGTCGCCATCGTCGCCATCGTCGCCATCCGCGTCGATGACTACTACCCCAAGGGCAAGCACTAGCGGGCCCGCCTGCAGGAGAAAGGAGGCAAGCGCCACGAGATGCCCGCCACCACAACCTTTAGGCCTATCTCGACGCTTATGTAGAGAGTGCCGGTATGTAGAGAGTGCCGGCATCTGCGGCGGCGGCAAGACCCCGCTTTTCCGTATCACCGCCGGCCGCACCGGCACCCTCGCCGACACGCCGATGAAGCGGGCCGATGCCTGGCGCATGATCCAGCGCCGGGCGCCAGGGTTAGGTTTCCGGGTCAAGATCGGCTGTCATACCTCCCGGGCAATGGGCATCACCGCCTATCTCGAAGCCGGGGGCACGCTGGAGAGCGCTCAGGCGATGAGCCGCACACCAAAGTCCGCGCACGGCAAAGCTCTATGACCGCACCGGGGAGGAGATCCGCCTGGATGAGGTCGGGAAAATTTCGATCTAAGCTTTATCGTTGCATTTTCTGCTATACCCTGTAATTACGCTGTGCGCCCCGCAAATGCGCTGTAAGCGCTCGGGGTGGGTGATGGTTGGTCCAATCAGCTGTTAGGAGCTTACAGTGTCCGTCGCCCAGAGAATATTTCTAGCATTTGTGGGAGGGATGATCCCTTATTTTGTGTATTTTGTCATAAAACTTCTCTCTATTCACACAGACCCTACCGCACCCACAGACCTAGGCATCATTCAATTGATGCAGATTGCGAAATTTACGCTTTCAACTGTCCTTTCTTTTTTCTTCCTTTTTGGTGTTCTGGGAATTATGGGCTTGGCCCTAACCCCAGTCTCTAGCGATGACTGGCGTCACTTCATTCTTGCTGGCATGGCGGCTCCGGCTATTTTTGGAGCGACACTCAAGGGTGTCAATGACCGCCCAATGATTCCAAGTTTTGATCCAAATGTAAAACGCTCTTTTTTGGAAATGCCGGACGACCCGACACATTTCGGAAGGTCGCTAGGAAGTCAGGGAATACAATTTGCGCGTTGGGAGCCGTCATCTCGCTCCAATCTCGTACAAAGGATATCTTCTCAATCGTCCGATAGAGAAATTGAGATAGAGACTATTGTCGCTCCCCAGTACTATGCATTGTGGGATCAACAGCTCACGATATCTGATACGAATAGCAGAAAATATACGGTCCGTCTGGGCGGGGTGAGCCGCATTGTGATGGAAAATCCTGGCAACACAATTCGTATCACTTCTGATCATTCCGCCACAATTTCTATAGCCGCACCTAATGCTGGACAAAAAATATGTGTGAGAATTCTCAGAGTCGAATCTATACAGCAAGGCCTGCGCTTGCTAGATTTTAGTGCAGAACTTATATCAAATAAAGATGTTTGCATTGATAGGTTAGCTTTTTCAAATTTTTCAGCATTTCTTCACTGGAACTCTCCGACGTCCCCTTCCGCACTGCCGGTTGATGTGGTCCAAGAACTTAACCGCGTGCTCGCTGCAGCCGGGTTTCGCACGTTTAATCCTAGCCGGCAGTCGTGGGTTGGCCCTAACAGCGCTGGTTTTCCTACCCGCATGGTAACCTACTATTGGCCACAAGATGCTCAGGCAGCGTCGAAGATGGTGGAGATTGCCAATCGCTGGCTCATGGAAAAAGGTTTGGGGGGCAGGCTCTTTAGCGTAAACAATCAGACATCGTTGTCCAGGAATCGCGCAGATCCGTCCTTCATAGCGCTGAATTACTGGCTGGGGTTGGATTAGAAATTGTACATGTGTACGGAGGGCGTTGGCTGACAATAGCAAACGCATGCATGATAAAGGACGTTAGAATGCGTGGTTTGTAGCCATCACGGGCAGTTCTGAAAGGTGAGCCGACCGGCTCGTATTTTGCTCAATTGGCCGATTTTGCCTGCTCTGGCCTACATCATACGATAGACAACTATTTTGCATAAGTCTTGATTTCTACACAGCCCGATATGCAGAATATGCGATCTCAAGTCGATAGACGGTGCCTCCTATTGGCCGGGCACCACAGCATCGAGAGAAAGCTCAGGTTATGGGGTCTGGGGCCGCCGGCCCCAGTGGGGTGCAGGGGCAAAGCCCCTGCCCTTCTCTCCCTAGATTTCCGACACCGCGCCATCCGGCAGGCCGACGTCGAAGCCGTTCAGGGTCATGCTGACCAGCGTGTAGTAGCCGCAGGTGCCGATGACTTCCGAGACGCCGCGGGGGCCCCAGGCGGCGAGCATGCGGTTGTGGAGGTCCATCGGCACGGCGCGGGTTTCGTGCAGGGACTTGGCGTAGTCGTAGATGACCTGGACCTTCTCCTCGACGGGGGGGAGCGGCTTGCCGTCGCGGATGGCGTTGATGATGGCGGCGTCGAGGTTCGCGGCTTCGGCCAGGCGGCGGTGGGCCCACCATTCGTAGTGGCTGCGCCAGTGCTTGGCGGTGACGAGGATGGCGACTTCCACCAGGGCGGGGCCGAAGATGGTGTCGTAGCGGATGAACTCGCCGAGGTGTTGCACGCGCATCGCCATTTCCGGCGAGTGGATCCAGGCCAGGCCCGGGGGCGGCATGCGGCCGCGCTTGCCGGCGACGGCGGCGTCGTGGACGGCGCGTTGTTCGGCCGTCATCTGCTCCAGGGTGGGGGGGGTGATGCGCATGGACGTTTCCCTTTGATTGGCTGGATTGATCGTAATGCGGGCGCGGGGCGCTGGCCATGCGGGGCGGGGCGTGGTGGGGTGGCTTCGGGATGGATTCGTCGGCAAACACACATGGAGCCGGTCGGGCTGGGCTGCGGGTGCTGCTGGGCAATGGCAGCTTTCTGCGGCTTTGGGTGATCGGGGGGTTGGGGAACGCGATGCGTTTCTCCGACACGTTGGCGGCTGCGCTGTTCACCTGGCAGCTGACGGGGAGCGGGTTCGTGGTGGCCGTGGTGACGGCGATGCGGGCGTTGCCGATGCTGCTGTTCGGGGCGGTGGCGGGCGTGGTTTCCGACAGCGTGAACCGCAAGGCCATTCTGCAATGGGGCATGGTGGTGAGTGCGGCGGCTTCGGCGGCGGTGTGCCTGCTGGCGGCGTTCGGCGTGTTGCGGCCGTGGCATGTGGCGGTGGCGGCGTTTGTTGGTGGCAGCGTGTGGGCGACCGAGATGAGCACGCGGCGGCGCATGGCGGGCGAGGCGGCGGGGCCGGCGATGATGGGCCGCGCGGTGGCACTCGATTCCCTGACCAATGCGATGACGCGGGGGATCGGGCCGATCGTGGGGGGCGCGGTGTTCGCCTCCCTGGGCGCGGTGGGGGCGTATGCGGTTTCGGCGGTGTGCTTCGTGCTGGCGGCGGGGCTGGCGCGCGGGGTGCGGCATGAGCAGGAGACGCGGAAGCTGACGCTGGGGCGGGTGCCGCGGGACCTGGCGGAGGGGCTCGCCTATGCGATGGCGGACCCGACAGTGCGGGGCGTGCTGCTGGTGACGGTGGTGATGAACATGTTCGCGTTCAGCTACTCGGCGCTGGTGGCGCCGCTGGCGCTGGGGGTGTTCAAGGTTTCGCAGGCGGTTTCGGGGCTTCTTTCGTCCGCGGAAGCGGTGGGGAGTTGGCTGGGGGGAATCGTGCTGGCGGCGGTGACGCCGAAGGGGCGGCCCAGCGTGCTGATGGTGGGCGGGAGCGTGGCGTTCCTGCTGTGCGCGATGGCGATGACCCAAATGCCGAACTACTGGCTGGCCTGCGGGGTGCTGGTGCTGGGGGGGATGGGGGCGGCGCTGTTCGGGAACATGCAGACGACGCTGGTGCTGACGCGGGTGCCGCCGGCGGTGCGCTCGCGGCAGATGGGGTTGATTACGGTGAGCATCGGGTTCGGGCCGGTAGGGCAGATGATGGTGGGCGCGCTGGCGGAGCGGATGGGGCCGCAGGCGGCGGTGCTGTGCTCGGCGGTGGTGGGGCTGGTGTTGCTGTTGGGGTTGGGGGTTTGGTGGGGCCGGAGCGAGCGGCGGGCGGCGAAGGCTTCGTGATGCAGCAGGCGAAGGTGCCGGTTTCCGTGGATGTCCGCTCCGGCGATGCGGTGCTGCAGGTGAAGGTGGTGGGGGATGGCCCGGCGGTGGTGCTGGTGCCCGGCCTGGCGCGGGGGTCGGCTGATTATGCGGGCCTGATGCTGGGCCTTGCGCGGGCGGGCTACCGGGCGGTGGCGATCAACCTGCGTGGTGCGGAGGGGAGTTCCGGCCCGTTCAAGGGGATGACGCTGGAGACGATCGAGCGGGATATCGGCTGCGTGGCGCGGGCGTTGGGGCTGGAGCGGTTCGATCTGCTGGGGCACGCGCTGGGGGCGTATCTGGCGCGGTATTATGCGTCCCGTCATCCGGAGATGGTGCGGTCTGTGGTCTGCCTGGCCGGGGGTGGGCGGGCCGTGGTGCAGGGGCGGGTGGCGCCGTTCCTGGCGGCTGTGGAGCGCGCGATCGCGGGGGAGATCGGGGCGGACGAGATGGACCGCGCCATGGTGGCGTGCGGGTTGGTGGCGCCGACGAGCGATCCGCGCGAATTCCGCACCGGGTGGTGGCCCAACCTGCATGCGCTGCTGGAGGCGTGGAAGGCGGTGCCGCCCGAGAGCTACATGGCAGCCGGGGGGCGGCCGATGCTGGTGATGTATGGCGCGCTCGACGGGATTGCGCCGCCGCCGAACATGCTCTCCTTGCGCGAGGATCTCGGCGCGCAGGTGACGCTGGTGGCCATCGCGGGGGCGGGGCATTGCGTGCAGGCGGAGCAGCCGGCGGCGGTGGAGGCCGCGTTGCTGGACTGGCTCCGCCGGCAGGCAGCGGGCTGAGACCCCCTACCCTTTCGCGGCGATGATCTCCGCGCTCAGGGCGGCGCGCAGCAGGCCGACATCGGTGTTGAGGCAGAGGGCGCGGAAGCCGCGCTGGATGCCGGCGCGGGCGGCGGCGCCGTCGTTGGCGAGCCAGCCCATGGGGGTGTTGGTGTCTCGCCCGGCGGCGAGGATTTCGGCTTCGGCGGTGGTGAAGAGCGGGTTGGTGAAGTCGCCGGCGATGCCGAGGCTGTCGGAGAGGTCGAAATGGCCGATCCAGCCGAGGTCGATGCCGGGGGTGCCGAGGATGGCGCGGGCGTTGCGCAGGCCGGCGGTGGTTTCGATCATGGCGATGGTGAGGATGGCTTCGTTCGCGGCATCCATGGCGGCGCGCGGCGGGGCGGTTTCGTAGCTGTCATTCGCCAGGCCGAGGGCGAGGCCGCGCTTGCCGAGCGGGCGGTAGCGGCACCACTGGACCAGGGCGCGGGCTTCCTCGGCGGTTTCGACCATGGGGAGCATGATGCCGAGCGCGCCTGCGTCCAGCACCGGGCAGATGAGCTCCTTGGTGCCGTTGGGAACGCGGACGATGGGGACGATGCCGGCGCCGCGGGCGAGCGCGCACTGGGCTTTGATGGTGTCGATCCCGGCGCCGGAGTGTTCCTGGTCCAGGATGACGTATTCGGCGCCGGCGCTGGCGAGGATGCGGGCGAGGCCGGGGGTGAAGAACTCGAAGGCCATGGTGCCGAAGGTGGTGCCGCCGGCGAGGAGTTTGGCGCGGACTGGGTTGGCGTTCATGGGTGGGGCTCCGAGGAAGGAAGGGTCTTCTTTTTTCTGAAGAAAAAAGAAGCAAAAAAGACTTTATTCGTTTGCTGCCCCGGGCGCCCGGGGCAGCAAACAAACAAAAGTTTTTTGGTTCCTTTTTTTCAAAAAAGAACCGCTTGCTTACTTTACATGATCAGCCCCGGCTTCGTCTCCGCATCCAGCGGCCAGATCGGCCGGTTGATGCGGGTATAGGGGATCTTGCGGTAGTCGCGCGGGATTGGGCCGTCGGCGTCGATGTAGAGGACTTTCTTGGCGATGGGGCCGTAGGCGGCCATGAAGTGGTTGGTGGATTTCACCACCACCAGCTTCTTCTCGGTGGGTTCGATGCCGACGTTGCGGAAGAGTTCAAGGCCGAGGGCCTGGTTGCGCTTGGTTTCCAGCACCACTTCCACGCCGCCGATGCGGATGGCCGCGCAGTCCCCGAGTTCGGCCTGGGCGGGGCCGAAGGACTGGTAGCAGTCGCGCGCCAGGCCGATGACGGTGACCTGGGCGTCCACCGGGGTGTTGCTGGTGGGGCCGATCTTGCCGCCGAAGCGCAGGTTGAAGGTGGCGCCGAGGCCGGCATCGAAGCAGAGGCGCACGGCGATCGGGTCCCAGATGGGGCCGAGGCAGGCATCCTGCACGTCGCGCTCGATCAGGCGCTTGAGGATGGTGGTGTTGTCGCTGGGGGCGCCGCCGCCGGCGTTGTCGGCGGGGTCGGCCATGACGACGGGGAAGGCGTTGGAGGCGAGGCCGGTGGTGATGGCCTGGTCGGTTTCCAGGTAATCGGGCGCGGTGCGGCCGCGCATGGAGACGAATTCCTCGCCGATCTCGGTGGCGAGGTGGTCGGCCAGGGGCTTGTTGTTGTCGGTGATGACGAGGATGCGGCCGCCCATTTCCGGCACGTCGGCGTAGGGGAAGCAGTGGCCGATGGAGATGGAGAGGATGCCGTTCTTGCCTTCCATCGCGCTCATGCGGTCGACGAAGGCGCGCATGAGGGGGAGCGTGGTGGGGTAGCTGCCGATCTGGCGGGCGTCGTAGAGGGCCTGGGTTGGCTTTATCTCTTTGCGGATGGTTTTGAGGACGAGGGTGAGGAGGTCCTCGGCGCGGTCCACCACATCCGTATGGGGGAATTCCTTGTAGAGGATGGTGATGTCGGCGTTCTTGAGGCGCTTGAGGGTGAGGTGGCAGTGGGGGTCGAGTTCCACGCCGATGATGGTGTTGGGGCCGACGATCTGGCGGGCGCGCTCGGTGATGTCGCCTTCGACGTCGTCGTAGCCGTGAGCGACCATGGCGCCGTGGAGGCCGAGGAGGACGCCGTCGAGCGGGAGGGCTTGCTTGAGCTGGTCCAGGATTTCGTCGCGCATGGCTTCGTAGTCGGCGCGATTGGTGGTGCCAGCCGGGGAGGCGGCGAAGCAGGAGCCTTCGATGAGGGTGAAACCTTCGGCTTTGGCGCGTTGTCTCGCGACGAAGAGGGTGGCGGTGCACATGCGCGGGGCGTCGTCCGGGTGCTCGCCGGGGCGGAGCCAGACGCCTTCCTTGTAGCCCTCGATGGAGGTGGGGAGGGGGGAGAAGGTGTTGGTTTCGGTGGCGAGCGTGGCGGCGAAGATGCGCATGGGCGGGGGTCCTGGGCTCGGCGGGTTAAGCGGCGGGAGACGGACGGGGGCTCAAGAAGGCAAGAAAGCAAGCAGAAGATTCAACACGGAGGCACAGAGGCACGGAGAAGAAAGGCAAGGGAGAAGGAAGCAAGGCGCGAGATTCAGGCCACGACGCGGCGGATGCCTTCCTTCAAGACCACATGGTTGAAGTTCGGGACCAAGCCTGCACGAAGACCGCTCATGCGCAAGTAGGTGAGAAGCTGCGCTTCATGGATCGGCAAGACGCGCTCCACCGACTTGATCTCCAGCACCAGGCGCTCTTCGACGAGGAGGTCCAGGCGATAGCCTACGGCGAGGCGGATGCCCTTGTAGAGGAAGGGCAGTTCCACCTGGCGACGAGTTGCCAAGCCTGCCTGCGCCAGTTCGAAGCACAGGCAATCCTCATAGGCTGATTCGAGTAAGCCGGGACCGAGGTGGCGGTGCACCTCGATCGCGCAACCGATCACGCGCTCGGATAGCAAAGCATCTTCCACTTCCTTCTCCCTTGACTTGCTTCTCCGTGCCTCTGTGCCTCTGTGTTGAATCTTCTTCTTGCTTTCTATCCTTTAGAAGAACGTCCGCACCGCGCCGACCACGTTGTAGGCGTCGTCGACCACCAGCAGCACCTGCCATTTGTCGAAGGTGAGGCAGGGGTGGCCGATGCCGAAGGTGACCATGTCTCCGACCTGCAGCGGGGAGTCGACCGGGACGGTCAGGTGGGTGTGCTGGTCGTTGTGGCCGGTGACGACGTAGCCGGGGGGAATGGGCTCCGGTTTGGTCATGTTGGAGCCGGGGCGGAACCAGGTTTCGGCGGCGGGCTTCGGATCGGTGCCGATGTCCCGCGCGCCGGCGGTGAGAAGGACCTTGTCGGGCTGCGGGCGGGACTGGACGTAGGCCCAGACTTCGATGGCTGAGAGCAGGCCGCCGCCCTGGGCGGCTTCGGGGGTGCGTTCGACGATGTTGGAGAAGAAGCGGCGGTAGCTGGTCGAATCGTGGGTGATGTAGCAGCCGCTGCGGGTGATGATGCGGGTGGGGCTGGCCAGGCCGGCATGGGTGAAGCGGGCGAGCACCATGTCGTAGAAGGCGCTGCCGCCGGCCGTCAGGATAATCTCGCCGGGGGCGAAGAGTTTCTCGGCTTCGCAGGCCTGGGCGAGGCTCACGAGGAAATCGAGGAAGGTGCGGACCTGGGTTTCCGCCGCGGTGCGGTCGGCGGGGGTGAGGCCTTCGAAGCCTTCGACGCCGCGGAGTGCGAGATGGGGGGCGGCGGCCTTCACGGCGCGGGCGACGCGCAGGCCGGTTTCGAGGTCGCGCACGCCGGTGCGGCCGTTCATCCAGCCGCCTTCGAGGAACACCTGCAGCGGGCGGCCGATATTGGCCTCGCGGGCGGCGGCGGCGAGTTGGGCGACGTTGGCTTCGGAATCGACGATGCAATAGAAATCCAGCGCCGGGTCGCGCTTCAGCTCATCGAGCACGTAGCGGATCATCTGTTTGCCGACGAGCTGGTTGGCCAGGATGATCCGGGAGAAACCGAAGTCCCGGGCGACGGCGAACTGGTGCGGGGTGGCGAGCGTGATGGCCCAGGCGCCGTCGTTCACCTGCTGGCCGAAGAGCTGGGGGGCCATGGTGGTCTTGCCGTGTGGGGCGATGACGGCGCCGGAGCGGGCGACGAAATCCCGCATCCAGGCGGCGTTGTGGTCCATGGCGGATTTCTTGAGCACGGCGAGCGGGAGGGGGAGGTCCTCCTTCAGCACGTTCCAGCCCTTGGCGGCGATCTCGGCCATGGGGAAGGGCGCGATGCCGCCGGGCATGCCCTTGGTCTTGTGGTCGAGCATGATGTCGGCGACCGGCTGCATGAACCCGTCCATGGTGTTTCTCCCTCTTTCGGGGGTGAGAGTAGGGCGATTTTCGGAGCGCCGGGAGATGCAAGGAGAAGGAATATCCACCACGGAGGCGCGGAGTTCACGGAGAAGGCACGGAGGTGACGCTTCGACTCCGTGCCTTTCTCTGTGCCCTCCGTGCCTCCGTGGTGAGTTTTTCCTTGCTTCCTACCGGCCCACGAGGCGACGGCCGATTTCCTCGGCGTGGGCGTCGGTGAGGGCGACGGGGTTGACGGTGATGATCCCCTCGTCGCGGCGGCCCAGGCCGCAGTGGATGGCGGGGGTGCCGGCGGCCAGCGTGCGGGCGAGGGACATGGCGGTGTCGAGGTCCGCGGTCTTCACGTTCAGGATGGGGATGGCCTTGCCTTCGATGGACAGGCCCTCGCCGCCGGCCAGGTCAGCGATGCGCTGCAGCCGGGCGAGCCAGGTAGCGCGGCGGGTGGCCTCATCGGTGCTGGCGAAGCGCTTCAGCGCGGTGCAGAGCCCGGCGATTTCCTCCTTGCCGACCTTGCAAGAGCGGCCGATGCCGTGGTGCGGCAGGCCGCGCATCTGGCGCAGCGGGCCGAACTCGGCGGGGGGGGACCAGGCGTCTTCGTAGATGTCGAGGTCGAGCATCTGCAGCAGGGCGCTGGAGATGAGGTCCATGCGGCCGGCGAGGATGCCGCTGCTTTGCGGGCCGCCGATGGCCTTGCCGCCGGAGAAGGCGACGAGATCCGCCCCCTCATCCAGGAAGCGGTTGAGGTTGGCGGTGGGGGGGAGTTGGCCGGCGGCGTCGACCAGGATGGGGAGGCGGTGCTCGCGCGCGACGGTGGCGATGTCGCGCAGGCTGGGTTTCGATTGGGCGCCGGCCAGGTAGTAGATCCCCGCCGTGTTCTTCGTGATGGCGGCTTCGAGTTCCCAGGGGGCGGCATCGCGCACGCCGGGGCCGGAGTAGCGGTCGGGGATGCCGATTTCGATGATGCGGGCGCCGGCGACGACCAGGGCCTTGTCGTACATGTTGCGCTGGCTGCGGACCATGAGGAACTCCCGCTTGCCGTCCGGCACGTCTGGCAGGGCGTTCATGCGGGCGGGGTCGAGGCCGGCGAGGATGGCGGCGGTGCCGAGGAGGACGGCGGCGCTTGCGCCGGAGGTGACGATGCCGGCTTCGGCGCCGGTGGCCTCGCGGATGGTGCGCGAGGCGGCGGCCTGGAGCTGGACCATGTCGACGCAGGCCAGCGACGCCTGGCGCATCGCCTCGGCAACCTCGGGGGCCATGAGGCCGCCGGAGAGGCGGGTGACGGTGCCGCAGGCGTTGATGATCTCGGGGACGCCTAGGTCGGAGTAGATGGTCATGGGCCGTTCCTGGGTTGGGCGTGGGTAAGGAAGAAAGTGGCCACAGAGGCACAGAGACACAGAGGAACAAGACAAGGGAGAAGCAAGTTTGGGTTCATGGCGGATGCCCTCGCCTTGTCTTGCTTCTCTGTGCCTCTGTGCCTCTGTGGCCGCTTTCTTTCTTGCTCTTTCTCTATGCCGCCCGGGCGAGCTGCTTGCCCTTCACGAGGTCGGCGCATTTTTCGCCGATCATGATGCAGGCGGCGTTGGTGTTGCCGCTGACCATGGTGGGCATCACGGAACCGTCGGCCACGCGCAGGCCGGCGATGCCGTGGACGCGGAGTTGGTCGTCCACCACCGCCATCGGGTCATGGCCCATCTTCGCCGTGCCGATCGGGTGGAAGATCGTGCCGCCGTAGTTGCGGGCGTATTCCAGCATCTCCGCATCCGATTGCACCTTCTCGCCCGGGAGGTATTCACTGGCGATGAAGGCGCGCATCGGGCCCTGGCTGGCGATCTTGCGGGCGAGCTTCAGGCCATCGACCAGTACGCGGCGGTCGGTTTCCTCGGCGAGGTAGTTGGGGTGGATGGCCGGGGGCGCGAGCGGGTCGGCGGATTTCAGCAGGATCTCACCGCGGCTTTCCGGGCGGAGCTGGCATACGTTCTGGGTGAAGCCGCTGAACTTGTGCAGGCCCTCGGCGGGGCGTTCGGCGGAGAAGCCGATGAAGTGGAACTGGATGTCGGGCGCATCCAGGTCCGGGCGGGATTTGGTGAAGATGCCGACCTGGCCGGCGCTGGCCGTCAGCGGGCCGGTGCGGAACAGGGCGTATTGCAGGCCCATGATCGCCATGCGGGTGGGCGACATCATGATGTCGTTCACCGTCACCTTCTCGGTGCATTTGTAGACGAAGCGCACCTGGAAATGGTCCTGCAGGTTCTGGCCGACGCCAGGCAGGTCATGAACGGGTTCGATCCCCTTCTCCAGCAGATGGCCGGCGGGGCCGATGCCGCTGAGCATCAGCAGCTGGGGCGAGTTGATGGCGCCGCCGCAAAGGATCACTTCCTTCCGGGCGCGCACGGTGTGGCTCTGCCCACCCTGGCGGTAGGCCACGCCGGTGGCGCGCTTGCCGGCGAGCAGCACGCGCTCCACCTGGGCGTGGGTGATCACCTGCAGGTTCGGTCGCTTCATGGCGGGCTGGAGGAAGGCGCGGTGGGCAGACCAGCGGCGGCCATTCTTCATGGTGTTCTGGTAGTAGCCGACGCCTTCCTGCGTGGCGCCGTTGTAGTCGTCGTTGCGGGGGATGCCGACCTGGACGGCGGAATCGACAAAGGCTTCCGACAGGCGCGAGCGGGCGGCGAAATCGATCACGCTGAGCGGGCCGTCGCGGCCGCGCAGGCTGTCGTCGCCGGGGCCGACGCGACCTTCGCTGCGCTTGAAGTAGGGCAGCACGTCGTCCCACGCCCAACCGGCGTTGCCGAGCTGGCGCCAGTGGTCGAAATCATTGGGCTGGCCGCGAACGTAGAGCAGGCCGTTGATGGAGGAACTGCCGCCGAGCACCTTGCCGCGCGGCCAGAACAGCTTGCGGTTGTTGGCGCCGGGGTCCGGCTCCGTCTCGTACATCCAGTTCACGGAGGGATCGACGATCGTCTTGCCGTAGCCGATCGGCACATGGATCCAGATGTTGCTGTCCTTGCCGCCGGCTTCGAGCACGACGACGCGCACGTTCGGGTCTTCGGACAGGCGGGCGGCGACGACGCAGCCGGCGGAGCCCGCGCCCACGACGACGTAGTCGGCTTCGATCGTTTCCATTCGGGTCCCCCGGTTGCCTGGAGTCTCAGTGGCGCACAGGATGCCCGGATGATGACGGTTGCGCCACCTCCTGAACTGCTCGAAGCGTTGCGGCGGATGGGGCTGGACGTGCCGAATGGCGTGGCGGGGGAGCAGCTGACCGGGGGGGTGTCGTCGGACATCTGGCGCATTGCGCTGCCGGCTGGGGCGATCTGCGTGAAGCGGGCGCTGGGCAAGCTGAAGGTGGCGGCGGACTGGCGGGCGCCGGTGGGCCGCAATCGGTTCGAGGCGGAGTGGATGCGCGTGGCCGGCGCGGCGGCGCCCGGGGCGGTGCCGGCGCTGCTGGGGCAGGATGAGGAAGCCGGCGCGCTGGCGATGGCGTTCCTGCCGGAGGCGGAATACCCGCTGTGGAAGGCGCAGCTGCGCAATGGGATGGCGGATGCTGGATTCGCCGCCCAGGTGGGGGCACGAGTCGCCCGGATTCACTCAGCGACGGCGGCAGACGAGTCGGTACCCGGCCGGTTCGCGACGGATGCGATTTTCTACGACATCAGGCTGGAGCCGTATCTGGTGGCCACGGCGTCGCGGCATCCGGATCTGCGCGAGGTGCTGCTGGGGCTGGTGGCGACGACCCAGGCAAACAAGCGGGCGCTGGTGCATGGCGATGTCAGCCCGAAGAACATCCTGGCGGGGCCTGGCGGGCCAGTGTTCCTGGATGCGGAATGCGCCTGGTGGGGCGATCCGGCCTTCGACCTGGCGTTCTGCCTGAACCATCTGCTGCTGAAATGCGTGTGGTCCCCGCGCGCCACAGCCGTCTTCCTGGCCTGCTTCGATGCCTTGGCCGGGGCGTATCTGGCGGGCGTGGAGTGGGAGGCGCCCGACGCGATCGAAGAGCGGGCGGCGCGGCTGCTGCCCGGCCTGTTCCTGGCGCGGGTGGATGGGAAGTCCCCGGTGGAGTACATCACCGCGGAGGCCGAGCGAGACAAGGTTCGGCGGGTGGCGCGGGCATTGCTGGCCAGGCCGGTTGGTCGGCTGGGGGCGGTGCGGCGGGCCTGGGAGGATGAGCTGAGCCGATGATCACGCACGAGATTGTTTATGTGCACGGGCGCCGGGTGTGGGACAGCCGGGGGCGGCCG
>CAMDAM010000055.1 GCA_945888575.1 Asaia bogorensis | reverse complement strand
CAGCCGGAACCGACGCCTGGCCCGCGATTTCGAGCGGCATTGCCGCATCGCCGCGGCCTTCGTGCGGATGGCTATGATCCGCATCATGCTGCGGAGACTGGCACCAAAGCCCTGAGCATGATGCAGAACTTCCCGGATGGGTTCTAAGGAAAGAACTTTTCCACCTTGGGCCCGGGCACACGAAGCAAGCCCGGGCCTAAAGTCCCAAAAGTCTTTTTGCTTCTTTTTCTTCAGAAAAAGAAGAGTCTTGCTTCCAGGATGGAACCAACCTCATGCGCATGATGATCATCGGCGCCCTCACCGGCGAGCTCTCCCAGGCTGCACGTATTGCCATGGGCAGGGGCGCGCGGATCGAGCAAGCCGACACGCGCGATGCGGGGCTGGCCACGCTGCGGCGCGATCCCAGGGTGGATCTGGTGCTGTGCGATCTCTCGCAGGATGTGCCGGCGCTGATCCGCGCGCTGGTCTCCGAGCGCATTGCCGTGCCGGTGGTGGCCTGCTAGATCGATCCGGACCCGGAGCTGGCCACCGCGGCGATCCGCGCCGGCGCGCGCGAATTCCTGCCGCTGCCGCCGGATGCCGAGCTGATCGCCGCGATCCTGGATGCGGTGGCCGGCGACGACCGTTCGGTGGTGGTGCGAGACCCCGTGATGCAGGCCACGCTGCGCCGGGCGGAGCAGGTGGCCGCGGCCGATGCCTCCGTGCTGATCACTGGCGAATCCGGCACCGGCAAGGAGGTTCTGGCGCGGCACATCCACGCGCGCTCCCGCCGGGCGAAGGGCGCGTTCGTGGCGCTGAACTGCGCCGCCATTCCGGAGAACCTCCTGGAGAGCGAGCTGTTCGGCCACGAGAAGGGTGCCTTCAGCGGCGCGGTGGCCCGGCGCCTTGGCAAGTTCGAGGCGGCCGATGGCGGCACGTTGCTGATGGACGAGATCGGCGAGATGGATATCCGCCTGCAGGCCAAGCTGCTGCGCGCGCTGCAGGAACGCGAGATCGACCGCATCGGCGGCAACGCCCCGGTGAAGGTGGATGTGCGCATCCTGGCCACCACCAACCGCGACCTGCTGGCCGAGGTGGCGGCGGGGCGGTTCCGCGAGGATCTGTATTTCCGCCTCAACGTCATCAGCCTGCATGTGCCGCCGCTGCGCGAACGGCCGGAGGATATCCAGGCGCTGGCCGACCATTTCGCCCGCCGCTTCGCCGAGGTGAACGGGCTGCCGAACCGCCCGCTGTCGGACGGCGCGCGGCGGCGCCTGGCGTCGCATGTGTGGCGCGGCAATGTGCGCGAGCTGGAGAACACGCTGCACCGCGCGGTGCTTCTGGCCCAGGAAGACTGGATCGAAGCCGAAGCGATCGAGGTGGCGCCCGCGCGCCTGCCGGCCGGCCAGATGCCGCCGCAGATGGCGCAGGCAACCCCGGTGCAGTCCACTGCAGCTTCGCCCGTCCCTGCCACCTCGGCCGACCCCGGCGCCACCGGCGTTGCCTCCCTGGTGGGGCGGCGCATGGAGGAGGTGGAGCGCGACCTGATCCTGGAGACGCTGCACCACACGCTGGGCAACCGCACCCATGCGGCCACCATCCTGGGCATCTCGATCCGCGCGCTGCGCAACAAGCTGCGCGACTACAGCGCCTCTGGCGTGCGGGTGCCGCCGCCGCCAGCCGGGCTTGCCGCCTATGCCGCCGCCGGGGAGGCGATGTAGCGCATGGCGCAGTCGCCGCTCGCCGGCGCGCTCTCCGGCCCGCTCGGCACACTGCTGGGCCGGGCGCGGCCCTGGGCACCCGGCACCGATGTATGGCTGGCCATTGGCGTGATCCTGCTGGTGGCAGTGCTGATCCTGCCGCTGCCCACGGTGATCCTGGATCTCGGCCTGGCGCTATCGGTCACCTCTTCCGTGCTGGTGCTGATGGTGGCGGTGTTCCTGCGCCGGCCGCTGGATTTCACCAGCTTTCCCACGCTGCTGCTGCTGACCACGCTGCTGCGGCTTTCCTTGAACGTGGCCACCACGCGCCTGATCCTCAGCCACGGGCAGGACGGGCCGCTGGCTGCCGGCCATGTGGTGGCGGCCTTCGGCGGCTTCCTGATGGGCAGCGACGTGGTGATCGGCTTCATCCTGTTCGCCATCCTGCTGGTGGTGAACTTCATGGTCATCACCAAGGGCTCCGGCCGCATCGCCGAGGTGGCGGCGCGGTTCAGCCTGGATGCGATGCCCGGCAAGCAGATGGCGATCGACAGCGACCTCTCCTCCGGGCTGATCGACGAGAAAACCGCGCGGGTGCGCCGTGCGGAGCTGGAGGAGGAGAGCGGCTTCTACGGCGCCATGGATGGTGCGGCGAAGTTCGTGCGCGGCGATGCGATTGCCGGGCTGATCATCACCGGCATCAACATCCTGGGCGGGCTGCTGATCGGCCTGTTGCGCCACAAGATGGGTTTTGCCGATGCGCTGATCTCCTACACCACGCTGACCATCGGCGATGGGCTGGTGAGCCAGATCCCGGCGCTGCTGGTTTCCGTGGCCGCCGGCATCGTGGTGACCAAGGGCGGCACCGAAGGCTCTACGGACGTGGCGCTGATGCGCCAGCTCGGCGGCAGCCCGAAGCCGCTGGCGATGGCGGCGGCGGCGTCCGCCGTGTTGGCGCTGATGCCGGGCCTGCCCGCGCTGCCCTTCCTGGTGCTGGGCGGCCTGGCCGGGTTCGGCGCCTGGACGCGCCACCGGAACCCGCCGCGCATGGAAGGCGAGGTGCCGGAAGCCCCCGCGCAACCTGCCGCCGAAGCGCCGATCAGCGATGCGCTGCGCATCGACATGGTGCGGGTGGAGCTGGGCTACGGCCTGCTGGTGCTGGCCGGCGGCGAGGCACCGCGGCTGACCGAGCAGATCAAGGGCCTGCGCCGCGCGATCGCCGCCGAGATGGGCTTCGTGCTGCCGCCGGTGCGCATCCAGGACAACATGGCGCTCGCGCCCGATACGTATTGCGTGCGCATCAAGGAGATCGTGGCCGGGCAGGGCACGGTGCGCCCCACCATGGTGCTGGCGATGGACCCGCGCGGCGGCCTGCCGGACATGGACGGCGAGCCGACGCACGAGCCGACCTTCGGCCTGCCGGCCAAGTGGATCGATGCCGCGCTGCGCGACGAGGCGGATTTCCGCGGCTGCACCGTGGTGGATCCGCCCAGCGTGCTCACCACGCACCTGACCGAACTGGTGAAGCAGAACATGGCGGAGCTGCTGAGCTTCGCCGAGACCCAGAAGCTGCTCGACGAGCTTCCGCGCGAGCACCAGAAGCTGGTCGGCGAGCTGATCCCGGCGCAGATCCAGGTGGGCGGCGTGCAGCGCGTGCTGCAGGGGCTGCTGGCCGAGCGGGTTTCCATCCGCGACCTGCCGACGATCCTGGAAGGCATCCAGGAAGCCTGCGGCAGCGGCGCGCGCGCCATCCCGGCCATCGTCGCCCATGTGCGCACGCGCCTGGCGCGCCAGTTGAGCGACGCGCATCTCTCGCAGCAGGGCTACCTGCCGCTGATCACGCTCTCCCAGGCCTGGGAGGAGGCGTTCCATGATTCGCTGGTGGGCACCGGCGAGGAGCGGCAGCTGGCCATGGCGCCGACCCAGCTGGGCGAGTTCATGACCCGCATGCGCACGGAGTTCGACGCCGCGGCGCAGATGGGCGAGGCCCCGGTGCTGCTGACCAGCGCGCCGCTGCGCGCCCATGTGCGCGCGATCGTGGAGCGCATCCGCCCGGAAACCACGGTGATGGCGCAGACGGAGATCCATCCGCGCGCACGCATCCGCACCTTGGGTAGCATCTGATGTCCCGCCCCTGGCATCCCATGCATCCGGAAGCGCGCATGGGCGGGACATCAGAGTCTCGTTTGGAGCGGCCTGCTGATCCGCTCCAGTCGTCCGAAGCCGGACGCCCTGCGCGGGCAGGACGCTAGCCATGCGCCTCAAGCTTTTCCGCGCCCCATCGATGGCCGATGCGATGCGCCAGGTGCGCACCGAACTCGGCGCCGACGCGATGATCCTCTCCAGCCGGCGCGTGGCCGATGGCGTGGAGATCACCGCGGGGCTGGAGGCAGACGACGCACCGCCGCCGCCGCCGCTGGCCCGGGTGGTCGCTCGCCCCGCGGCCGCCCCGCCGGCTCCCGCCCCCCGCGCCGCTGCACCCCAACCCCCACCGCCGCCCTCGCCGCAGGCCGCGGCGCTCGCCTTCCACGGCGCCTCGGCCGCGCTGCGGCGCAAGCTCTCCGGCGGGCCGCTGCCCTTCGCGGTGGCTGCCGCCGTGCGCTTCGCCACGCTGCCGCTGGCGGCCGGGGATGCGCCGCTGCTGCTCTCCGGCCCGCCCGGCGCCGGCAAGACTCTGAGCGTGGTGCGCCTGGCCACGCGGCTGGTGATGGCGGGCACGAAGCCGCTGGTCGTCACCACCGACGGGCAGCGCGCCGGCGCCACCGAGCAGCTCGCCGCCTTCACCCGCGTGCTGGGCCTGAAGCTGCTCGTCGCCAGCACGCCGGCCGCCCTGCAGCGCGCGCTCGCCCATCGCGAGGATGGCGCGCCGGTGCTGGTGGACAGCACCGGCAGCGACCTGTTCGACCCCACCCAGGCCGACGCACTTTCCGCACTGGCCGGCGCCATCGGCGCGCGCATCGCCCTGGTGCTGCCGGCCGGGCTCGACCCCGCCGAGGCCGCCGATATCGCCGCCGCCCATGTGGCGCTGGGCTGCAACCTGTTGCTGGCCACCAAGCTGGATGCCGCCCGCCGCATCGGCAGCGTGCTGGCCGCCGCCGAGGCCGGCTGCGCGCTGGCGGAGGCAGGCATCGGCGCCGGCGCCGCCGACGGCATGGTGCCGTTCACCCCCGACCTGTTGGCCCGCCGCCTGATGCAGGTGCCGCAATCCGCCGCCCACCCCGCTCCGGAAGCTGTCGCATGACCACCACCCCGACCCTTCTTCCAGACCGGCCTGCCCCCATTGGGCCAGCCCTGGCCAAGCGTGGGCGCATCGTCGCCATCGCCTCCGGCAAGGGCGGCGTGGGCAAGACCTGGTTCGCCATCACCCTGGCCCATGCCCTCTCGCGCCAGGGCCGGCGCGTGCTGCTGTTCGATGGCGACCTCGGCCTGGCCAACGTGGATATCCAGCTCGGCCTGATGCCGGCGCACGACCTGGCAACCGTGCTGGCGGGCACGCGCAGCCTGGCGCAGGCGGTGCAGCACCACGCCGAGGGCGGCTTCGACATCCTGGCCGGCCGCTCCGGCTCCGGCGCGCTCTCCGCGCTGGACGACACGGCGCTCGATGCCGTGCTGGCCACGCTGCGCGACGCCGCCGCGCGCTACGACCATGTGGTGCTGGATCTCGGCGCCGGCATCGACCGCACCACCCGCCGCATGTCCGCCTTCGCCGACCTGCTGCTGGTGCTCGCCACCGAGGAGCCGACGAGCCTCACGGACGCCTACGCCGTGCTGAAGCTGCACCATGCCGATCACGCGAACGGCGAGGCCCGCATCGTGGTGAACCAGGCCGGCAACGCCACCTCCGGCGAACGCACCTACGCCACGCTGGCCCGCGCCTGCACCGCCTTCCTGGGCCACACCCCGAAACTCGCCGGCATCCTGCGCCGCGACGACCGGGTGCGCGACGCCATCCGCCGCCAGACGCTGCTCCTGCAACGCCACCCCAACGCCACGGCCGCAGGCGATGTGGAACGGTTGGTGGAGGGGTTGCTGGGGTAGGAGGGGCAGGGGCCCAGGGCCCCGTTACTCCAGCTCCTTCAACGCCTGGAACACGAGCGTGAACTCGGCGCCCATTTCCGTGTTCCGCACGGCAATCGAGCCGCCAAGGGCGATCATCGTCTTCTGCGAGATGGCGAGGCCCAGCCCCGTGCCCTTGCCGGCTGGCTTGGTGGTGAAGAACGGATCGAAGACGCGGCTGATGATCTGCGGCGGAATGCCGCCGCCGGTATCGGCCACGGTCAGCACCACCTTGTCATCCCGGCTGGCGCCGCGGATCTCCACCCGCCGGCCGCTACTCTCGCCAAGCGCGTCACGCGCGTTCAGCAGCAGGTTGACCAGCACCTGCTCCACCTCCACCAGACCGCCCAGAACCAGCGGCAGCTCCTGCGGCACATCCACCGCTACGGTCACCATGGCCTGGGAGAGGTTGCGCCCCACCAGCTCCAGCGACCCCGCGACGGCATCGGAGAGCCGGGTCACGCCACTGGTGCTGGTGCCACGGCTGAACGCCAGCAGGTGCTGGATGGTCCGGCCGGCCCGCGCCGCCTGGCCGGCGATCCACACGAGCCGACTGCGCGCATGGTCAACCGCCCCGGCGTCGTCGGGCCGGGACAGGCGCAGCGAGCACGCTTCGGCCGCCGCGATCATCGCCTGCAGCGGCTGGGCGAGCTCATGGGCAATGCCGCCGGCGAGCTGGCCCAGCGTGGCCACGTTCCCGGCCACGGTCGCCTGCACGCGCAACTCCTGCACCTCGGTCACATCCGACACCACGCCGATCAGGCGCGTCGCCTCGTTGGTGTCGCCGCAGACCGACATGACGCGGGTTTCGACATGGCGGATCGTGCCATCCGGCCGCACGATGCGATACGCCCCGGCTTCCACATGGCTGCCGGCATGCGCCAGCAACCGCGCCTGAATGCCCGCGACAACATCGACGTCGTCCGGGTGCAGCAACGCCTGCTGTTCCGCGGGCAGCGGCGCGGCATCCCGGGCGGGCAGACCGTGGATCGACCACATCTGGCGGGACCAGCGCACCTGCCCGCTGCGCATGTCCTGGTCCCAAACCCCCTGTGCCGCCGCCTCGGCGGCGAGGCGGAACAGCGATTCGCTCTCCTCCAGCGCCTTGGCGGCCAGATGCATTTCGGTCTGGTCGTGCACGGCCGAGACGATGCGCACCGCCCGCCCTTCCGGATCGCGTTCCGCCATCTGCAACACCTCGAAGTGGCGGATGGAGCCGTCGCGGTGCCACACGCGGTAGGTGGCCCGGTGGCGCCCGCGCGCGCCCGCGCGCACCCAGGCCTCACGGTCGGCCAGCACCTTTGCGGCGTCGTCGGGGTGCAGCGAGGGCAGGTCGTAGGGCCGGCGGCTTTCCTCCGGCGTCACCGGCCATCCCATCATCTGCAGCAGGCGGTCCGACCGCTCCAGCGCACCGGTTGGCAGGTCGATGGTGAACATGCCGAGATCGGCGGCGTCGATGGCCAGGCGGAACCGTGCCTCACGCTCGGCAATCTCGCGCTCCCGCATCAGCCTGTCGGTGATGTCGGCGAACACGCCGATGGTCCGGCTGATCTGGCCGGAGGGCCCGCGCAGGAACACCCGCTTGGCCTGGATGTGGCGGACATCGCCATTCAGCATCACGCCGCGGAACACGATCTCCTGGCGTGGCGAGGTGTCGAGCGGGGTTCCATCGGGCGCGTACATCTGCGCCTCGATGGCAGCGAGATCGACCGTCCCCCAATCGCGGCGCAACCGCTCTCGGTCGCCTTCGTGGATGATCGACAGCAGGTCCTGTTGAAAGGAGAAGCTGCGGCCTTCCTGCAACCGCGCGAAGATCGAGGGCTTCTTGATCCAGCGCATCTGCCCGTCGGTCTGGTCGCGTTCCCAGATGCCGATATCCGCGATCTCCGCGGCGAGGGCGAGCTGCGAGGCATGGCTGCGCACCTCCAGCTCCGTTTCCTTCTGCCGTGTCACGTCGGAGATGAGGCCGATGACATGGGTGGGCTGGCCATCGTCGTCCTTCAGCACCGTGGTGGTGACGGACCAGTGCCGGGTGCCGCGGGTTGGCAGCACGGCGCGGTAGTGGCATTCGGACAGGGGCTCGCTGATCAGCGCGTTTGGGTCCAGGAAGGGGCCGCGGTCCTCGGGATGGATCAGCGCCAGCGTCTCTTCGCGGGTGAGGCCGCCTTCGCGCGGCTCCATGCCGATCATGCGCCACAACCGGTCGGAGAAGTAGCGCCGGCCCGTGGCCACCTCCAGCTCCCAGATGCCGAGCTCGGCGGCATCCGTGGCCATCTGCAGGCGCTTTTCGTTCACCGCGCGCTCGCTGGCGGCCAGGTACGCCTGCGTGATGTCCTCCAGCGTCAGCACCAGGCGCCCGGCGTGGCCATCCTCGGCCAGGGTGCCGACCCCGATGAGGCGGAACCAGGAGAGCGGGTTCTGCGCCTCGCATTTGCGGACCACCAGCGAGAAGGTGCCGCCCTTCGTGGTGGCATCCGCCAGCGCGGTCGCCAGCGCCGGCTGGTCCCTGGGGTCGAATAGACGCACGATCGCCTCGGCCGACCCAAGCTCGCCGGCACCGGGGTGCATGAGCGACCTGAACTGCGGCGAGAGATGGATGGCAACGCGGGAAGCTGCGCCGCCGCCGTGCCAGTGCATCTCCAGCAGCGCCACGGAGGACAGGGTGCCGAGCAGGCTCTGCCGGTCGGCACGGACCTCCTCGCCCAGCGCCTCGGCCTCCGCCAGGCCGATGCCGCTCGCATCCTGCCCCAGGGCCGCACGGCGGAAGGCGCCCACCAGGGTGCGGCTGAAGAACAGCGCCAGCGCGACGGAGCCGGCGATGGAGGCCACCGCCAGCGCAACCGTCCCGACAGGCCCGAGCGGCAGGCTGGCGTAGAGATCCCGCGAGGGCATGCTGCTGGTCACCAGCAGCGCCCCCCCGGCGGCATGGGTGAAGGCCAGAGTCCGCGCCTCATTCGTCAGGATCGAGATGTTGCGGAACACGCCGGCGCCGCCCGCCGAGGCAATCGCACCGGCCATGCTGGCGGGCAGCGGTTCCCCCACATCATGGGCGTAGGTGCGCCAGAACAATCGCCCGGCCCGGTCTCGCACGGTCAGCACCTCATCCTGGTCCAGCAGCCGGGCCAGACCGAGGGTTCCGAACAGCTGGGGCGCAATCTCGAACGCCAGCCAGCCGCGGCCACCCTGCGGCAGGGCGGCTTGGGCGACGATGCCGAGGGAGCGGAGCTCTCCGGGCCGGGGGCCGATATCGGCCAGTCCCAACGGGTTGACCGATGCCGCGGCCAGTTGCTCAACCGGAATCGGTGGCGCGGTGCTCGCCTCCGTCCGGGCGATGATGGCACCTTGCCCGTCGTAGAGCGTAGCCGTTCGACCGCCGAGCGCGGACACCACAAGGCGGAGTTCGCCGACATAGGCGCCGAGGTCGCCCTGGGCCAGGCTCGCCGAGGCGGATGCGGCCCGGACGGCATGGGCGATCATGGCGATGTGGGTTTCAATGTTCGCCGCGGTGCGCGTGGCCGCCGCCATGCGGTTGTTCTCGGCATCGAGCCGGGCCGCCGTGAAGGACTGGCCGATATTGACCGCCATGTGGATCAGCAACGGCAGCATCACCGCAACGGCAAATATGATGCTGGTGGACCAGAGCGAGAGGATCCGGGGCATTTTCGCCCTGGCAGCCAGAGCCGGAAGCGTCATCGGTGAGGTACCTGGATGGCCGCATGAAGTCAGATCGGCGCATCTGTTAGCAATTTTTGAAAACAGATGCGCCGACTGGCTGTCGTCCAGAGGCAGCCGACGACTCCCTTAGGAGCGTCGATGCCGTAATGTCCACCTGGGAAGACTACGGGCGCGCCGGGCCTGGCGGCAGCGCGCCGCGCATGGAGATCAGGGCCGCCGGTGCGGCAGGGCCATTGCCCCGCCCATCACCTCAAGCGGCGTCGGTGAGAGTCCACGGCGTGCCGGGCTCGCACAGCATGGGCCAAGCGTTGCGGGTGCGCACGTTGGGCTCCAGGCCCATCTCGGCCCGCAGGGCGCGGAACAGCGCACCGTGGGCGACGATCAGCACCAGGCCCGGGCGTTCCAGCGCGCGGTTGACGGCAGCCAGGGCGCGGGCGCGCAGATCGGCGAAGCTCTCGCCGTTGGGCGGCGTGTAGCTACCTTCCACCCAGTGCGAAAACCATTCCGACATCGGCTGGCCTTCCTGCGCGCCGAAGGATGTTTCGCGCAGCCCTTCGTCCAGGTGAACCGGCAGGCCGAGCAGCTCGCCCGCCACCTTCGCCGTGTCGTGCGCGCGCGACAGCGGGGAGGCGACGATGCTGGCGATGCCGCGGTTGACCAGCAGCGGGGCCGCGGCCTGGGCCTGGGCGATACCGGTGGCGTTCAGCGGGATATCGACATTGCCCTGGCTCCACCCCTTGGCGTTCCAGTCGGTTTCGCCATGGCGCAGGAACCAGAAGCGGGTTTGGGTGAGGGTCGGCATCGTGTCGTCCTCAATCGAACAGGGAGCTGACGGAGCGTTCCTCGTGGATGCGCGCCATGGCATCCGCGATCAGCGGCGCGATCGTCAGCTGCTTGATGTTGGCCGCCAGGCGCACCGCCTCGGTGGCCAGGATGCTGTCGGTCAGCACCATCAGCTCGATCGGGCTGGAGGCGATGCGGGCCACCGCGCCGCCGGAGAGCACGCCGTGCGTGACATACACGCTGGCGGATTTCGCGCCGTTCTCGATCAGCGCGCGCCCCGCGTTCACCAGCGTGCCGCCGGAATCGACGATGTCGTCCACCAGGATGCAATCACGGCCTTCCACCTCGCCGATCACGTGCATCACTTCCGAAACGCCCGCGGCCTGGCGGCGCTTGTCGATGATGGCGAGGTCAGTGCCCAGCCGGGTGGCGATGGCCCGCGCCCGCACCACGCCGCCCACGTCGGGCGAGACGATCATCAGGTTGCGGCCTGCGAAACGGTCCTGGATGTCGCGCGAGAACAGCGGCGCGGCCTGCATGTTGTCCACGGGAATGTCGAAGAAGCCCTGGATCTGCCCGGCATGCAGATCCATCGTCAGCACGCGGTTGGCACCGGCCTCGGTGATCAGGTTGGCGACCAGCTTGGCGGAGATGGGGGTGCGGGAGCCGCTTTTGCGGTCCTGCCGCGCATAACCGAAATACGGGATCACGGCGGTGATGCGGCGGGCGGAGGCGCGGCGCAGCGCATCGATGGTGATCAGCAATTCCATCAGGTTGTCGTTGGCCGGGTAGCTGGTGCTCTGCACCACGAACACGTCCTCGCCGCGGATGTTCTCATGGATCTCCACGAACACCTCCATGTCCGCGAACCGGCGGACAGAGGCGCGCGTCAGCGGCAAGCCCAGCGCGGCGGCGACCGCCTCGGCCAGGGGGCGGTTGCTGTTGCAGGCGACAATCTTCATGGGGCGGGGATCCAGATGGGGCGATCCGGACCGGAACCGTGGGCCGGGGGAGCCGGCGTTGGGCAACGGCGCGGCCGCGGCGGCGCAAGGCAAGGCGGGCGGCGGCGTTCTAGCAACAGCCCGCCCCCCTGTCCAACGAGCCCGGCTGTCAAGGCCGCATGGCCGATTCTACGTTCGCGGCGCCGGCGGAACAGGCGCGCGCCTCGGGTTGGTCTGGTTGCCGATCACATCCTTGATCCCGCCGGCGGCTTCCTGCGCCACCACCAGCGCCACGTCGGCCCACAGCCCGGCCAGCGTGCCGCGTGGCACCTGGTTCAGCTGCGCTACCTGCCCGGCTTCCGCGCCGCGCGCATCGGCCACGCGCCAGCGGATTTCCACCCGCTGCTGGTTGCCCGGCATGTCGGCCAGCGACACCTCGGCCCCCACGGCGTAGTCCGCGCCATCCGCCTTGTCCTGCACGCTCATACCCAGCTTGATGAGCTGTTCTCGCATGTGCCGGCCCAGGGCGCGGTTGCCGTCCCCGGGGGCGCCGGTGATCGGGCGCAGATGGATGCGCACCGCGCGGTTCACCAGGCTGTCCGGGTCGGCATCGCGCCGCGCCGCCTCGATGCCGGCAAGCAGGCCGGCGATGGTCGGCGCCGCCTCCCGCCCCGCACGGCGCAGCATGTCGGGTGCGGCTTCGCTCCAGGTGGCGGCCGGCACCGGCTGTGCCTCCGCCAGGCCCCGCTCGGCCCCGGCGGGATCGCGCACGCGGAACCCGGGCACCACCTGAGACCCACGCAGCGCGGCCGAAAGCTCCAGCCGCCAGTCGCCGGGGCGCACCGGCTCGGCCACCGCCGGCAATGCCTCCTCCTGCATCGCCTCGGCCACGGCGCTGGCGTATTGCCCGGCCGCGCCATCGCCCAGCAGCACCTGCCCGGTGGGCACCACCGCCAGCCGTGCCGGCGGCGGCTGGGACAGGCGGGAGGCAAGCGCCCCCGGCCGCCCCTCGAACGGCCGCGGCAGGTCACCGCAGGCGGCGACCAGCAGCACCAGGGCCAGGGCGAGCCTAGACCAGGACACAGGACACCAGCGTGGCCAGGACAATCATCACCATGAACATCCAGAGATAGGGCATGGCGTGCCTTATAGCGTGATGATGGACATCTGGTGCCCGATCACGCCACCGCCGGCGAGCGTCCGGCGCCGATGGCTGAAGAAGCGCGCCTCGTCGGACAGCGTATCGAGGAACAGCGCCTCCACCGTGCCGGTGCCGGCATCGCGCAGGCGCTGGGCGCAATAGCCGGCGAGGTCGAACTGCCAGCGCTCCGGCCGGCCATCGGCGAAGAAGCGGGCATCGGCGGGGTCGCGCGCCAGCATGGCGTCGCGCAGGTCGGCCGCCACCTCGTAGCTCGCCTGGCCGATGCACGGCCCGACGGCGGCGGCGATGCGGCGACGGTCCGCCCCCAGGGCTTCCATGGCGGCGAGCGTGGCTTCCAGCACGCCCGAGAGCGCGCCACGCCAGCCGGCATGGGCGCCGCCGACCACCCCGGCCTCGGCATCGGCGAACAGCACCGGCGCGCAATCGGCCGTCACGATGCCGATGGCGATGCCGGGCGTGCAGGTGACGGCGGCATCGGCGCGCGGGCCTTCGCCGGGGCGCCAGGGAGTGTCCACGCGCACCACGTCGGGCCCGTGCACCTGGGTGAGGCCGATGAGGTTGTCCAGCTCCGCCCCCACGGCCCCGGCGGCGCGGCGGCGGTTCTCCAGGATCGCGTCGCGCGAATCCTGCCCGGACCAGGCGCAGTTCAGGCTGGCATAGGGCCCGGTGGAAACGCCGCCGCGGCGGGTAAAGAACCCGTGCCGGGCCGCGATTCCGGGGGCGGCGACGAACTCGGCTTCGGTCATGCGGCAAATCCCGGCAGGGGGGGCAGGGCAGGGTGGCAAACCGCCATCGCCTTGAACAGCCGCCCCATCAAATGCGGCTCGGCCAGGCGCTGCGCGGCCTGCATCAGCGCGCCGGCGGTGGCGGGCGGCTGGCGGCCGGCCAACGCCCGGCTGCGCTCGAACAGGCCAAGCCGGGTGAGGAAAATGCCCTGCGCCACCGGCCCCTGCACCGCCGCGCCCTCAGCACGGGCAATCGCGGCCAGGGCGGCGAAATCGACATGGGCGGTGAGGTCCGCCTCGCCCACCGGGCCGAGGGGGTCCGCCGCCTCCCCGGCACGCACCGCCTGCAGGCTATCCCCTGGCGCCGAGTGCTCCGGCCCATAGTCGATGAACAGCGCCACGCCCCCGTGCGCCACCACGCGGGCGGCCACATGCCGCACCACCGCGCGCGCGGCGTCGCTCCATTCCACCACCTCGCCCTCGGCCGCATCGGGGCCGGGCGGGGCAGCAGACGGCAGTTCCACGAAGGCGCCCCCGGCCACGTGCCGTTCCACCCAGCCGGCGCCGCGGCGCACGCACTGGCGGATCGGCAGGGCATCCAGGAACTCGTTGGCCAGAACCAGTAGCGGGGCAGGGGGCAGATCCTCGATGCGGTCGTGCCACGCGGCCCCCGGCACCACCGAAGCCTGGCGCGCGCGCAGGCTGGGCGAGGTCTCCACCAGCTGCACCCGCCCGGCCAGACCCGGCGCGGCTCGGCGCAGCACTCGCAGCGCATCGGCCATCAGCGTGCCACGGCCCGGCCCGGCCTCGGCCAGGATCGCATCTTCCGGCGCGCCCATCGCCTGCCACGCCACCGCCGCCCAGGCGCCCAGCAACTCGCCGAACACCTGGGAAATCTCCGGCGCCGTGGTGAAGCCGGCCAGCGGATCGGGCCCTGCGTAATAGGCGGCGTTGGCCCGGGCCATGAACACGTCGAGCCGCTCCGGCCCGCTCATCTGGCGCGCGCGACCAGCACCAGCCCCAGCAGCAGCATCGGCAGGCTCAGCAACTGGCCCATCGTGGCGCCGGCATAGAGGTAGCCGAGATAGGCATCCGGTTCGCGGAAAAACTCGCCGATGATCCGCGCCACCGCGTAGCCGCACAGGAATACCCCGGTGAGCATCCCGGTGCGCGCCCGCACCGCATCGCTGCGGGCCAGCAGCACCATTACCGCCAGCAATACCAGCCCTTCGAGCCCGGCCTGGTAGAGCTGGCTCGGGTGGCGCAGAACGTCGCCGCCATGGGCGAAGTGCATGGCCCAGGGCAGGTCGGGCGAGGCTTCGCGCCCCCACAGCTCGCCGTTCATGAAGTTGGCGATGCGGCCCAGGAACAGCCCCACCGGCGCCACCACCGCCACCCGGTCGGCAAAGCCCCACAGCGGGATGCCATGCTTGCGGCAATAGGCGAAGGTGGCGATCGCCACCCCCAGCATGCCGCCATGGAACGACATGCCGCCCTGCCACACCTGGAAGATCGCCACGGGGTCGGCGAGGTATTTCTCCGGCTGGTAGAACAGCACGTAGCCAAGCCGCCCGCCGAGCACCACGCCGGCCGTCGCCCAGGTGAGGTAGTCGTCCGCCTGCAACGGGGTTGCCACCGCGGGCGTGCGCTCCACCAGCCGGCGCATCCAGCGCCAGCCGATCACCAGCCCGCCGATATAGGCCAGCGCGTAGTAGCGCAGCACCAGCGGCCCCAGCACCAGCAGCGTGGTGCTGTCGGGGAACAGTTCGAAGCTCATGCCACCCCATCCGGATCATGCCGCAGGATGCCGGCGTAGCGTGCCACGCCATCCTCCAGCGGGGTGAACTGGCCCGCGAAGCCGGCCGCGCGCAGCCGGCCCATCGGCGCCTCGGTGAAGCTCTGGTAGCGGCCGCGCAGTACCTCCGGCATGTCGACGAACTCCATGCCGGGCGTGGTGCCGGAGGCGCGGCACACCGCCTCGGCCACCGACCGGTAGCTGCGCGCCGTGCCGGTGCCCAGGTTGAACAGCCCGTTCACCCCGGGATGGTCCAGCAGCCACAGCATCACATCCACGGTATCGCCCACCCAGATGAAATCCCGCCGCTGCTCGCCATCGGCCACATCGGCCCGGTCGGAGCGGAACAGGCGCGGTGCGTGGCCGGCGCGCACCTCGTCCAGCTTCACCTTCACCACCGAGATCATGGCACCCTTGTGCGCCTCGTTCGGGCCATAGACGTTGAAGAACTTCAGCCCCGCCCATTGCGGCGGGCGCGGCGCGCCGGTGGCCAGGGTGCGGGCCACCCACAGATCGAAGGCGTGCTTGCTCCAGCCATACAGGTTCAGCGGCCGCAGCCGCTCCAACCCCTCCAGCCCGTCCTCGAAGCCCTGCCCGCCATCGCCATAGGTCGCGGCGGAGGAGGCATAGACCATGCGCACCTCGCGCGCGGCGCACCAGCGCCACAGGCGCTGCGGCAACTCCACGTTCGCCGCCCACACCAGATCGCCATCCGCCGCCGTGGTGGAGCTGATGGCGCCGAGATGAAACACCATCTCCACCGGCGGATGCCCGTCCAGGAACCCGTCCAGCTCCTCTGGCGCCACGATCCGCGCGGGCGGATGAGCGGCGAGGTTGCGCCATTTGCCGTTGCTACGCAGCCGGTCCACGACAACGGTTTCCAGCCCGCGGCGCACCAGGGCTGCGTGCAGGTTCGAGCCGATAAAGCCGGCGCCTCCGGTGACCAGAATCATGGAATCGGCGTATAATCGCCCCCGCCCCTGTCGTATAGCCGACCCCTGTCGTATAGGCGCTTGGGCGCAGCCCCTGGAGACACGGCATGGCCGAGATTCCCCCCGCCAACCGCCCCCGCCTGTTCGGCGACCTCGCCGGCATCGCCGGTGGCGCCGTCTCGGCCTTCGCCGGCCTCAAGGACGAGGCCGAGGCCATGGTCCGCGCCCGGGTGGATGAAACGCTGCGCCGGCTCGACTTGGTGCGCCGCGAGGAGTTCGAGGTGGTGGCCGCCATGGCCGCCCGTGCCCGCGAGGCACAAGAGAACGCCGAAGCCCGCCTCGCCGCGCTGGAGGCGAAGCTGGAGGCCCTCACCCGCAAGCCCGGCGGCGGCGGGCCCGGCATGATCGCCTGAGGCCACCACGATCATGAGCAAAACTTAACATGGCAGTTTAAGTTCATACGGCTGTCTCTTGATTCGCTCTTGCGGCACCCCCAAGCCCTTGCCTAGGCTTGGGCGCGTGGCGACCGAAGTCGCGGCGCCGTTCACCCTTGGGGAGACACCGCATGTCCGCCCATGCAGCCAGCTACAGCGACTTGGCCGCCAATCCGCTGGATGTCGTCGAGCAGATCGTCGCGGCCAACGATTGGCTGTGCGACCGGCGCAGCGAATCCGAAATGGCCGCCGAAGCCCCCGGCCGCTGGTGCGACTACGGGCTGTATTTCTCCTGGTCGAACGAAATCAGCGCCATGCACTTCACCTGCGCCTTCGACCTGAAGGTGCCGGAACGCCGCCGCGCGGCACTCTACGAGCTGCTGGCCCTGGCCAATGACCGGCTGTGGATCGGCCATTTCGGCCTGGATGCAACCGACGGGATGCCGGTGTTCCGCCACTCCGTGCTGCTGCGCGGCGCCCCCGGTGCCTCCGCCGAAAGCCTGGAAGACATGGTGGACATCGCCATCAGCGAATGCGAGCGCTTCTTCCCAGCCTTCCAGTTCGTGCTCTGGGGCGGCAAGTCCCCGGCCGAGGCGCTGCAGGCCGCCATGCTGGAGTGCGTCGGCGAAGCGTGATTTGATCCGGCCCACGTTGTTTTCAGTGGCCTGCTGATCCGCTACGTTCGTCTGAAGCCAGACGAACTGCGCGGGCAGGACACTGGCCGGAGGCACTTCCATGACCAACATCCCCCCCATCCTGCTCGTCGGCCTCGGCAAGATGGGCGGCGCCATGCTTGCCGGCTGGCGCGAACGCGGCCTGGCCCCCTCCATCGCCGTGGACCCGATGCTGCCGCCCTCGCCGGGCCCGGAAGTGACCGTGGTGGCCGATGCCGCCGCCATCCCCGCCGGCTTCAAGCCCGCCGCCATCGTGCTGGCGGTGAAGCCGCAGAACGCCGCCGAGACCCTGCCGCTCTACGCCCGCTTCGCCGGTGACGCCGTGATGCTCTCCATCATGGCCGGCCGCACCCTGTCTGGCATGCGCACCCTGCTCGGCGACAACGCCGCCATCGTGCGCGCCATGCCCAACACCCCCGCCGCGGTGCGCCAGGGCGTCACCGTCGCCTGCCCTGGCCCCGGCGTTTCCGCCGCCCAGCGCGCCCTGTGCGACACGCTGCTCGCCGCCATCGGCTCCGTGGCCTGGGTGGACGACGAAGGCCTGATCGACCCCGTCACCGCCGTCTCCGGCAGCGGCCCGGCCTATGTGTTCCTGCTGGCCGAACTGATGGAGCAGGCCGGGCTGGAACAAGGCCTGCCCCCCGCCCTGGCCCGCCAGCTGGCGCGCGAAACCGTCTCTGGCTCCGGCGCCCTGCTCGCCGCCAGCGCCGAAGACGCGGCCCAGCTGCGCAAGAATGTCACCAGCCCGGGCGGAACCACCGCGGCGGCGCTGTCCGTGCTGATGGAATCAGATGCCATGCCGGCCGCACTCTCCAAAGCGATCGCGGCTGCCACGAAGCGCTCGCGGGAGCTGGCGGGGTAAGGCAAGCGGTTCTTTTTTGAAAAAAAGAACCAAAAAACTTTTGTTCGTTTGATGCGGAAAGGTACGGTCCCTCCGCATCAAACGAATGAAGTCGGTGGTTTCAAGGTCCGGGCGCAACCACTTCTCTTCTACTGTGTCTTCGGCCCATTCATCCGGTCGAATTCGATCATTTGATTGAAGCACTCCAACGGGGTCAGAGCATTCAGACGTGCTCGCGGGCGCGTGTTCAGACGCAGGGCGATCGCGTCCAGATC
>CAMDAM010000054.1 GCA_945888575.1 Asaia bogorensis | reverse complement strand
ACCAGGCATGCCGCCGCCTGCACCCGCAGCCCGATCCCGGCATCCAGCAGCAGCCCGAAGCACGCCGGCGCCAGTGCGGCGGCGATCAGCAGCCCGCCGGCGATGGCCGACCGCACCGCAGCCAGCCGCTCCGTGCCATAGAGCTGCGCCGCCAACGCCGTGCCGAGCGTGGCCACCACCCCGTTGGTTAGCCCCGCCATCACCATGAACACCAGCGCGGAGACATGGCTGCCCTGGCCCAGCACGAGTGCTGCCATCGCCACGGCCAGCGGCAGCAGATAGGCCGGCAGCAGCCGTGCCGCGCCCAGCCGGTCGATCACCGGGCCGGCGAACAGCATGCCGGCGGCGCGCATCAGGGCGAATACGATGAAGGTGCCGGCATAGACCGCCATGGCCCAGCCCATCTCCTCGGCCAGCCGCACTTGGTTGAACAGGAAGCCGGTCATGATGAAGGGGGGCGCCTGCAGCGCCGGCTGCATCAGCAGGAACGTCCGATCGCGCCACAGCGGCACCGGCGGCGCGACCCCGCCCGCCGGCTTCGGCGGCGCGGCCCCCGGCGTCTCCAGCGCCCACAACACCGCCACCAGACCGATGAGCACCAGGGCCGCGGCAACCCACCATAATCCGCGCCAGCCCAAGGACGGAAGCAGCGCCACGGCGCCGGGCGGCAGCATTGCCTCGCCCAGCACGAGCCCCAGCGCGACCAACCCCAGCGCCTTGCCGGCATCGCGCGGAAAGCGCCGCGCGGTGATCGTCATGGCCGTGTGCGTCGTCAGCCCCTGGCCGCACAGCCGCAGCAGCACGTAGAGCAGCGCCACCATCCAGGCCTGCGCCGCCAGCGCCATCCCCGCACAGCCCGCCGCCAGCCCCAGGCACACCGCCGTGGCGTAGCGGGGCCAGGTGGTGCGGTCGATCAGCCGGCCGGCCCAGCCCAGCAGCAGCCCGGCCGCCAGCGTGGCGCCGGCATAGACCAGCCCCAGCCCACCCTCGGTGAAGCCGAACTCGGCCCGAATGCCCGGCGCCGACAGCGCCACGAAGAAGGTCTGCCCGAAGCTGGAGAGCAGCGTCAGCAGCGCGCCGAACGCCACGGCACGCCCGTTCTCCCGCAGGAAGCCCAGGTAGCCCGTTTGCGGCGCGGCCACCCTTCGCGGCTTAGGCGCGGCCCCGCGTCACCAGCCGCCCCGCGCGCGCTTCCGTGGCACCCTCGCCGAACACATAGGCGCTCTGCCCGTTCACCCAGGTCTCCGCGATCCCGATGGAAGGCCGCGTCGGGTGGTCGAAATCCGCCGCGTCCTTCACCGTCGCGGGGTCGAACAGCACCAAATCGGCATAGGCGCCCGGGCGGATCACGCCGCGGTCGACAATGCCGAACACCTCGGCCACGCGCCCGGTCATCTTGTGCACGGCGGTTTCCATGCTGAACAGCTTCAGCTCGCGGCTGTAGTAGCCCAGCACGCGCGGAAAGCAGCCCCACAGGCGCGGATGCGGGAAGGTGTCGTGCGGCAGGCCGTCGGAGCCGATCATGGAGAGCGGGTGCTGCATGATGCGCCGCACATCCGCTTCCTCCATCTGGAACATGATGGCCCCGGCCGGCAGCAGCTTCTCGGCGGCTTCCTTCAGCCCCATGTTCCACTGCTTGGCCACGTCGGCGAGAAACTTGCCTTCCATCTCCGGGTGCGGGTTCGACCAGGCGATCTTGATCGCCACATCCGGCCGCACCCGGTCCGGCATCAGCACGGTGGAGCCGGCGTAGTAGGGGTACACGTCGAAATCCACCTTGTGGCGTTCGCGCAGGCGCTCGATCAGCGCCAGGGTTTCAACGGAACGCCCGAAATTCTCCGGCATCGAGCATTTGTGGTGGGAGATCACGACAGGCACGCCCGATCCCTCGCCGATCCGCACCGTCTCGTTGATGCTGTCGAGCACGAAGTTCGCCTCGTCGCGCATGTGGCTCACATAGATGCCACCGGCGTCGCGCAGCGCCTGGGCCACCGCGATCACCTCGTCGGTCGGCGCTTCCATGTTCGGCGGATAGTAGAGCCCGGTCGAGAAGCCGGACGCACCTTCGCGCAGGCTGGCGGCCAGGCGGGCGCGCATGTGCTCCGCTTCCTTGTCCGTCGCCGCGCGCTTAACATCCCCGCCCATCGCTTCCACGCGCAGCGGCATGTGGCCGATCATGGCGTAGGTGTTCACCGGTGCGGGCTCGTCGGACAGGCGCTTGGCGTAGTCGCCGAAGCTGTCGAAGGTCCACCAGCTTTCGTCGCCCAGCAGATCGAGCGGCGGGATCGGCCGCTGCTTCATCCGCACCGGCGAGAGGCTGATGCCGCAATTGCCCACGACCACGGTGGAAACGCCCTGGCTCATCTTGCACAGCATGCAGGCCGGGCCGCACAGCACCGCCCGGTCGTCATGCGTGTGCGCATCGATGAAGCCCGGCGCCACGGCGCGCCCGGTGGCGATCACCTCGCGATCGGCGGAATAGGCGCCGAGGTCACCCACCGCCACGATGCGGTCGCCGGTGACACCCACGTCGCCCTTGGTGCGGGCGGCACCGGTGCCGTCGAAGATGGTGGCGTCGCGCAGGATCAGGTCGCAGCGGAAGGACATGGCGGGGCCTCTGGGGATTCGTGGCGCCGGGATCGAACACCCCGGGCGCCGCGCTGTCCAGGCTGGCGGCACCGCGGCCAGCTTTGTAGTGTCTGCGCATCGGCCCGCCGTGGGCCAAACGAAGGGAAGCCGACGATGTCCGACATGCCTGTGGTGGCCGGCAAGGCGCCGATCAAGATCGCCGTGGAAGAGGGCAAGGATTACTGGTGGTGCTCCTGCGGCAAGTCCGCCAAGCAGCCGTTCTGCGACGGCTCGCACAAGGGCACCAGCTTCACCCCGATGAAGTACACCGCCGACAAGACCGGCGATGCCTGGTTCTGCGCCTGCAAGGGCACCGGCAAGGCCCCGCTCTGCGACGGCGCCCACAAGAAGCTCTGATACGCGTCCGGGGCGTCGCCGCGCGGCGCCCCCGGCTGGGAGGCACGAATGCCACTGCTCGATGAATCCGCCGCTGGCGTCTACATCATCTCCGTCACCCCGTTCACCGAGGCGGGCGAGATCGATTTCCCCAGCACGGACCGCATGGTGGAATTCTACCTCGCCCGCGGCGCCACCGGCCTCACCATCCTCGGCATGATGGGCGAGGCGCCGAAGCTCTCGGTCGCCGAATCCGTTGCCTTCGCCCGGCATGTGGTGCAGCGCGTGGCGGGCCGCGTGCCGGTGGTGGTCGGCGTCTCCAGCCCCGGCTTCGCCGCCATGCGCGAACTGGCCAGCGCGGTGATGGAGGCCGGCGCCTCCGGCGTGATGGTCGCCCCCTCCGGCGCGCTGCGCACGGATGACGCGGTGTTCCGCTACTTCGCCCAGGTGGCGGAAACGCTCGGCGGTATCCCCTGGGTGCTGCAGGATTTCCCACAATCCACCAACGTGTTCATCTCGCCCGCGGTGATCCGCCGCGTGGTGGATGCCGACCCCTCCTGCGTCATGCTGAAGCACGAGGACTGGCCCGGCCTGCCTAAGATCTCCGCCCTGCGCGACCAGAAGGACATGCGCCGCATCTCCATCCTCGTCGGCAATGGCGGCGTGTTCCTGCCGGAGGAGATGCGCCGCGGCGCCGATGGCGCCATGACCGGCTTCGCCTTCCCGGAAATGATGGCCGGCGTGGTGGCCGCCTGCAAAGCCGGCGACGACCAGCGCGCCAGCGACATCTTCGACGCCTATCTGCCGCTGGCCCGCTACGAGCAGCAGCCCGGCCCGGGCCTCGCGGTGCGCAAATACATCCTGCACAAGCGCGGCGCCATCGCCTCGCCGGCCCAGCGTCGCCCCGTGGGCGCCATCGGCGCGCGCGAGATCGCCGAGGTGGAGTTCCTGCTGGCACGGCAGGCGAAGCGGCTGGCCGAGATCGGCGCGGCGCCGATCGAATAGCAGTTCAGGATACCAGCGGCCGCAGCCTGCGTGCCCCATGCACGCATCGCACGATCTCGATCCTGTCCTGCGCAACGCGGTAGAGGATGAGGTAGGAGCCCTCGGTCAGCGATCGTAGGCCTGGCACCAGCTCGGCGCGCGCCCGGCCCAGATACGGTTGCTCCCGCAGCATTGCCATCCGCGCATCCAACCTATCGAGCAGCCGATCCGCCGCCACTCGATCGTCCCGCGCTACATAGGTCCAGATCTCGATCAGGTCCTCGATCGCGCGCGGGGTTCGAACGAGGATGCGCGTCACGAGGCCCTGTGGGCGTCCTCAAGACGACGCAGCGCCCGTGCCTTGATCTCCCCGATCGAGATCTCCACCGGCTCCCCGCTCGCCATCCCCTCGTCAAACAGCCGCTTCAGCGTCGCATCATCCATCTCCGGCATGCGCTGCTCGGCATCCCAGAGAACGGCCGCACGCGCCAAAGCCTCGGAAACGGAGGCATATTCCCCCGCCGCCACGGCCGCACGCAACCGCTCCACCACGTCACGGGGCAGGGAGACGGTGATCTGCTCGGTCTCGCTCATGCGCCCGAGCCTACCACATCCCCCCGCCCAAAATCACCGGCGATCAACCCCCGTCGTGCCACCACTTCCCGCCCAGCACGATGCCACGGCACTGCAAATGCTGCGTCGTCTTCATCGTCTCGCCCACCGCATCGCGCAGCGTGAAATCGCCGGCTTCGAGGTCCACCACGGTGGCATCACCCAACGTGCCGGGCTTCAACGTGCCGCGATCCTCCAGCCGGATCGCCTTGGCCGGATTGATCGTGCTCGCCCGCACCACCTCGCCCAGGCTCACGCCCATCGCCAGGAACTTCGTCATCGTCACCAGCATGTTGTAGGCCGGCCCGCCGATCGAGGTCAGGTGCACGTCGCTGCTGATCACGTCCGGCAGGAAGTTCTGCTTCACCATCTCCATCGCGCTGGCGAAGCCGAAGCTCCCGGCCCCATGCCCGATATCGAAGATCACCCCGCGCGCGCGGGCATCCAGCACATCGGGCTCCACGCCCCCGCCAGGTGCTGCCGGCGAGTTCGGCCACGGCCGGAAGCAGTGGGTCAGGATGTCGCCCTTGCCCAGCAGCGCCATCACCTCCGCCCGCGGCGGCGGCGGCCCGTCCAGATGCCCCATCAGCGGCAGGCCCAGCTCGCGCGCCACCTCCAGCGCCATCTTCATCGGCTCGATTCCCAGCGCGCCGGAGGTCACCGCCCCGATCCGCACCTTGATGCCGCAGATCAGGTCGGCATGCTCCTCGGCCACCTTCAGGCACAGTCGGCTGTTCAGCAGCCGAATGTCGGATGTCTCGCCCACATACACATCCCAGTGCAGCGCGAAGATCCCGGCAAAGCTCAGGTTCAGGAACGGGATGATCCGCACATCCGCCCGCTCGATCACATGCTTGCGGAAACCATGGATGTTCCCCGGCCCCGCGCTGCCGGCATCGATCAGCGTGGTGCAGCCGCTCCACTTCGCATACTGGTCCGGATCCACGCCCAGCGACGTGCCGCCCCAATACACATGGGTGTGCAGGTCGATCAGCCCGGGCGTCACGATCTTGCCGGCGACGTTGCGGGTCTCCTTCGCCGCGCCAAGGTTGGAGCCCACCGCGGCCACCTTCCCGTCGGCGAACCCCACGTCCAGCACCGCATCCATGTTCTGCGCCGGGTCGATCACCCGCCCGCCGGCCAGCACCAGGTCGAACATCCGTCACGTCCTCTGAAGGGGATGGATATCGTCGCGGTGCGGGAAAATTCGCGCAACCCCTCGCCAAGCGGGAATTCTGGTGCAGAATACCCGCCACGCTTCCCCTCGAACGCGTTTCGCGCACCACGCAGGAGCCCCCATGAGCACCACGGTATCGGACGATTCCCGGACGAATTCGCGGATCGTCACCGCCTATCGCCAGCGCACCCCGGGCTCGGCCGAGATGTCGCGCCAGGCCCAGGAGCTGTTCCCCAGCGGCATCACGCACGACGCGCGCAATGTGGACCCCTACGGCATCTACGTCGCCCGCGCCGCCGGCCCGCACAAGTGGGACGTGGATGGCAACAAGTATATCGACTATTTCGGCGGCCACGGCGCGCTGATCCTCGGCCACAATCACCCCAAGGTGGTCGCCGCCATCACCGAGGCGATGCAGGAAGGCAGCCAGTTCGGCGCCAGCCACCCGCGTGAGATCGGCTGGGCCAATGCGGTGAAGCGCCTCGTGCCCTCCGCTGAGCGCCTGCGCTTCACCTCCTCGGGCACCGAGGCCACGCTGATGGCCGTGCGCCTCGCCCGCGCCTTCACCGGCAAGGAAACCCTGCTGCGCTTCAAGGGCCATTTCCACGGTTGGCACGACCAGATGACCAGTGGCTACTCCAACCACTACGACGGCACCCCCACCCCCGGCGTGCTCCCCTCCGTCGCGCAGAAATCCGTACTGGTGAACCCCGGCGACATCGCCGCCGTGGAAGCCGCCCTCAAGAACAACCCCGATATCTGCGCCGCCATCCTGGAGCCCACCGGCAGCAGCTTCGGCCAGGTGCCGCTGAAGGCCGAGTTCGTGCAGGAGCTGCGCCGCCTCACCACCAAATACGGCGCGCTGCTGATCATGGATGAGGTCGTCACCGGCTTCCGCGCCTCCCCCGGTGGCGCGCAGGTCGCCTGGGGCATCACGCCCGACCTGTCCTCCTGGGCCAAGATCCTCGCCGGCGGCATGCCCGGCGGCTGCGTCACCGGCCGCAAGGACATCCTGGACCTGCTGGATTTCGCCGCCTCCGCCAAGGCCGGCCGCGAGAAGATCGGCCACCCGGGCACCTTCAACGCCAACCCGGTCTCCGCCGCCGCCGGCATCGCCTGCCTCACCATCCTGGCCGAGACGGATGCGGTGCAGAAGGCGTCCGACACCGCCGCCAGCCTGCGCCAGGGCCTGAACGACGTGATCGCCGAATTCGGCCTCAAATGGTCCGTCTACGGCACCTACTCAGGCTTCCATCTCTTCGTGAACCCCAAGAACCGGGACATCACGCCGCACGGCTTCGACTCCTACGCGGTGGAGATGGAAGAGCTGAAGTCCCAGCCGCAGAAGCTCAACAACCGCATGCGCATCGCCCTGCTGGTGAACGGCGTGGATACCAACCCGCGCATCGGCGGCCTGCTCTCGGCCAGCCACACCGCGCAGGACGTGGCCGAAACCGTCGCCGCCTGGCGCGAGGCGCTGAAGATGCTGAAGGCCGAAGGCGAACTGCCGAACTGATCGGCTGAACCATGGGGCCGGGCGGCAACGCCCGGCCCCTTTCGATTCAAGACCACGAGAGGGGGAAACGACCATGAACGAGGAAGATCTCTGCTTCCTGCCGGCCACCGAGCTGGCGCCGATGATCCGCCAGAAGAAGATCTCGCCGGTGGAGGTGATGAGCACCCTCATCAAGCGCATCGAGCACCTGGAACCCAAGATCAACGCCATGGCCGCGTTCAACCCCGAACTCGCCATGGACCGCGCCCGCAAGGCGGAAGACGCCCTTCTGAAAGGCGCCGCCCTCGGCCCGCTGCACGGCCTGCCCGTCACCATCAAGGACCTGGCCTGGACCACCGATTTCCCCACGGAATCCGGCAGCCACATCAACAAGGGCTTCCAGTCCAAGATCGACAACCCCTTCGTCACCCGCCTGCGCGATGCCGGCGCCATTGTCATCGGCAAGACCACCGTCTCCGAATTCGGCTGGACCGGCGTCTCCCGCTCGCCGCTCACCGGCATCACCCACAATCCGTGGAAGCAGGGCTACAACGCCGGCGCCTCCTCCGCGGGCGCGGGTGCCGCCGCCGCCGCCGGCTATTCCGCCCTGCACCAGGGCAGCGATGGCGCCGGCTCCGTGCGCATGCCCAGCCATTTCTGCGGCCTCTTCGGCCTCAAGCCCAGCTACGGCCGCGTGCCCAACCACCCCGTCGGCGCCGGCGACTACACCAGCCATATCGGCCCGATGACCCGCACCGTGGGCGATGGCGCGCTGATGATGCAGGTCATGTCCGGCCCCCACCCGCTCGATCACACCAGCCTCGAAGCCTGGCCCGCCGACTACACCGGCCGCCTCGATGACGGCGTGAAGGGCCGCCGCATCGCCTTCTCGATGGACCTCGGCCACGCCAACGTGGACCCCGAAGTGGCCGACATCGTCCGCCGCGCCGCCCAGAACTTCGCCGCCAACGGCGGCTTCACCATGACCGACGTGAACCCCGCCTGGGGCCCCGTCGGCAAGGACCTCGCCCGCACCATGTGGTCCGCCCACATGACCCGCACCGCCGCCCAGCTGCCGAAGTTCGAACACCAGATGGACCCCGGCCTGGTCGCCTGCATCCTCGACGGCATGAACGTCTCGATGGCCGACTACCAGGATGCCCGCATGCGCAAGCTGGCCTACTGCGCCGATATCCAGGTCTGGTTCGAAGACTGGGACTTCCTCATCACCCCCACCGTCTCCGTCGCCGCCTTCCCGGCGGAAAAACTCATCCCCGACCACTGGCCCCAGCACGCCTGGGACTGGCTGCAATGGGCCGAGTTCTCCTACCCCTTCAACATGTCCTGGAACCCCGCCGCCACCGTGCCCGCCGGCTTCACCAAGGACGGCCTGCCCGTCGGCCTGCAGATCGTGGGGCGGCGCTTCGACGACCTCGGCGTGATGCAGGCCGCCCGCGCCTTCGAGCGCATCCAGCCCTGGGCGGACAAGCGGCCCAAGATGGATTGGTAAGGCAAGCAAGCGTCTTCTTTTTCTGAAGAAAAAGAAGCAAAAAGACTTTTCTGGTTAGAAGCGGCGCCGTCGGGGTAACCCTTCGGCGCCGCAACGCTTCAAGGGAGCCATGCATGCAACTCGTCGCCACCCCCATCGGCCGCCTGCGCACACCCTGGCAAACCACAAGCGAATGCCCCCGCAACGGCCGCCGCGGCGACCAGCCGCTTTGCACCGTCGAAGTCGACCCCGAATACATCGCGGGCCTCAAGGACCTCGAAGGCTACACCCACCTCATCCTGCTCTACTGGCTCAACCAGTCCGGCACGCCTGAGATGGTTTTCACACCCCCCAACGACACCGAACCCCGCGGCATGTTCGCCACCCGCACCCCCCGCCGCCCCAACCCCATCGGCCTCTCCGTCGTGAAGCTGGAAGCCATCCCATCCCCCGGCCTCCTCCAGGTCCGCTACCTCGATTGCGTCGACGGCACCCCCCTGCTGGACATCAAGCCCTACCTCCCCAGCACCGACTGCGAGCCCGACGCCAGCATGGGCTTCCAGAGGCGCAGCTAATGATATTGTCCGTAGTTGACCTGTTCGGCGCGGCAGGCTTGCGCCCGCGAGGCCCCGTGCCATGGGGCGAGCGCTTAGGCGACCTGGGGCCAGGTGTTTACATTGTCGCTGTTCCTGATCCTGGTGCCGCTTCCATCAACATGGTGCTATCAGGATCGCTTCCCGTATCGATTGGCAGTGAGTCAGTTATTTACATAGGTAGAACCTCACAACTTCAAGCCAGACTCAAGCAGTTCTACCGCCATGTGTATGGCCAGCGGTCACCTCATCACGGTGGCCAGGATGTCCTTCTTATTGAAAATGAGAAACAAATTTATTGGTGTCCGACGGCTGATTTCGAGCACGCTGAACATCTCATGATCGAACATTTTTTCTCGTCGGTCGGACGGCTACCGTTTGCAAACAAGAACCGACCGAGGTCTCGTGCCTTTGTCCCAGCGAAGACCCAGAACATCTACGACAACGACAGCTTCTTCGCCGGGTACGCCACCCTCGCCCGCTCCCAAAAGGGCCTGGACGCGGCCGGCGAATGGCCCGCCCTCCGCGCCCTCCTCCCGCCCATGCAAAACCTCCGCGTCGTCGATCTCGGCTGCGGCTACGGCTGGTTCTGCCGCTGGGCCCGCGATCAGGGCGCCGCCTCCATCCTCGGCCTCGACCTCTCCGAAAAGATGCTCGCCCGCGCCGCCGAAACCACCTCAGACCCCGCCATCACCTACCAGCGCGCCGACCTCTCCGCCCTCACGCTCCCCCCGGAGAGCTTCGACCTCGCCTACGCCTCCCTCGCCCTGCACTACCTCCCAACCCTCGCCCCCCTCTTCACGTCCGTCCACGCCGCCCTCGCCCCCGCCGGCCGCTTCGTCTTCTCCGTCGAGCACCCGCTTTACATGGCCCCCACCAACCCCGCCTTCCTCACCCTGGAAGACGGCCGCCGCATCTGGCCGCTCGACAACTACCTGGCCGAAGGCCGCCGCGAGACCACCTGGTTCGCCCCCGGCGTGGTGAAATACCACCGCACTATCGCCACCACCCTCACCGAAGCCCTCACCGCCGGCTTCCGCCTCACCGCCATCCAGGAATGGGGCCCCACCGACGCCCAGATCGCGCAACACCCCAGCTGGTCCGACGAACGCATCCGCCCGCCATTCCTGCTGGTGGCCCTGGCGAAGTAAGCAAGCGGTTCTTTTTTGAAAAAAAGAACCAAAAAACTTTCATGACCTGGGCCTCGACAGGAACAGCGAGGCCCAGTTCATAAAAGTCTTTTTGCTTCTTTTTCTTCAGAAAAAGAAGACGCTTACCTGTTCGCCCGAGCCAGAACAGCGTTCATCATCACCTCCACCCCCGCCGTGCAGTGTTCCGGCTCCGACCACTCCCGCTCACTATGGCTCCACCCATCCCGGCAGGGCACGAAGATCAGCTCCGTCGGGCAGATCCGCGCCATGTTGAACGCATCGTGCCCCGGCCGCGTCCGCATCCGCGCGCAGGAATACCCCAGCGCCCCCGCCGCCTCTTCCGTCAGCCGGATCATCTCCTCATCGAACTGCACCGGCGCCCGCTGCCGCTTCACCAGCGTGTTGAACACAAGGCCCGTCTCCGCCGCGATCCGCGCCTCGGCCTCCTCGATCTCCCGCCGCATCGCGGCGGCGCCATCCGCGTCCGGGTGCATGATCCCGTAGCTGAACGTCGCCCGGTGCGGAATGTTGATCCGGTTGTTCGGCCAGCACTCCACCACCACCGCGCTGGCCGACCCCGCCGGGGCATAGGCCTGCCCCACCCGATCGATCGCCTCGATCAGCTTCGCCGCCCCCACCAGCGCATTGCGCCGCCGCCGCATCGGCATGGACTGGATGTGCGAATTCTCCCCCAGCACCTCCATATCCGCGAACACCGAATGATGGCTGTGCGTCACCGCCCCGATCACGATCCCCTGCTCCTCCAGCAGCGGCCCCTGCTCGATATGCAGCTCGAAATACGCATCCACCGCGCGCCCACCCACCGGCGCATCCCCGCAATACCGGATCCGCCGCAACTCATCCCCGAACCGCTTCCCGTCCGCGTCCACCGAGGCATGTGCATCCGCCAACGGCAGCACCCCCGCGAACACCGCCGACCCCATCAGCCCCGGCGAGAACCTGGCTCCTTCCTCATTCGTCCAGTTCACCACCTCCAGCGCCCGCTTGGTGGCAATCCCCGCCTCCGCGATCGACCGCACCGCCTCCAGCGCGCCGAGCACCCCCAACGGCCCATCGAACTTCCCACCCGGAGACTGGCTGTCCAGATGGCTCCCCAGCATCACCGGCGGCAGCGAAGGGTCCGTCCCCTCCCGCCGCGCAAACATGTTCCCCATCCCGTCCACGCTCAGCGCCAGCCCCGCCGCCCGGCACCAATGCCCGAACAGCCCACGCACATCCCGGTCGCCATCCGTCAGCGCCATCCGGTCCACCCCGCCATGCGGCAGTTCCGCAATCGCGCCCGATGCCATCAGCTCAGACCACAGCCGCTGTCCATTGATGCGAAGCGGAGCCATGCCGGTACCCCCAGGTTGCTGCGAGGCCGAAACTCTGCGCCCCCGCCCCAGCCCCGCACAACCCCTTGACGCCCCACCCCCCATGGCGCGCAATCCCCGCACGCACAGGAGCCCCGCCATGCCCCGCCCCGCCCGCCGCCTGCCGACCGCAAAAGCCATGCTCACCGCCCCGCAGCCGGAAGCTGTGGAAGCCGGCGCCGACATCCTGCGCGCCGGCGGCTCCGCGGTAGACGCCATGCTCGCCTGCGCCTTCACCCAGGGCGTGGTGGACCCGTTGATGTGCGGCATCGGCGGCCTCGGCACCATCCAGGTCTTCGACCCCACAACAGGCCGCCACCAGATCATCGACGGCATGGGAACCTGCCCCGCCGCCGCCACGCCCGACCTCTGGGCCAGCGACTTCCTCGGCGAATGCCCCGACGGCTTCGGCTTCGTGGTCAAAGGCAACGTCAACGAAATCGGCCGCCGCGCCGTCACCACTCCCGGCATCCTCGCCGCCTTCGCCCTCGCCCACCGCCAGTTCGGCAAGCTCCCCTGGGCCGACCTCTTCGCCCCCGCCATCCGCGTCGCCACCGAAGGCTGGCCCGTCCGCCCCCACGTCGCCGGCGTCTTCGCCACCAACGAGGCGCCCTACAAGCGCCTCCCCTACATCGACAAGCTCCGCCTCACTCCCGACGGCACGAAGCTCTACCTCCGCCCCGACGGCACCACGAAAAAACTGGGCGACATCATCCACAACCCCGACCTGGCCAACACCCTGGCCACCCTCGCCCGAGACGGCGCCGAATCCTTCTACACCGGCGAAATCGCCGCCCGCATCATCGCAGACCAGCAGCAGCATGGCGGCCTCCTCTCCGCGTCCGACCTCGCCGGCTACGCTCCGCGCGTGAATTCCCCCATTTCCATCCGCTACCGCGGCCGCACCGTCGCCGTCCCCCCACCCCCCGCCGGCGGCATCACGGTCGCCCAGATTCTGCGCATCCTGGAACGCTTCGACCTCGCCGCCCTCGGCCACAACTCGCCCGAATACATCCGCATCCTCGCCGAAGCGATGAAGATCGCAGGCCGCGACAAAGACGAAAACATCGGCGACCCCGACTTCTTCACCCCACCCCTCACCCGCATGCTCTCCGACGACTGGGCAAACACCCAGGCCGCCCGCATCCGCAGCGGCGAAAAAGCCAGCCTCACCCGCGCCCTCGCCGACGCCCCCCACACCACCACCCTCTCCGCGGTGGACGCGAACGGCATGGTCGTCTCAGTCACCCACACCCTCGCCACCCCCTCCGGCGTCATCCCTCCCAACACCGGCTTCATGCTCAACGGCGCCATGAACTGGTACGACCCCCGCCCCGGCCACCCCAGCTCCATCGCCCCGGGCAAGCGCCGCTTCTCCACCATGGCCCCCACCATCGTCTTCGAGGGCGACACCCCTGTGATGACCATCGGCGCCCCCGGCGGCGCCTGGATCGGCATCGCCATCCTGCAGGGCATCGTCAACGTGCTCGATTTCGGCATGACCATGCAGGAAGCCGTCCAGGCCCCCCGCTTCTCCGCCACCTCGGACAAGATCGACATCTCCAACCGCATCCCCCGCGCCACCCAACGCGCGCTGGCAGCCATGGGCTACGACGTCGTCCGCTCCCCCCTCACCTTCGCCTTCGCCGGCGTCCACGGCATCACCATGTGGGACGGAACCCTCGAAGGCGGCGCCGACCCCCAACGCGACGGCTACCCCGCAGGAGTGCAGTAATGGCCAACGTCCTCGACATCCCCGAACGCGGCTTCCGCTTCATCGAGGGTGTCTTCCAATATTCCGCCGGCGTCGCCGCCCTTCCCGGCTACCGTCTGGAACGCGCCCGCTTCGCCAACCCCATCCCGCTACAGGAAGGCTTCCAGCGCATCGAAGCCCACCTCACCAGCCTCGGCCTCCCCCGCACCGCCTTTGCCGCCTGCGAGCTGCGCTCCCCCTCGGCCTTCTCCGAGGAAGGCTTCACTCGCTTCAACCGCGGCTATTTCTCGGTGCTGGAGCAGTGGGGCATCATCGTCGGCGGCCTCAACCCCATCGCCCGCAGCAATGTCTGCCCGGAGCTGGAAAAGCCCGCCGAACCCAGCTTCCACGCCTTCACCTACGCGGTCCCAGCCCCCTCCGCCCCCCCCGGCTTTCACATCGCCGGCAGCGGCGAAAGTGTGGAAGGGCAGGGCACCTACCGCGAAAACACCGTCGCCTGGCGCGACCTCTCCACCGAAGGCATGCGCAAGAAAATCCACCACGTCATGGGCGAAATGGAACGCCGCATGTCCGCCCTGGGCTTCGGCTGGAAAGACACCACCGCCGTGCAGGTCTACACCGTGCACGACATCTTCCCCCACTTCGCCCGCGAAATCGTCGAACGCGGCGCCGCCCGCCACGGCGCCTGCTGGCACTTCTGCCGCCCGCCCGTGGTGGACCTGGAATTCGAAGTGGACTGCCGCGGACTCCTGACCGAGCTCGTCGTGCCGGGCTAACCCCGGCCCGTCGCGGCCCCCAGGGTTCTCGCACTTGCCATCCCCGTACCACACCACCGTCACGGTCGCTGCCTAGAGTGCGCCGCGCCGGGCGCCGGTGCATCGGGGGCGCAAGGCAGAAACACGGCCGATGAACGGGAGCACTTGATGTCCATCCTGCGCGTTTCGCGCCGCCGCGCCATGGAACTGGCCGCGGCCGGTTTCAGCACGTTCTCCCTCACCGATGCCGCCTTCGCCCAGGCCCCCACGCCCAAGCGCGGCGGCAAGGTCGTCTATGGCCAGACCTACCCCAACTGGGCGCTCGGCGAATCCAATCGCGGCGGGCACGCCTTCTACTGGATCGACCTGCTCACCCGCTCGATGTGGAACTGCCTCACCTGGGTCGACGAAGACCTGCGCGTCCACCCCGAGATCGCCACCGCGTGGGAGTCCGACGAGGCGGTGAAAACCTGGGAATTCACCATCCGCGAAGGCGTCACCTTCCACAACGGCCGCCCGATGACCATCGATGACGTGGTCGCCTCCTGCGCCTTCCACGCCGCCATCCCCGGCTTCGTGTCCCGCCAGGTCGCCAGCGTGGAAAAGGCCGGGCCAAACAAGGTGCGCTTCCACCTCAAGGACCCCAACGCCGAATTCCCCTACACCATGGCCGACTACCGCAACGTGATGATGCCCGCCGCCGCCCGCGACCAGATCGGCTTCGACGGCATCGGCACCGGCCCGTTCAAGCTGGTCGATGTGGACAACAAGCGCCTCGCCCGCATGGTCCGCAACGAAAGCTACTGGATGCCCGGCCGTCCCTACCTCGATGAGCTGCACGGCGTGCTCGCCACCGGCCAGGCCGCGATCAACGGCTTCCGCTCCGGCCAGTTCAACGCCGTCTTCAACATCGATCCCGGCCAGGTCGCCCAGTACAAGGCCGCCGGCGGCGAGGTCCACGTCTCCGCCGCCGGCGACCAGTTCCTGCTGGTGCTGCCCAAGAACCTCGACCAGGCCTGGAACGACATCCGCGTGCGCCAGGCCCTGGCCCTGGCCATCGACCGCAAGGCCATCAACCGCATCGTCTACGGCGAGCGCGACGGCTGGACCGGCAACGACACCCACATCCCCGGCAACGACCCGGTCTTCGTGCCCCGCCCCGTGGAGCGCGACGTCGCTCGCGCCCGCGCCCTGCTGGCGGAAGCCGGCTTCCCGAACGGCATCGAGCTGCCGGTGATCTACTTCACCGCCAGCTTCCCGGAGGAGCCGCGCATCTACCCGATCGTCACGGAATCGCTGCGCGCCGCCGGCATCACCCTGCGTTTCGAGGAACGCCCGGCCGACGGCTTCAACCAGTACCGCCTCGCCGTGAACGCCCCGGTCGGCCGCCCCAGCCGCAGCCTGGTCGGCCCGCGCAACCCGGCGATCTCGTTCCAGCGCATGACCGCGGCCAACCCCAGCGAGGCCGGCGGCTGGACCGGCCCGGCCTCGGCGCAATACGACGCCATGTATGTCGAGGCGATCGGCACCAAGGACGATGCCAAGCGCGCCGAGATCTACCGCGCCATGCAGCGCCTGCTGCATCGCGAGGTCCCGGCCATCATGCTCGGCGGCCGCCGCAACATGGCCGCCTACAAGACCGATGTGCACGGCCTCAAGGCGCATCCGCAGAACTGGTCCAGCCGCTTCGAGGACGTCTGGATCGGCTGACCGGGCATGGCGGCCACCGGCCTCGCCCTGCGCCGGCTGGCGGCCAGCCTGCTGGTTCTGCTGCTGGTCTCCGCCGTGGTCTACTGGGGCACGGCGGTGCTGCCGGGCGACGCGCTCACCGCCGTGCTGCCGATGGACGTGCTGCAAACGATCTCGCCGGAGGAGCTGGCCCGCAAGCGCGCCGAGCTCGGCATCGATCGCCCGCACCTTGTGCAGTTCGCCGAGTTCCTCGGCCGCATCGTTCAGCTCGATTTCGGCCGCACCACCGTCACCCGCGAACCCGTGCTGGAACGCATCGACCACCCGTTGCGCAACTCGCTGATCCTCGCCGGGCTCACCGCAATCGCCGCCCCGCTCGCCGCCATCGCACTCGCCGTGGCCAGCGTCCTGCGCCCCCGCGGCCGGCTGGACGCGACCCTCACCGGCGGCACGCTGTTCGCCTATTCCCTGCCCGAATTCGTCACCGGCAACCTGCTCATCATCCTCTTCGCCGTGCTGCTGCCGGTCGCCCCCGCGGTCATCATGCTGCCCACCACCGCGCCCAGCCTGGCCATCCTCGGCGTCATCGCCCTGCCGATCGCCACCCTCATCCTCGGCGGCATCGCCTACCAGTACCGCCTGCTGCGCGCCGCCCTGATCGAAGCGCTGGACAGCGACTACTGCGAGCGCGCCCGCCTCTCCGGCGCCTCGGACTGGCGCGTGGTGATCCGCCACGCCCTGCCGGCCGCCCTGGTGCCGATGCTCTCCGCCACGGCACAGTTCGTCTCCTCGCTCATCTCCGGCGGCATCGTCATCGAGTTCATCTTCGGCTTCCCCGGCATCGGCCAGGAACTGGTGCAGGCCATCTCCACGCGCGACATCCCCAGCGTGCAGGCCATCGCGCTGTTCGGCGCCAGCGCCGTGGTGCTGTGCAACTTCACCGCCGACCTGATGATCCTGGCCCTGGACCCACGCGTGCGCCGGCGCAGCCATGCCTGACGCCACCACCGCCCCCCTCGCCTTTACCGCCGCACACCACCCCAGCCGCCTGCTGCGCGCCCTGCGCCGCCCGGCCACCGCCATCGCCACGCTGGTCGTGGCGCTGCACCTGCTGATGGCCGCCACCGCCCCGCTCTGGGTCCCCTACGACACCTCGGCCATGCTCGACGCCCCGCTCGCCCCGCCCGGCGCCGAATTCTGGTTCGGCACCGACCTGCTGGGGCGGGACTACTTCTCCCGCATCGTCTCCGGCGGCCAGGTGGCGCTGCTGGTCGCCGCCCTGGGCGTGTCTGGCGCGCTCGCCGCCGGCACCCTCATCGGCCTGGCCTGCGGCTACCTGCGCGGCGCGGCGGACGAGGCCGTGGGCCGCCTCGTCGATGCGCTGATGGCCATCCCGGAATTCCTGCTGATCTCCATCCTGGTGCTCGCCCTCGGCAAGAGCCTGCCGGCCCTGGCCGCGGTGGTCGCCGTGGTCTACGTCGCCGGCGTCGTGCGCGTCGTCCGCGCCCGCACCATCGCGCTCGCGGCCCAGGATTTCGTGCGCGCCGCCGAACTCCGCGGCGAACCCCGCCTGGCCATCCTGCTGCGCGAGCTGCTGCCCAACCTGCTGCCGATCCTGGCCGTGGAAGCCCCCGTCCGCATCTCCGCCGCCGTGCTGCGCATCAGCGCCCTGTCCTTCCTCGGCCTGGGCATCAGCCCGCCCACGCCCGATTGGGGCCTGATGGTGCAGGAGGCGATGACCGTGATCCTCACCGACCCCTGGCTGCTGCTGTTCCCCGCCGCCATGCTGTCCTCTTTCGTGGTGGCGGTGAACTTCGCCGTGGACGGCTTCGCCGCCGCCTACGGTCTGCGCGGCGAGGCGGGCACATGACGCTGCTGCGCGTCGAGGGCCTGGTGGTCTCCTATCGCGACCCCGCCGGCGGCGAACGCCGCGCCGTGGATGGCGTCTCCTTCACCCTGGCCCGCGGCGGCGCTCTGGGCATCGTCGGCGAATCCGGCTGCGGCAAATCCACCCTG
>CAMDAM010000053.1 GCA_945888575.1 Asaia bogorensis | reverse complement strand
AGCGGCGCGACGAACCCGGTATCGGCGATCCCAGCATGCACGTGCAGCACAATGGCGGAAGGCGCCACCAGCGCCTGCGCCGCCGCCTGTGCGGCAGGCCAGATCGCGCCGGCGCATGCCATGACCAGAACGAAGGCGCGGTGTATGGTGCGCAAACGGCGTCCCCTCTACGTGCCCTGGGGCTGGATCGCCCTGCGAAGCCGGAGGCGACGGGACGTGGAATACAGCCTGGCCCTGAGCCTTGTCGAACCCGGCCGCCCCGCGACCGAGTCGTCCTGGACCGACGACGACGCGGCGGCCAGCGACGCAAGGGCCCTGCGCAACGATGCCGTGGCGGCGGCGCTGTGCGCGGCGCTGCCGGGCCTCGCCCCGGTCGCGGACCGCTCGTTGGATGCCTACGAACTGATGGAGGACGACCAGCCGGCGGAGGTGATGATCCGCCGCTTCCACCGCCTGCGCGTGCTCGAAGGCCCCAGCGCCATCGGCACGATGCGGCTTCTGGTGATGGATGGCCTGATCGACGCCACGCTGTTCATCGGCGTGGCCGGCGATGCCGGAACGCTGGAACGCCTTCTGGCCCAGGAGATCGCCACCCTGGCGCGGGCCAGCGGCCATGGGCCCGTCCTGGCCGGGCAGCCCGCGTCGCCCACCGAACTGGCGGCCCATCTCATTGCCAGGAACGCCGCCGCCCTGCGCCGCAGCGGCCGGAACCTGCGCTGGCGCACCTTGCTGGATCGGGCAGGGGTGCCGAGCCTCGTGCTGCTGACACTGCTCGCCCTGCTGGCGGCGGCGGCCGCGGTGCAGGATGGCCTGTCGCGCGGCCGGCTGGTGGTGCTGGCCGATGCCACGCGGCCGATGACCTTCGTCACCACCGCGGTTCTGCCGCCGGTCTTGCGCCTCGGCTTCTTCCCGCGCTTCCAGCTGGAAGGCGTGGTGCGGGAAACCGGCGAGCGCGTGCGGGTGGATACGTATCGGGACGTGGTGCTGCGCGCCGGCCCCGGCGCCCCCTTCACCGTTCTGCCGCTGCGGGAGTCGGACCCCGCCTATGTCCTGATGTCCCAGTTGGAATCGGCCCACCCCGTGCTGGCCGTCGGCACGCTGGGCATCGCCTGGCCCGCGCTGCTCGCGCTCTTGCCGATGGGCTTGTGGGCCTGGCTCGTGCTGCGGCCCTGGCTCGCCACGCCCGCACCGCAGCGCGCCGTGCTGCGCATCGCCACCAGCCGGCAGGCGCTGTTCGTGATGCAGATCGGGTTGCTGCTTGCGGTGGCGCTGGCGGCGCGGCACTTCCTGTAGCGACTGGCGGCCAGCAAAGGGACCACGGCAATGGCGCTGACGATCTACGGCATCAAGAACTGCGACACGATGAAGAAGGCCCGCGCCTGGCTGGAGGCCCGCGGCGTCGCCCACGCCTTCCACGACTACAAATCCGCCGGCATCGATGCCGCCAAGCTCCAGGCCTGGTCGAAGGAAGTCGGCTGGGAAGTGCTGATCAACCGCGCCGGCACCACCTTCCGCAAGCTGCCGGAGGACCAGAAGGAAGGTCTCACCGAAGCCAAGGCCATCGCCCTGATGCTCGCCCAACCCGGCATGATCAAGCGCCCGGTGCTGGAAGGCCAAGGCGCGCTGCTGGTCGGCTTCAAGCCGGAAGCCTACGCCGCCCGCTTCGGCTGAACCCCACCCATTCCGCCTGCGCGGCTTCCGCGCCCGCCCGCGCGCGGCTAGGTTGCGCGCCTGCACGGCTGGGGCCACCACCGCCCAGCCGCAACAAAGCTGATGGAGACCGCCATGGATGCCACTCCCGCCGCGAAGGGCCGCCCCGTCGGCCGCATGTTCTTCGCCAACCCCGGCCCCACCAACATCCCGGACTCCATCCTCCATGCCATCGGCCACGTGGCGGTGGATTTCCACGACCCCGCCTTCATCAAGATGTACGACGAGTGCTGGGAGGCGATCCTCCGGATCATGAAGACCAGCCAGCACATGTTCATGTACACCGGCTCCGGCCACGCCGCCTGGGAAGCCGCCCTGGTGAACACGCTCTCCCAGGGCGACATCGTGCTGATCCCCGAAACCGGCGCCTTCTCGCTCTCCTGGGGCAGCATGGCCGCCGATCTCGGCATCACCGTGCAGAAGGTGGAGTGCGACTGGCGCCAGGGCGTCGATTTCGCCGCCATCACCGCCGCCCTGAAGGCGGATACCGCCGGCAAGATCAAGGCCGTCTGCGCCGTGCAGAACGAAACCTCCACCGGCATGCACCTGCCGATCGACCAGGTGCGCGCCGCGATGGACGCCGCCGGCCATCACGCCCTGCTGATGGTGGACACCATCTCCTCGCTCGGCTGCATGGATCTGCGCATGGACGAGTGGAAGCTCGATGTCGTCGTCGGCGGCAGCCAGAAGGGCCTGATGCTCCCCACCGGCATGGCCTTCACCGGCGTGTCGGACAAGGCGATGAAGGCCGCCGAGACCTCCACCATGCCGAAGCACTACCTCAACTGGAAGGCGATGGCCGCGCGCAAGCAGCGCAGCTTCATCGGCACCGTGCCGACCAACCAGTTCTATGGCCTGCGCGAGGCAATCCGCCTGATCGAGGACGAAGGGCTGGAGAACGTCTTCGCCCGCCACACCCGCCTGGCGAAGGCCGTGCGCGCCTGCGTGAAGCACTGGTCCGGCAACAACGGCCCGCAGCTCTTCTGCACCAACCCCTCGCGCGAGTCCGACAGCGTCACCGCCGTGCTGATGCCGGAGGGCTTCGACGCCGAGGCGATCCGCAAGACCACCATGAGCCGCTTCAACGTCTCCCTCGGCGGCGGCCTCTCGAAGCTGGCCGGCAAGGTCTTCCGCATCGGCCATCTCGGCGACCTCAACGAGCCGATGATCCTCGGCACGCTCGCGGCCGTGGAAATGGCGCTGAAGATCAACGGCGTGCCGCACACGCCGGGCGGCGTGGAAGCCGCCATGGCCAGCCTCACCGCCTGAAATTGATCGTTCTGGATCAAACGACGATGGGGCGCTCCTGCAAGGGAGCGCCCTTTGTCTGACGGGGCGGAGCCACGCGATCCGCCCACGGTGGCCGCCCTGTTCTGGGGCTTCCTGTCCATCGGCGTGATCGGCTTCGGCGGCGTGCTGCCCTGGGCGCGCCGCATGATGGTGGAACAACGCCGTTGGCTCACGCCCGCGGAATTCACCGACCTCCTCGGCCTCTGCCAGTTCCTCCCCGGCCCGAACATCGTGAACCTCTCCGTCGCCCTCGGCAGCCGCTTCCGCGGCATCCCCGGCGCGGTCGCTGCCGTGGTCGGGCTGATCTCCCTGCCCATGGTGATCGTGATGTCGCTCGGCGCCGTCTATGCCGCCTACGCCGACCACCCCGTGGTCGCGCGCGGCGCAGAAGGCCTGGCCGCCGCCGCCTCCGGCCTGGTCGTGGCCACCGCACTGAAAATCGCCTCGCCCCTGCGCGGCAAATGGCTGGGCATCTTCGTGGCGCTGCTGGTCCTCGTGGCCATCGCGGTCCTGCACCTGCCGCTGGTCCCCACCATGCTGGTGCTCGCCCCGGCCTCCATCCTGCTGCACTGGTGGGTGGGATGAGCGACGGGGCAGGGGGCACCGCCCTGGAACTGGCCGGCGTCTTCGGCCAGCTTTCCCTCGTCTCGATCGGCGGCATCAACGCCGTGCTGCCGGAGCTCAAGCGCCAGGTGGTGGAACGCCATGGCTGGATGACGGCCGGCGACTTCGCCGCCCTCTACGCCCTGGCACAGGCCGCCCCGGGCCCGAACATGCTGGTCTCCACCCTGATCGGATGGCACGTCGCCGGCCTGGCCGGCGCCCTGGCCGCCACCGGCGCCCTGGTAGGGCCCTGCGCCCTGCTCACCTGGCTGGTCGCCGGCGCCTGGCACCGCTTCCGCGACCGCCCCTGGCGCCTGCTGGTGCAGTCCGGCCTGATGCCCGTCACCGCCGGGCTGGTGGTGGCCGCTGCGATCGTATTGTCGGAGGCAACCGCGGTCTCACCCGGCCATGCTGTGCTCACCGCCATCGGCGCAGTGCTGCTCACCGCAACACGGCTGCATCCGCTTTGGGTGCTTGGGGCGGGCGCCGCGCTCGGCGCCGCCGGCCTGCTCTAGCGCCCCGTCTGCATTACCGCAGGCTGCGCTGCGGCGCGTCCGACACGAAGGTGTTGGTCCCCGGCGGCAGCACGCGCGTGCGCCAGGCATCGGCCACCTCGGAGTAGCGCGGCGTCCCTTGGCCGACCCGCGGGCGGGCGGTGTTGTTCGCAACCATCATGCCGCGGTCCGGCCGGTCGTAGATGAAGCCGTACGTCGGATACACGCTGCCGAACCCGCCGCCGGGCAGACCCACCTGCACCGCCGACCAGTCATTGCGTTCGGAAACGTCGATCACCGGCACGCGGCGCGAAACGCGGCCCTTGCCGTAGCCACCGGGGCCGGACCAGTTGGCATGATCCACTTCCACCGTGCGGCTGTCGATCACCCGCGCCACCACGGCCACATGGCCCAGGCGCATACGGTTGGTGGAACGGAACGTCAGGATGCTCCCGCCTTCCGGCCGGAACCCGCGCTCGTAGCTGCCGGCGGCCGAATCCCACCACGCATGGGCATTGCCCTTCACGGCCATGCCAGTGGCCGCCCGCGCGAAGGGCACGCAGCTGATGCCGCCCCACTGCGAGACATTCACTGAATTCGCCGCCGCCAGCCGCGCCTTGGCCGCCTTGGGGTTGTTCGCCGCCTTCAGCGCCGGCCGACCCTGCATGCGCTGCTTCTGCCCCTGCATGCGCTGCTTCTGCGCGGCCTGCAGGCGGGAGCCAGGCTGAGGCATCCCGGCCCGCTGATGGACGGGCTTCGGCGCGGCGGCGCGCACGTTACGGGCCTCCGCACCCTGCGGGCGGGCAGCATGCGCGTCGGTCGCAACCAGGGTCACGATGCAGAGTGCGGCAATCGCCGCGGCAGAGCAGGTGGCGAGGAAGCGTCCGGTGAATCGCATGCGTCGGTTCCTGTGAGGTGGGCTGCGCATGGGTTTTGGCTAACAAGCGCGTTACGTGCCTGGCAACCTCAGAACGCACCGGTCGCAAGCCAGTCATGCAATTTCGTCGGATCCACCTGTGGAGAACGCCCAAATACAGGACGCACGTCCTATTCACCGCAATGTGAACTCATCTGTTGCAAAGATGCCTATTGCTTGTTGCTGAAATACCACGCCCTCCGGAAGGAGGCTGAAACCGACCCAACACGCAGCATGCGCCTCGATGGGTCCGCAGAATCAATCACGGCGCGCCGTGGTGTGCGGCGCGCCGTGACATGTCAAGAAACAGTTAGTGATACGGTTACTTGCAGGCCGTAACCATGATCTCAACCAGCAGGCGGGGATCGGCCATGTTGGCTTCCACGCAGGCCCGCGCCGGTGCGCCGCCCTTCGGCAGCCACGCCGTCCAGATCTCGTTCATGGCGTCGCGGTCGCGGATGTCCTTCACCCAGATCTGCGCCTGCAGCAGCCGGGTCTTGTCGGTCCCGTGCGTCTCCAGGATGGCGTCGATCTGGTCCAGGATCTCCTTGGTCTGGCCCTTCACGTCCTTGCTGGTGTCCTTGGCGGTGCAGCCCTGGACATACACGAAGCCATGATACTCGACCGCCTTCGACAGGATGGCGTTCGGTTCGGTGCGGATGATCTTGCTCATCGTGAGCTCCCCCCAAAATCGGTGATGATGTGGCCCGCCGTTTGTACGGTCCCCCCCGCCGCACGGCAAGCCGAACCCGGCGGGTATGACCTGGATCAAGGGGCAGGCCCGCCACGCCCTGGTAGGACAACAGCGCGGACCCTGCGCGCCCGTCCCCTTGTGGCCCCCGCCGGTCGAAGGCAAGCTGCTTGCCATCTCGCCGGCGCGCCCACGCCGCCCGACTTGCGCGCCGACCCGGAAGACTGATGTCGAAAGGATGAGTGCATGCGCCTGGCGATCCCCAAGGAAAGGGCCGCGTTCGAAACGCGGGTGGCCGCCACGCCGGAAACGGTGAAGAAGCTCGCTGGCCTGGGCCTCACCGTCGCCGTCGAATCCGGCGCCGGCCTCACCGCCGCCATCTCCGATGAGCAATACCGCGAAGCCGGCGCCGAAATCGCCCCGGATGCCGCAGCCGTCCTCTCCGGCGCCGGCATCGTCTTCGCCGTCCAGATGCCGGAGGAAGCCGAGCGCGCCCTCATCCCCCGCGGCGCCCTCCTGGTCTGCATCGCCAACGCCTTCGCCACCCCCGATGTCGTGCCCGCCCTGGCCGCCGCCGGCATCGACACCGTGGCCATGGAACTGCTGCCCCGCATCACCCGCGCCCAGTCGATGGACGTGCTCTCCAGCCAGGCCAACCTCGCCGGCTACCGCGCCATCGTCGAATCCGCCACTGCCTTCGAACGCGGCTTCCCCATGATGATGACCGCCGCCGGCACCGTCCCCCCGGCCCGCGTCTTCGTCATCGGCGCCGGCGTCGCCGGCCTGCAAGCCATCGCCACCGCCCGCCGCCTCGGCGCCATCGTCTCCGCCACCGACGTCCGCCCGGCCGCGAAGGAAGAAATAAAGTCCCTCGGCGCCAGCTTCGTCGGCGTCGAGGATGAGGAAACCGCCGCCCAGAAAGGCGCCTATGCCGGCCAGATGAGCGAGGCCTTCCTCAAGAAACAAGCCGAACTCGTCGCCACCACGGTGGCCAAGAACGACATCGTGGTCTGCACCGCCCTCGTCATGGGCCGCCGCGCCCCCACGCTCCTCACCGAAGCCATGGTCAACAGCATGAAGCCCGGCAGCGTGGTGATCGACCTCGCCGCCGATGCCGGCGGCAACTGCGCCATGACAAGCCCCGGCGAAGCCATCACCACCCCGGGCGGCGTGAAGGTCCTGGGCTACCGCAACTGGCCTGGCCGCATCTCGGTCGCCTCCAGCGCGCTCTACTCGCGCAACCTCCTCACCTTCCTCACCAGCTTCTGGGACAAGGAGGCAAAGGCGCCCAAGCTGCCGGAAACCGACGAGATCGTGCGCGGCACGCTCCTCACCCGCGCCGGCAGCGTGGTGCACGCCCAGTTCGCGCCAAAAGCCGCCGCCTGAGCCGCCCGGAGAACCGCCGATGACCCCCGCCCAACTGGCCGACCAGGCCGCCTCGCTCGCCCAGAACCTGCGCGCCTACGCCGATGCCGCCGGCCCGGTGGCAGAGGCGGTGCAGCCCTTCGTCTTCCTGCTCGCCATTTTCCTCATGGCCTGCTTCGTCGGCTACTACGTGGTCTGGAACGTCACCCCCGCGCTCCATTCGCCGCTCATGGGCGTCACCAACGCCATCTCCTCGGTCATCGTCGTCGGCGCCATGCTGGCCACCGGGCTCGCCGAAAGCGGCTGGGCCCGCACCTTCGGCTTCATCGCCGTGATGCTCGCCGCCGTGAACATCTTCGGCGGCTTCGTCGTCACCCAGCGCATGCTCTCGATGTTCAAGAAGAAGGGCTGAGCTCATGTCCGCCAGCCTCACCGCGGCCATCTACCTCGTCGCCTCCGTCCTCTTCATCCTCGCCCTGCGCGGCCTGTCGCATCCGGAGACGTCCCGCCAGGGCAACCGGATGGGCATGATCGGCATGGCCATCGCCATCGGCGCCACCCTCCTCCAGCACGGCATGACCGCCTCCGGCTTCGGCCTCATCCTGCTGGCGCTGGCCATCGGCGGCGGCATCGGCACGCTGCTGGCCCTGCGCATCCAGATGACGGCGCTGCCCCAGCTCGTCGCCGCCTTCCACTCCCTCGTCGGCCTCGCCGCCGTCTTCGTCGCCGCCGCCGCCCTCTACGCGCCCGAAAGCTTCGGCATCGGCCGGGCAGGGGATGTGCACACCCAAAGCCTGGTGGAAATGTCCCTGGGCCTGGCCATCGGCGGCATCACCTTCTCCGGCTCGCTCATCGCGTTCGCCAAGCTGCAGGCGCTGATGAAGGGCAACCCCATCACCTTCCCCTTCCAGCACCAGGTCAACCTCGCCGTCGCCCTGGTCATCCTGGCGCTCGTCATCGGCTTCGTCGCCACCGGCGGCAACACGGTGCTGTTCTGGCTCGTCGCCATCCTCTCCTTCGCGCTCGGCTTCCTGCTGATCATCCCCATCGGCGGGGCAGACATGCCGGTCGTCGTCTCGATGCTGAACTCCTATTCCGGCTGGGCCGCCGCCGGCATCGGCTTCACCATCGGCAACCTCGCCCTCATCATCACCGGCGCCCTGGTCGGAGCGTCGGGCGCCATCCTGTCCTACATCATGTGCAAGGGCATGAACCGCAGCATCATCAACGTGCTGCTCGGCGGCTTCGGCACCGACGGCGGCGGCCCCGCCGGCCCCGCCGCCTCCGGCGACCGCACCGTCAAGGCCGGTGCCGCCGAAGACGCCGCCTTCATCATGAAGAACGCCTCCAAGGTCATCATCGTCCCCGGCTACGGCATGGCCGTCGCGCAGGCCCAGCACGCGCTGCGCGAAATGGCCGACACCCTCAAGAAGGAAGGCGTCACCGTAAAATACGCCATCCACCCCGTCGCCGGCCGCATGCCCGGCCACATGAACGTCCTGCTCGCCGAAGCCAACGTGCCCTACGACGAAGTCTTCGAGCTGGAGGAAATCAACAGCGAATTCTCCTCAGCCGACGTCGTCTACGTCATCGGCGCCAACGACGTCACCAACCCCGCCGCCAAGACCGACCCGCAATCCCCCATCTACGGCATGCCCATCCTGGAAGTGGACAAGGCCGGCACCGTCCTCTTCGTCAAACGCTCCATGGCCTCCGGCTACGCCGGCGTGGACAACGAACTCTTCTTCCGCACCAACACCATGATGCTGTTCGGCGACGCCAAGAAAATGACCGAAGAAATCGTGCAGTCGCTGGGGCACTGAGCAAGCAAGCGGTTCTTTTTTGAAAAAAAGAACCAAAAAACCTTTAATCCTGGGCGAAGCGAAGGATCCACGCTTCGAACAACGCCGACCAACCGGATAAAGCCGTTCGTCTTCAAAACGCAGGGCGGAACGCCAAGCGGTTCCGCCATCGCCCCGCAACCCCCGGCCCGCCCACACGCAGCGCCCAAGGGTCACGACTTTAAATCTAACAACTATCGCGTACGTACGTAATTTTTTTCCTAGTCCACCGGTGTTGCGTGTGCGACATTCCCCGGTGATGACCCATCAACCCGCCGCACCGAGCGAAGCCGACGCACCGCGCCCCTGGGCGCGGGCGATCCTGCACGCCCAAATTCCGGCGACGTTGAAGCTCCTGCTGCTCGCCCTGCTGTCCGCCTTCTCGAAGGCGGAAGCCCCGCGCGCCATAGTGCGCCGCCTGCGCCAGGACTGGCTCTTCTCCACCAACACCGATTTCAACGAAGACCTGGACTCCGCCCAGACCCCCTACACCCTGCGCCGCATCCTTCAACTGCGGGCAGAGATCGGCTGGCTCATGCGCGGCAGTCCCAACCGCGGCATGGCCCTGTCCGGCCACCGCGCGCCCGTACTCTGCCTGGCCCAACCCGCCCGCGCGCCCCCATAGCCCGCGAACGCCCCCCTTCACCCCGAATCCGTCGCAAAAACCCCGCGTCCCGCGGCGACGACTCATGCCCACACGCCGGCCCGCGCGCGCCCAGAAATGGCAAACGCCGTTCAGGTGTTCCCACCTGAACGGCGCAAGCGTGTTGCCGCAACCGGCAGCGGAGCCTGCCGTCTCTCTGGCCGGCCTTCGCCCTATGCGGCGCGGCGCCGCCGGCCAGCCGCCAGCCCGACCAGACCGATACCCAGCACCGCCAGCGAAGCCGGCTCCGGGACATCGGTGGACAGCAGGCCGCCATCGCCGGTGAAGGTGAAGGTCAGGCTGCCGCTGAGCGTGATGCTGCCGGCCAGCAGCGCGACGAAGCTCGGGCCGGGCGCATAAAACAAGCCGGGGCCCGACGTGTTGGAGAATGTGAAGTCCACAACCTCGCTGCCGGTCAGCAGCGCCGGAAATCCGTTGCTGGTGCCGAAGCTGTCCAGCAGTTCGCGGGTGCCGGTCACCGGTGCGATCGAGAAGGGGTTCACCGAATTCGGCGCGCCGCCCGCACCGGTGCTCCCGCCGGTGCCCATGAAGTTCACGCCTTCCAGCGCCGATACAACGCCCAGCTCAAGGCTGGCCCCGCCTCCGGACGGCCCGGCTGTCACCGTGCCGGAGACGCTGGTGGTATAACTGAAGAAGGCCGAGCTGAGCCCCGATCCCACGAACGGCAGCAGGGGCACGTTGAAGGCGGAGTTGGCAACGAGCACGGCCGGCGTCCCGCTGGGCGGGTTCGGCATGCTGAACGGCTGGGTGATCGAGAAGGTCTGGGTGATGGTGGCGGCCAGGGCGGCCGGGGCCGCGGCAACGGACAGCAGAAGCGCGACAGCGCCAAGGGCGCGAAATGCAAATGTCGGCAAGGTTGGAGAGCTCCTCGGTCTAGGCCACATCCCGTGGCAACGCGGCCGCGGAATCACGGCGCCGTGATCAAAGCAGGAACTGTGCCAAGCCCATAAATAATTGTAAATAAATGGAAAAAAAATCGAAATCGTGCGAAAAGTCAGAACATGTAAAGAATTCCGACGCGACCTGTCCGCCTCGCCGGCCCCTCAGGGGACCGCGCTCAGCGCCAGTGCCGGCGCCCGTTCCCGTACCCGTGCCGGTGCCCATACTGCGACCGATGCGAAGGCCCGAAGCTCCCGCCGAAATAGATCGAGGGCGGCGGCGAATACACCGGCGTCGGTTGGGCGTAGTAGCCCTCCACCGGATAGGCAACGCAGCCGCCAAGCGCGAGAAGCAGCACGGCGGCAAGGGCGGCAAAGGATCGGGGCATGGCGGGTCGCTCCGTGGCAGGAAAGGATTTCTGCACCCTGATTGCGGCAGACTGAAGGACAGCAGCGCCAAGCTGCCGCCATGAATCGCGTCCATCCTGCACCGCAGGCCCAAGCTGCCAGGGCCGGAGAACCCGACCCATGCGTCCCCTGTTCCCTGTCCTGTCGCTGATCGCCCTCCTCGCCGCAGCCCCGGCCCTGGCCCAGGCCCCCGCCGGCCGCCTCGCCGAGGCCAGCGGCCCGGTCTCGCTGCGTCCCATCGGCGGCACCTGGTCCGCCGCCCCACGCGGCGCCGCCCTGCTGGAAGGCCAAACCCTGCGCACCGGCCCGCGCGCCCAGGCCGAGCTCGATCTCGGCGCCAACCGCCTGGGGCTGGACCCCGATACCGTCCTGCGCATCGACAGCGCCCACCCCGGCATGCCGGCCTTCACGCTGGAGCAGGGCAGGGCGATGATCCTGCTGCGCAGCCTGCAACCGGGCCAGGTCGCCCGCCTCAACCTGCCGCGCGGCAGCGTCACCCTCGCCGAACCCGGCCTCTACGTGATCTCGGCACCAGAAGCCGGGCGCCCCGCCACCGTGGGCGTCAGTCGCGGCCTTGCCCAGGTCTATGGCCCCGGCATCTCGCTCGCCGTGGCAGCGGGCCAGACCGGCCTGTTCGGCGGCACCGATCCCGCCGGCCTGCGCCCCGGCGTCGCCGACGGCTTCCTGGCCGACGACCCCACCCCGCCCCCGCCGCAGGTCTTCCGCCCCACCCCCGCCGCCCCGCCGGCAGCCGCCCCACCAGCCGTCGCAGTGGCGCCGCCCCCCGACCTCGCCAGCCTGCCCGGCACCGACCCGCTGCGCCAGCAGGGCAGTTGGGACGACCTGCCCGAGTACGGCGCCGTCTGGTACCCGCCGGTGGCCCCGTCCTGGAACCCCTATTCCGATCCCTGGCAGGCCGAGCGCTGGGGCCATGTGCCCTACACCAGCGGCGCCTGGATCATGATCGGCCCGCGCTGGGCCTGGATGCCGCCGCGCCGCGTCCCACCCCCGGCCTGGCGACACGCCCACCCACCGCCGGGCCTCGGCCGGCCGCACCGCCCGTCGCCTGGCGCGCTGCCGCCGCCGGGTCTGCCGGCCATGCCGTTCCCCGCCGCCCCGAGCATCATGGCCCCGCGACCCCTGCCGCCCCCAGCGGTGCTGCCAGCCACCCTGCCACCCACGCTGCCGCCAGCCATCGCGCCACGCCCGGGGCAGCCGCGCCCTCCGCTGGCCACACCTACGCCCATGGCCCCTGCCGGCCAGCCATCACTGCCCGCGCCGCGCCCGGCCCCGACACCCACGCTGGTCGCCCCGGCGCCACCACCGGTCGCGGCACCGCATGTCTTCACCCCGCGCGCGGCGCCGCCGCCAGCCGCCTTGCCGCCGTCCATGCCACCCCCGCGAATCGCCCCGCCCGCGGCCATGGCACCGCCCCCGATGGCCGCCCCGCCGCCTCGCCCCGCTCCGCCGCCTCCGCGCACCTGCCCGCCCGGCCGCATCACCTGCTGACCGGACGTCTTCGGCCCTGCACCCCAGCGAAGATCCACGCCCCGGCGGCTGGTACACATCGCGTGTTCAGACGTCTGAAACCAATAGACCGTACCCGTTCCCGTGACGGATACGCGCCGCAAGCACGGTCCGCCGAAAGAATGGACGCGATCGCATCCCGGTTGCGCCCGAGTATCGAGGAGACCTCCGATGCAGTACCCAAACGTTCAGGACACACTCACCTTCGGCAGGCCATCCGCCCCCGAGACGGCATCGCGCTACATGGATGAGCCCGGCAGCCCCGGTGTCGTCGTGGCACTGGCCCTCATGGCGTTCGGCGGCGTCAGTGTCAGCCTGGTCTGGCTGATCGCGCTCCTCGTCTTCCGCTAACCACGCCGCCCGGCAGCGCCCTGCTCAGTGCGCCGCCTGCCCAAGCTGGTGCCGCAACCGCAGATCCTCCAGGTCCAGCTCCTCCACCACCGCCGCCAACGCGTCGTCATCCAACTCCCCGGCGCGCGACTGCGCCACCAGATGCGCCCGCGCCGCCGCGTTGGCATGCAGCCGCAGCGTCAGCCGCGCCTCCCGCGCCGCCCGCCGCGCCGCATGGGTGGGCGCCGCGCCGGCGGTGAATGCGCCCGCCCGGTCGCGGTACTCGGCCAGAAGATCCGCCGCCATCGCCCCGTCCAGCGGGTCCGCCGCCCGCTGCTCCAGCGCCGCCAGTGCCGCCCGCTGCGCCGCCAGCCGCGCCTGCACCGACGGGTCCTCGCCCTCCGCCACATCGCCCAGCCCCAGCCGCCGGATCAGCGGCCCCAACGTCACGCCCTGCAGCAGCACCGTGCCCAGGATCACCGCGAAGGTCAGCACGATCACCGCATCCCGCCCCGGGAACCCCGCCGGCAACGCCAGCGCCGCCGCCAGGCTCACCACCCCGCGCATCCCCGCCCAGGAGATCACCGTCAGCACCGCGGCCGGCGGCACCGGATCGCGCTTACGAACCCAGGGCGGGCGCGACAACTGCGCCGCAGGGAACACCCACACGAACCGCCCCACGATCACCGTGGCCACCACCGCCAGCGCCGCCGGCGCCAGCACCTCGGCCTGTCCCGGCCCGATCCGCTGCAGCACCCCATGCAGCGAAAGCCCGATCAGGATGAACACCAGCGCATCCATCACGAACACCACGAACCCCCACGCCGCCCGCGCCTCCAGCCGCGTCCGCGCGCTCAGCACCTCATGCCGCCGCCAGCCGAACCACACGCCGCAGGCCACGGTCGCCAGCACGCCTGAAACCTGCAGCTGCTCGGCCAGGATGTAACTCCCCCACGCCGCCAGGAAGCTCGCCGCCGTCTCCAGATGCGTGTCGTGCAACCGCGCCGTCAGCCACGAGAGCCCCCACCCCGCCACCAGCCCCACCGCGACCCCGCCGGCCGACACCAACAGGAACGCCCCCGTCGCCACCACCGGGTCAAACACCCCCGTCATCGCCGCCGCCACCGCGAAGCGATACAGCACCAGGCCCGAGGCATCGTTCACCAGGCTCTCGCCCGACAGCACCGTCACGATCCGCTTGGGCATCCGCAGCCGCTCCAGCACGGAGGCCGCCGCCACCGCATCCGGCGGCGACACGATCGCCCCCAGCGCGAAGCAGGCGGCCCAGGGCAGACCGGGAAGCAGCATCTTGGTCACCACCCCCACCGTCACCGTGGTGAACGCCACCGCGCCCACGGCCAGCAACAGGATCGGCCGCAGATTGGCCCGGAACGCCCGCCAGGAGGTGAAATAGGCCGAAGCCATCAGCAGCGGCGGCAGGAACAGCGTCATGGTCAGCTCGGGATCCAGCCGGATCTCCGGCACCCCCGGCGCCACCGCCAGGACCATGCCGCCCAGCACGAACACCACCGCCGTCGGCACCTGCAGCCAACGCGCCAGCAACGCCAGCCCCAGCGCGACGGCCAGCAGCACCAGGATCAGTTCGAAGGCATGGACCGCGCTCATGATGGCAATGGTATACGAATCCGGGGCGCCTGGTCGTCCTTAACCTCGGGTTCGCCATGCCTCGCATCCCGTGCCACCGGAGGCCCCAGCCATGAAGCGCCGCGCTGTCCTGTTCGATGTCGGCGGCCCGATCGACACGGAGACCGACTGGGAAGAAACGATGGACCGGCTGATCCGCGCCGAGGTCGAAGCCGCCACCGGCGCCCCGGTGCCGGACGACACCTACGCCGCCGCCTGGGAAGCCGCCGTCGCCAGCCACGCCCCCAACGCCTACCAGGCCGTGCTCTGGCAGTTGATGGGCGAGGATGAGGCCCGCACCCCCCTCGCCTGGGGCCGCATCGCCGCCGCCGCCCGGCAGCAACGCGGCAAGCCGCAAATCCGCCCGGGCATCGCGCCGCTGCTGTTCGCGCTGCAGGCCCAGGGCATCCGCCTCGCCCTCGCCGCCAACCAGCCCGCCGCCATGCTCGGCGCCCTGGCAGAGGAAGGGCTTCTGCACCTGTTCGCCGTGCACGGCCTCTCTGGCGTGATGGACCTGCGCAAGCCCGATCCGCGCTTCTTCCTGCACATCGCCGAAGCCCTCGGCCGCCCGCCGGAAGACTGCGTGATGGTCGGCGACCGCGTCGACAACGACATCGCCCCCGCCCGTGCGCTGGGCATGGCCACCATCCTGTTCCGCACCGGCCGCCACGCCGCCCAGCACCCGCGCACCTGGCTAGACGTGCCGGATGCCACGGTGACCGATATCGACAGCCTGCGCCGCGCCCTCGCGGCAGTGCTGCGCCAGCCCGGCACCTGAACCCCGGGACGGCGCAACGGATCCTGCGCTACGGGATGAAGAAGCTCGAATCCGCCAGCGGCAGTGGCGCGAAAACGGCGAAATCGGGCAGCGAATCGCCGTTCACATCGCCGGTGATCAACTGAGCCCCGCCGCCAACATCTTCGGTGCGCAGCTCGCCCGCGGTGTTCGAGAACGCCGCGATGCCGATGAATGAGAACGCATCATCCTCCGATGTACCGATGATCGCATCGATCCGTGACAGGTCGATCTTCTCCCCTCCGGCCGCGTCCAGGTCGAACAGAACGGTGGTGCTGCCCTTGCCATCGGAAAACAGGTCAGCGACCAGCGCGAACGTGTCCACTCCGCCGAGGCCGCTGATCTGGTGGTTGCCCGTGCCGATCAGGAACAGGTCATCGCCCTCGGTGCCCTCCACCGTATCGTTGTCGCCGTTCACCGCGATCGCCCCGTCATCGTCGATGACGGCGGTCGTCGCCGTCGCGTTTCCGATGACTGCGTTCCCGCTACCGGGAGAGATGTTGACGGTGAAACTCTCGTTGAGCTCGTCCACCGCGTCGCCCGCCACCTGCACCGTGATGGTCTTGCGCGTTTCACCCGACAGGAAAACGATGTTGCCAGAGGGCAGGGGTGTCACCGAGCCAACGAAATCGTCGCCCTTCATGCCGACCGTACCGTCACGGCTGCCCGAAGTGACGTTCCAGTCGATCACCTGGGAGTCCTTCGAGGTTCCGGTCCGCGTCACCGTGAACGTCACATCCGTGGGGCCGCCGGTCCCCTCCAGCACGTTCGCCGCATCGGCTGCGATGGAATAGCGCGCGCCGTCATCGTTGCGGATGCTGCCATCGGCACTGGCGCGCCCGATGCGCGAATTGCCGGAAGGGTTGGCCAGCGACACCGTGAAGCCCTCGTGCATCTCGGCCGTATTGTCCGCGGCCACCTTCACCGTCACCAGCTTCTTCGTCTCGCCGGCCGAGAAGGTCAGGGTGCCGGAGGGTAGCGCGCCGCCGTCGAAATCCGCCGCCTCCGCAGCCTGCATCCCCGCCAGCGCCGCCCCGGCCACCGACCAGTCCACCGTCTTCGGCCCGCTTGAAGCGCCATCGCGATAGATCATGAAGGTGAAGTCGGAACTGCCGCTGCCACTGCCCTCCGTTTGATTGCCATCGATCCGGCCGATGGAATACGAAACCTCGTCCGACAGGATGGTGCCGGCGGCCGTTCCCGTTTCAATCGTGTCGCTGGGTGGTGCCGAGGTCAGGGCAACCTGGAAACGCTCGTTGTATTCCGGGAGGCTGTCGCCCAGCACGGCAATCGTCAGCAGCTGCTCGGACTGGTCGGCGGCGAAGGTCACGATTCCCGAGGGGAGCAGCCCCCCGTCGAAATCCGTGCTGTTGGCCGCCAGGGTGCCCAAGCCGTCGATGCCCGAAACCTGCCAGCCAACCTCGCCGCCCAGGCCCAGGTCCCCGGTACGCCGAAGGGTGAAGGTGAACGACCTTGTGCCGGTCCCGCCTTCCACCTGGCGCGCATTGGTGGCTTGGATGCTGATGGTTGCCATGTCTCTCCCCTGATCCCATCGACGGGCGCCGGCAGTGCGGGCGAAGTCGGGCCCACCGGCGCCAGATGCGACTGCAATCCTGGCAGAGGAACGATATCGCTCCAATCACAAATGGTTGCGATCGAAGGTATGGGCGCGGGCTTGCCTACCGGTTGAAGGCCAGCGCCAGCCCAGGCACGCTCCACTCCGCCCCGGTCCAATCGATCTCCACCAGCTGGCCGGTGCCGGACAGGGTCACGTAGGCCTTGTCGAGCCCCGCGCCGCCGAAGCACACGTTGGTGGTCATCGGGTCGCTGAACCGCACCACGCGCAGCACCCGCCCATCCGGTGCGATCACCGTCACCGCGCCGGTCACCAGCGTGGCGACGCAGATATTGCCGGCGGCATCCACCTTCAGGCTGTCGAACATCTGCATGCCGCCCAGCCCGCACACGAAGCGCCCGCCATGCGGCTGGCCCGGATACTTCTTCGCCACCCCCGGCGATTCCAGGTCGAAGGCCCAGATGCGCGCGGTTGGCGTTTCGGCCACGTAGACCGTCTTGCCATCCGGGGAGAGGCCGACGCCGTTGGGCGTGTTGAGCCGGTAGCCGACTTCCACGATGGAGGAGCCGTCGGGCTTGGCGTAGTACAGCCCGCCCCAATCCCGGTCGCGCGCGCGGGTCTTGCCGAGGTCGCTGAAGTAGAAGCCGCCATGGGCATCGAACACGATGTCGTTCGGCCCGCGCAGCTTGTGGCCGTTGCAGGAATCATAGAGCCGGGTCACCGCCCCGCTCACCGGGTCGATCCGCTCGATCCGGCCGGTCTCGTAATCCGCCGGCTGGAGACCGGGGCGCAGCAGCCCATCCGCCTCGTGCCAGTCGAAACCGCCGTTGTTGCACACGTAGTAGGCGCCATCGGGCCCCACCGCCATGCCGTTCGGCCCGCCGCCGGGCGTGGCCAGCACGCGCTTCTCGCCGGAGGGCGAGACGATGGTGATGCACCCGCTGGCGATCTCCACCAGCGCCACCGACCCGTCCTTCAGCCAAACCGGCCCTTCCGGAAACCGCAGCCCCGTTGCCATCACGCGCATTGTCGTGTCCCCCATGTTCGTCACACCACCCGGTTCAGCAGGGCCTCTCCCGCCGCCAGGCGCCGCACATTTTCCGCCGCCGTCGCGAAGGAGCGCTCGAACGTTCCCCCGGTCACCCAGGCCACGTGCGGCGCCACCACCACGTTCTCCAGCGAGAACAGGGGGTTGCCGGGCGGCGTGGGCTCCTGCGCGAACACATCCAGACCCGCCGCGCCCAACTGGCCGCTTTGTAGCGCGGCCACCAGCGCCGCCTCATCCACCAGCCCACCGCGCGCCGTGTTCACCAGCACCGCTCCGGGCTTCATGCGCCCCAGCGCCGCCGCATCGATCATC
>CAMDAM010000052.1 GCA_945888575.1 Asaia bogorensis | reverse complement strand
GACAACTCCACCAGCGTCTGCCGATCTTCGACGGAAAGGAAACCTCGCTTGCGCATGACAACGAGCGGAATCCATCTCACCGAGCCGATGCAAGCACGATCCGACGGATGCACAGTGAGTCAGGGTAAAAAAACTTTTGTTCGTTTGCGCCGTGGCTAACCCCGGCGCAAACGAATGAAGTTTTTTTGCTTCTTTTTGTTCACAAAAAGAAGAGTCTTCCTTACCATCGCATCCCCGGCGCCCCCTTCCCCGGCGCCCCGCGCAGGGAATGCAGGCTCGGCCATTCCGTGAAGGGCAGGTAGCGCTTGGCGAGGAACTGGTAGGTATCCAGGATCGCCCCCCACAGCCCCGCCTCGTCATTGATGTCCAGCCCGGCCCACTGGTCCAGCACCTCCTGCCAGCCCAGCCGCGCCCGATGCAGCGCGTTCCGATGAGACCGGATGACCTCAACCTGGCTGTCCGGGTCCGCCACCAGCCCGATGATGTCATCCATCAGCCCGTCCAGCGCCAGAAAGCGCTGCTGCAGCTCCGCCAGCGCCGTCGTGTGCAGGGTCCGCATCCGCACGATCGTGTCCCGGCGCCGCGCATCCAGCCGCGGGTTCGCGCTCTCGTACTGCCGGCACCGCCCGGCTATCCGCTCCACCCGGTCCAGCAGCTCGTCGCGCAGCGCCTCGATGAAGGCGAATTCCTCCGCCAACTGCCCGATCCGCACCTCCACCGTCCCAGGCCCGTCCAGCCCCACCGTCTCCGCCGTCCGACGGTAGGCGGAGACCATCTGGCTGCGCAGCTCCGGGTCCTGGTCGATCCGCTCCCAGCAGCGGATCTCGCCACCGGCCTCCTCCACCGCCGCCGGCCGCCACCAGCGCAGCAGCGCCACCCGCAGCCGCCGGTCCGCCCGGTGCCGGTGCAGGATGCTGGGCGTCCAGCTCGCCTGCCCGCTGGTCACCTCCGGCGGAAGCGCATCACCCGGCGCCAGCGCCGTCACATAATCCAGCGCCTCTTCCACCAGACTCAGCATCTGGCCATCCGGCGTCTGCTCGGCGATCTCGAACTCGGCGCGCAGGCTGCCCAGCGGAATCGCCGCCTCCCCGTCCCCGAACGGCATCACCATCACCGGCGCACCATCCGTCGCAGACCGCCGGAAGCTGATGCCATCCACCCGCAAAAACACGGGATGGCTCAACGCGACATGGGTCGGCGTCTGCGCCGAGGCTGAGTCGTTTGGCATAGGGCCGCTCTTCCTGCTGCGAGGCGGAACACTCGACAGCGGATGTCACGGTAAAAGATGATCGGGCTATGAAATCTGCAGATAAAGGCTCAGGCCTAGCGGATCAGCCCGCCCAACGGGCTCGAAGGATCCGCCCCCATCCGCCGCGGCATCCGCCCGGCCCGATACGCCAGCCGCCCGGCCTCCACCGCCGCCTTCATCGCCTTTGCCATCAGCACCGGCTCCCGCGCATGCGCAATCGCCGAGTTCAGCAGCACCGCCGTGCACCCCAACTCCATGCCGATCGCGGCATCGCTTGCCGTCCCCACCCCGGCATCCACCAGCACCGGCACCTTCGCCTGCTCGATGATCAACGAAAGCATCGCCGGGTTCTGAATGCCCAGCCCCGAGCCGATCGGCGCCCCCAGCGGCATGATCGCCACGCACCCCATCTGCTCCAGCCGATGCGCCGCGAGCGGGTCGTCGGCGCAATACACCATCACCTCGAACCCGTCCTTGATCAGCGCCTCCGCCGCCTCGAACGTGCCCGGCATGTCCGGGTACAGATGCGGCGGCGGCCCCAGCACTTCCAGCTTCACAAGGTTCCACCCACCCGCCTCGCGCGCCAGCCGCAGCGTGCGCACCGCCTCGTTGGCCGTGTGGCAGCCCGCCGTGTTCGGCAGGTAGGTGTATTTCTTCGGATCGACGAAATCCTGCAGCATCGGCGCGTTGGGGTCGGAAAGGTTCACCCGCCGCACCGCCACCGTCACCATCTCGGCCCCGCTCGCCTCGATCGCGGCCGCGGTCTCCTCCAGATCCTTGTAGCGTCCGGTCCCCACCACCAGCCGGGAGCGGAAGCTCCGCCCCGCCACGGTCCAGGTATCGTCCATATCCGCGGAAACCACCTGATCCATGGCCTCAGCCCCCCCCGATGAAATGCACGATCTCCAGGCTGTCGCCCGGCTCCAGCCGCGTGGCCTCATAAGCGGAACGCGGCACGATCGCCTCGTTCCGCTCCACCGCCACCTTGCGCCCGTCCAGCCCGATCGCGGCCAACAGGTCGGCCACCGTCATCGGCCCGTCCAGCGCCCGCGCCTCCCCGTTTACCGTGATCATGCCCATGCCGGCGTCGTTCATCCGTCAAGTATGGGCACGCCCCGCCCGCCCGACAAGAAACCCACCGCCCACAACCCCCAATTGCGACGCATTGAAGCCATACGGCCCCGCGTGCTAGGCGATGCCGCATGACTGCCACACTCCCCCTGGTCGCCGTCCTCAACGGCCCCAACCTCAACATGCTCGGCCTCCGCCAGCCCGAGCTGTACGGCCGCGAAACGCTCGACGACGTGGAGGCGCTCTGCGCCGAAACCGCCGAACAGCTCGGCCTGGCCATCGATTTCCGCCAGACCAACGGCGAGGGCGAGCTGGTCACCTGGATCCAGCAATGCCGCGGCCGCGCCGCCGGCATCGTCATCAACCCGGCCGGCTACAGCCACACCTCGGTGGCGGTGATGGACGCGCTGCTCGCCAGCGAACTCCCGGTGGTGGAAGTCCACATCAGCAACATCCACCGCCGAGAGGCCTTCCGCCACACCTCCTACGTCTCGAAGGTGGCCGTTGGCGTCATCTGCGGCCTCGGCGTCGGCGGCTACGCGCTGGCCCTGCAGGCGATGGCCGACATCCTGGAGCAGCGCCGATGAGCTTCGACCCCAAAACCGTCCGCGCGCTGGCGGAAATCCTCTCCGATACCGGCCTCACCGAGATCGAGATCGAAACCAAGGAAGGCAAGGTCCGCGTCGCGCGCACCCCCGCCCCCATCACCCAGCACGTCTCCACCGCCATGCATGCCCCCGCGCCGATGCAGGCCGCCCCGGCCCCCATCGCCGCCGCTGCACCGGCCACCGCCGCCCCGGCGGACGACGCCAAGCACGCCGGCGCCGTCCTCTCGCCCATGGTCGGCGTCGCCTATCTGGCCTCCGAACCCGGCGCCGCCCCCTTCATCACGGTCGGCCAGACCGTCGCCGTCGGCCAGACCCTGCTGCTGATCGAGGCGATGAAGACCTACAACCAGATCCGCGCCCAGAAGGCCGGCACCGTCATGCGAATCCTGGTCGAAACCGGCCAGCCGGTGGAATACGGCCAGCCCCTCCTTATCGTCGAATAGCGCGGCAGGGCCCGCGTCATGTTCAACAAGATCCTGATCGCCAACCGCGGCGAAATCGCGCTCCGCATCCAGCGCGCCTGCCGCGAACTCGGCATCCCCACCGTCGCCGTGCACTCCACCGCCGATGCGGAAGCCATGCACGTTCGCCTGGCCGATGAAAGCGTCTGCATCGGCCCCCCCGCGGCACGCGACAGCTACCTCAAGATCCCCGCCATCCTCTCCGCCGCCACCATCACCGGCGCCGACGCCATCCACCCCGGCTACGGCTTCCTCTCCGAGAACGCGGACTTCGCGGAGATGGTCGAGGCCCACGGCCTCACCTTCATCGGCCCCTCGGCCGCCCATATCCGCATGATGGGCGACAAGATCGCCGCCAAAACCGCCATGGCCACCCTCGGCGTCCCCCTCGTCCCCGGCTCCCCCGGCGAGCTGACCGACCTCGACGAAGCCATGGAGGTCGCCGCCCAGATCGGCTACCCCGTGCTCATCAAGGCCGCGGCCGGTGGCGGCGGGCGAGGCATGAAGGTCGCCACCTCCGCCGAAGGGCTGGAGGAAGCCTGGCGCGTCGCCCGCGCCGAAGCCAAGGCCGCCTTCGGCAACGATGCCGTCTACATGGAAAAATATCTCGACCGGCCTCGCCATATCGAGATGCAGGTGATGGCCGACAGCCACGGCAACGTCGTCCATTTCGGCGAGCGCGACTGCTCCCTCCAGCGCCGCCACCAGAAACTCCTCGAAGAAGCCGGCTCCCCCGCCATCACCCCCGCCCAGCGCGACGCCCTGGGCGAGGTCGTCACCGCCGGCCTCTCCAAGCTCGGCTACCGCAACGCCGGCACGCTGGAATTCCTCTACCAAGACGGCCACTTCGCCTTCATCGAGATGAACACCCGCCTGCAGGTCGAACACCCCGTCACCGAAATGGTCTGCGGCGTCGACCTGGTGCGCGAACAGATCCGCATCGCCGCCGGCCAGAAGCTTGGCTACACCCAGAAGGACATCACCTTCACCGGCCACGCCATCGAGTGCCGCATCACCGCCGAAGACCCCGAAACCTTCGCCGCCTCCCCCGGCCGCGTCACCGCCTACCACGCCCCCGGCGGACTCGGCGTGCGCGTGGATAGCGCCCTCTACGCCGGCTACGCGGTCCCGCCCTACTACGACAGCATGATCGCCAAGCTGATCGTCCACGCCCCCACCCGCGCCGAAGCGATCGCCAGGATGCGCCGCAGCCTCGCCGAATTCGTCGTCGTCGGTGTGAAAACCACCCTGCCGCTGCATGCGAAGATCCTGGCAGACAAGACCTTCCAGAGCGGGGACTACACCATCCATTGGCTGGAACGGTTTGTCGCAGGGAAGTAATACCAACCCCCACAACTACCAACCCATCACTCCGCCGTCATTGCGAGCGAAGCGACGCAATCCAGTTCTGCCCCTCCACCGTAACACCGGCCATCGATTGCGCTGGTTGTTATAAGAAAGCGGTTCTTTTTTGAAAAAAAGAACCAAAAAACTTTTATATCTTTGTGCCCGATCAGGATGAACGAGCCTCTCCACGCGCGGACAAATAAAAGTCTTTTTGCTTCTTTTTCTTCAGAAAAAGAAGACCCTTCCTTCCTGCCCTTCCCTTCCCTATCCTCACCAAGCCGCAGCCCAAGGGCGGAGGGGCCTTAGGCTCTCCTCGCCAGTCCAGGCTTCGGCACGAGGGCGTATCGCCTTCTCCAGTGCTTGGCACATCCGGGCACCCCGGCGCCAACCAGCCTTCCCGCGGCCTTGCGCGGTGCCTTTCGGGGCCATCGCCCGCCCAGGGAATGCGGCGCCGGGGCGCTTGCCCGCCCCGCCGGGATGCGCGAAATTTTCGTCATGGACCAGTTCGAGCCCTTCCTCGCCCCCGCGATCGCCGCCGCCATGGCCATCGCCTTCCTGATGGTCCGCAGCGCCTGGCGCAGCCGCCAATCCATGGTCGTCCAGCCGTGGGAGCACGGCCTGCTCTACATCGACGGCACCTTCGCCCGCGACCTGCCCCCCGGCCGCTACCTCGCCAACCGGTCCCGGCTGTTCCGCGTGCAAACCATCACGCCCCAGACCTTCCCGATCGCCCCGCAGGAGGCATTGAGCGCGGACCGCTTCGCCGTCCGCCTCTCCGCCCTCGTCACCTGGCGCCTGCCGGCCGAGCACCTGCGGCAGGTGCTGGAGTCCAATGCCACCTCGCCGGAAGAACGCATCCGCCTCGCCGCCACCCAGGCCCTGCGCCTGGTGGTGAATGCCCATGCGCTCGATGACCTGCTCGGCCCCCGCCCGGTGCTGGACGAGGAATTCGCCGCCCACCTGCGCGCAAGCACGCTGGTGCAGGGTCTAGAGATCCAGTCCGCCGAAACCCGCGACCTCGTCCTGGCCGCGGAGGTCCGCCGCATGCTGACGGAAGCCGAGCGAAACCGCCGCGAGGCCACGGCCACGCTGGAACGCGCCCGCGGCGAACAGGCCGTCCTGCGCAGCCTGGCCAACTCCGCCCGCATGCTGAAGGGCAACCCCGCCCTGATGAATCTGCGCCTGCTGCACGCCCTGCAACCCGCCGCCGGCAAGGGCCGCCCCACCATCGTCCTCGGCGCCCAGCAAGGCCTCGTCCCCCTCGCGCAAGACGACAGCCCAGACCCGCCAGACACCCCGGAATAGGGCGGGTCCGCGCAGCCGGACCCGCCACCCGCGTACGTAAGTAAAAAAACCCCTTCCCTCCCTAACATACGTTAGTTATATTCCCCACATGACATCCCATCCACCCCCCCTGGCCAACCGGTTCGCCGGGCTGCGCGCCGCGTTCGAAACGCGGACGGGAGAATTGCGCCCGGCCTCCGCCGCCGCGCTGGATGCCATGCTGCTCGCCCTCCTCGTCTCCCTCCTCGGCCGCCTCGAACGCCTCGCCCGCGTCTGGCACCCCGCCGCCCCGCAGGAGGATTCCGCCGAGGACGAACAGCCCCCCCTTTTCCCCCTCAACCTGCTCTACCTCTTCGGCCCCCGCCGCAACCGCGGCATGCGCGCTCACGCCCGTACCACGCCCCTCGCCCATCCCCGCACCGCCCGCGCCCCGCCCCAGCCTTGCGGCCCGTAGGTCGGACAAGCGCAGGCCGTCCGACTCTTCCTCCCCCAACACCCATTTTTTCTCGCATGCCCCACCCAGCGTCCCCCGCTCATCCTTTTTGTTCCTATATCCGTTCATTACACATACAACTCTCCTTCACCCGCAATTCCCCCCAAGCCCCCCGCGCGCTACACTCCCCACCTTCGCGACGAGGGCTTTTCCATGAACGACGCCACCACCCCCGTGCAGCCAAAAGGGAAAGGCCTCGCCGCCTCCCCCGGCGCGCTCGCCGGCCTCAGGGTCATTGATCTCACCCGCGTGCTCGGCGGCCCCTACTGCACCATGATCCTCTCCGACCACGGGGCGGACGTGATCAAGATCGAACCGCCCCAGGGCGACGAAGTCCGCGACTGGGGCCCCCCGTTCCTGGGCGACGACGCCAGCTACTTCATCGGCGTGAACCGCAACAAGCGCTCCATCGCGCTCGACATCTCCAAGCCCGCCGGCAAGGCCATCCTGCTGAAGATGCTCGAAACGGCCGACATCCTGGTGGAAAACTTCAAGCCCGGCGGCATGGAGAAATGGGGCCTGGGCTACGAGAAGGACCTGGAACCCAAATTCCCGCGCCTGATCCACTGCCGCGTCTCCGGCTTCGGCGGCCACGGCCCCCTGGGCGGCCTGCCCGGCTACGACGCCATCCTCCAGGCCATGACCGGCCTCATGTCCATCAACGGCGACCCGACCACCGGCCCCATGCGCATGGGCACCCCGATCGTCGATCTCGCCACCGGCCTCTATTCGGTCATCGCCATCTCCATGGCGCTCTACGAACGCACCGTCTCCGGCCGCGGCCAATACCTGGACATGACGCTGCATGATTGCGGCATGGCCCTGCTCCACCCGCAGGCCGCCAACTACTTCCTCAACGGCAAGCGCCCGATGCCGATGGGCAACCCCCATCCCAACCTGGCGCCCTACGAGAAGTACAAGACCGCCACCTGCGAGATCTTCATCGCCTCCGGCAACGACGGCCAGTTCCGCAAGATGTGCGAAGCCCTCGGCCGGCCCGAAATGGCCACCGACCCGCGCTTCATCAAGAACGCGGATCGCCTGGCCAACCGCGCCGCCATGATCGAGCTGTTCCAGGTCGCCCTGGCCGACAAGGACGGGCATTCCTTCTGCCTCGAACTGCTCAACATGGGTCTGCCCGCCGGCCCCGTGCTCCCGGTCGACGAATCCATGGTCGCCCCGCACACCGAGGCCCGCCAGATGGTCACGGAGCTGGACGGCTATCGCGGCCTCGGCACGCCCATCAAGATGTCCCGCACCCCCGGCGGCACCCGCGCCAAGCCCCCCAGCTTCGGCCAGCACGGGGAGGAAGTGCTGACCCAGTTCGGCTACTCGGAACAGGAAATCGAACAGCTCAAGTCCGACGGCATTCTGCACACCACCCGCAAAAGGTAAGCGAAGCAAGGCAATCACGGAGTTCACGGAGGAACGAACGCTTCTCCGTGCTCTCCGTGGTCCCTCTTGCTTCAGCCTACCCCAAAGCCGCACACGCCGCGGCCAGCCAAGCCCGCTCCTCCCCCTCCAACGCCGGCCCCACGATCGCCTCCACCTGGGCGTGATACGAATTGATCCAGTCCACCTCGGCCTTCGTCAGCAGCGCGGTATCGATCAACCGCCGATCAAACGGCGCCCAGGTCAGCGTCTCAAAGCGCAGGAACGGCTTGGCCGCCTGCGGGAACTCCGCCTCAACCGCCAGGATCAGATTCTCCAGCCGGATCCCATACCCCCCCGGCAGATAGAAACCCGGCTCGTTGGAAAGGATCATCCCCGCCTCGATCGGGATCGGCTTGGAGGCACGCGAGATGCTGACCGGCCCCTCATGCACGCTGAGATAGCTGCCCACCCCGTGCCCGGTGCCATGGTCGTAATCCAGCCCCACCTGCCACAACGCGGACCGCGCGAAGGCATCCACATGGGCGCCTGCCACCCCGCGCGGGAACACCAGCGTGGCCAGCGCGATGTGCCCCTTCAGCACCCGCGTCCACCGCGCCTTGATCTCCGCCGGCGGCGCACCCGGCCCGGTCCACACCGTGCGGGTGATATCCGTCGTCCCATCCGAGTACTGCGCCCCGCTGTCGATCAGGTACAGCTCATCGGGCTGGATCGCCCGGTTGGTCTCCTCGCTCACCCGGTAATGGATGATCGCCCCGTTCGGCCCGGAGCCGGAGATGGCCGGGAAGCTCTCGCCGCGGAACATCGAAACCTGCTCGCGGAACGCGATCAACTGCGCCGCCGCCGACATCTCCGTCTCCCGCCCCGCCGCACGCTCCATCCAGCGCAGGAAGCGCGAAACGGCCACGGCATCGCGATGATGGGCATTGCGACTGCCCTGCCGCTCCACCTCGTTCTTGCGCGCCTTGGGCAGGATGCAGGGGTCCATCCCCGCCACCACCTCGGCCCCAGCCGCGCGCAGTGCCTGGCCGAACCACGCGGGCGAACCGCCGGTATCTACCCGCACCCGCTTGCCTTTCAACCGCGAAAGCGCCCCCGGCAGCGCCGCCCGGTCCTGGACCGAAACCGCATTGCCGATCCACGCCCGCGTCTCCTCCGGCACCTTCTGCGGCGCCATGAACAGCTCGCAGCCACCATCGGCATGCACCAGCAGGAAGCCGAGCGCGAACGGGGTGAACGGCACGTCGTCGCCACGGATGTTCAGCAGCCAGGCGATGGAAGCGGGATCCGTCACCACCGCCGCATCCTGGCGCTCGGCGGCCAGCGACGCGGCAACCAACTCACGCTTCTTCGCGGACTCAAGCCCGGCGAAGGCAATCGGGTGCGGCAGCGCCGGCGCCATTGGCGCGGCCGGTTGATCGGCCCAAACTGCGTCGATCGGGTTGTTCTCCGTGGCCACCAGCGCCAGCCCCTTCTCGGCATAGCGCTGCACCGCCTCTTCGCTGAAATGCAGCGGGTCGTAGCCGATGCGCGCCCCGGCCCTGGCATTCTGCGCCAGCCAGTCCGTCGGCGGCTCGTCGGTGATGTGCCGCCGCTCCCACAGCGCGGCGTCGGTCTGCTCGGCCAGTTGCAGCACGTAGCGCCCATCGGTGAAGGCTGCCGCCTTGTCCGCCAGCACCACCGCCAGCCCCGCGCTGCCGGAAAACCCGGTCAGCCAGCGCAGCCGGTCCGCGCGGGCCGGCACGTATTCGCCCAGGTGCTCATCAGCCCGCGGCACCAGGAAGCCATCCAGCCCCTGGCGGGCCATTTCGGCCCGAAAGGCAGCAAGGCGGTCGGCGGGGCTGGGTTGCGGCATCGGGGGGACCTCAAGGCTGGGTTAATGTTTATGCATAGCTAGTTAACGGCCCATGCGTTCCATGCATTGCTGCACCTGCGAACACGATAGTTCCCCTAACGCCGCCATTTCAGTATCAAGCCGCCACACGATGATCGCGTGGCCGAAGGCGCAAGTGCCGGAGAGCCCGCCACGATCACCTCTTCCAGGGACTATCCCCATGACCGCCCATGTCAGCAAGGAGCAGCTGGGCCTGATGCTGCCCGGCACCATGTCGCATTACGACCAGAACGAACCCGAGTATCTGGAGGCCCCGCGCCCCGGCATGCTCGCCAACCTTTTCCTGGCAGTCTCCGGCTGGGTTTCCCGCCGCAGCGAGATGGAAGAGGTTTCCAGCCTCTCCGACGCGCAGCTGGCCGATATCGGCATCAGCCGCAGCGAGATTCCGCTGGTGTACGACAACGCCTTCGCCGCTCAGCGCAATCAGGATCGCGTGATCGCGGCCCTGCAGGCCGGCCGTATCGCCGGCGCCTGAGTTCCCTTCCCGCGGCACCACCTCTCCCCCCAGAGGCGCCGCGGACGGGCCGGCCCGTTCCCCCTCCCCCCCTCGGGGAGCGGGCCGGTTATCTCTACTGAGAAAGTCGGCCACGCCGACCAAGGCAAACGTTCAGGGCCCATGCCTCGCAGGAGGATGGGCCCTTTTCGTTGGGCGCCCCCGTCAGGTCATGACGCCGGCTGGGGATGCCCGCCACGCTTGCGCAGGACCAGGGTAGCCCAGCCGCGCCCGACCGGGTCGTTGGCGGAGCGGGGCTCCACCAGAACACGCTCCAGCATCAGGCCCTGGCCCCGATGCGCCGCCAGCACCCAGGGCACCTGGCTTGCCAGCAGCCCGGCGAGGATGGCGGTTCCACCCGGCGCCAAATGGCGGGCGAGGTGGCGGGCCATGCGGGTCAGGGGGCGGGCCAGGATATTGGCAAACACGAGATCATAGGGCGCGTGGCGGGTGAGCACCGGCGATGTCCAGCCATCCGCCCGCAGCGCCCGCAAGCGGCCGGAGAGCCCGTTGCGGGCGGCATTGGACCGGGTGACGCGCACCGACCAAGGATCGATGTCGGTGGCCAGAACGCGGCGATGCAGCAGCTTCGCCGCCGCCATGGCGAGAATGCCGGAGCCGGTGCCGAGATCGAGGATGTTCCGCGGCGCCCGGTGGGCCACCAGCTCCAGCGCCCGCAGGCAGCCGCGAGTGGAGCCGTGCTCGCCGGAGCCGAAGGCGATGCCGGCATCGAGCACGATCGGAATGCGGCCGGGAGACGCGTTGTCGGTAAGGTGCGTGCCGCGCACGGCAAAGCGCCGCCCGACCAGCTGTTCCGGAAAGCTCTCCAGCGTGCGGGCCAGCCAGCCTTCCGCCTCCGTCCGCGCCCGCTCCGGCGTGGCGGTGAAGCCGGTGAGCATGGCGGCCAGGGCGAGGGAAGCGGTGAGGTCGCCCTCGTTGGCGCCGCGATCCTTCACGCCCTCCAGCGTCCAGAGCCCGGTCTCCTCGTCGAGGAAGAAGCCGACCGTGCCGCAGGCGACGGCGAGGGCGGCCTCGTAGGCCTCCAGCGCGTCCTCAGGCACGGTGATCGAGACGGTCTCAAGCTGGGTGGCGTGGCGGGGGGGCATGGCGGCTTCCAGGAACAAGAAAGAGTCTTCTTTTTTCTGAAGAAAAAAGAAGCAAAAAAGACTTCATTTGCTTGTGCGCGTGCTGGCCGTCCAGCACGCGTGCAAGGTCACAAAAGTTTTTTGGTTCTTTTTTTCAAAAAAGAACATTCTTATGCTTTCTCAACAAACCGATCCAACACCCGCTTATCCCCGGCATTGTCGAAGGCGATATCCAGCTTGTCGTCCTCGGTGCGGGTCACGGTGCCCATGCCGAATTTCTGGTGGAACACGCGCGTGCCGACCGGGATCTTCTCCGCCCTCTGCGGCCGGGCCGGCTGTTCCCAGACTTCGGTGATGCGCGGGCGGCGGGCGGTGATGGGGAAGGCGCCGGCGAAGGCGGGGGGTGCGGTCAGGCGGCGTTCGCGTTCCATGGCCGCCGAGCCGGTGCGCTTCACGTGTTCCTCGGGCAGCTCATCGAGGAAGCGGCTGGGCACGCTGCTTTGCCAGTTGGCGTAGAGCCGGCGGTTGGCGGCGTGGCTGATGATGGCGCGGCGGCGGGCGCGGGTGATGCCCACGTACGCCAGGCGACGTTCCTCCTCCAGGCCCTTGGCGCCGCTTTCGTCCATGGTGCGCTGGCTGGGGAACAGGCCTTCCTCCCAGCCCGGGAGAAAGACGGTGTCAAATTCGAGGCCCTTGGCGGCGTGCAGCGTCATCAGGCTGGCGCGGTCGCCCTCGGACGATTGCTCGTTTTCCATCACCAGCGAGACATGGTCGAGGAAGCCGGCCAGGGCCTCGAAATCGGCCAGGGCGCGGACGAATTCCTTGAGGTTGTCGAGCCGCCCCGGCGCTTCGATGGATTTGTCCTGGCGCCACATCTCGGTGTAGCCACTTTCGTCGAGCATCACCTGCAGCGTGACGACGTGGCCTTCGGTTTGCAGGCCCTGGCGCCAGCGGGCGAAGCCAGAGAGCAACTCGCGCAGGCTGTCGCGCAGCTTGCCCTTCACGCCGCCGGTTTCCACCAGGTGCGCGGCGGCGTCGTGCAGGGAGAGGGTGTGCTCGCGCGCAGTGGCGTGGATCTGGCGCAGCGCGGTATCGCCCACGCCGCGGCGCGGGACGTTGACGATGCGCTCGAAGGCCAAATCATCCGCCGGCTGGTGCAGCAGGCGGGCATAGGCGATGGCGTCGCGGATCTCCTGGCGCTCGTAGAAGCGCAGGCCGCCGATGACGCGGTAGGGCACGCCGAGGGTGATCAGGCGTTCCTCCACCGCGCGGGTCTGGGCGCCGGTGCGGACCAGCACGGCCATTTCGGCCAGCGAATCGCCGCTGCGGCGCAGGCTTTCGATGCGGTCGCCGACCATGCGGGCCTCCTCGTCGGAGTCCCACAGGCCCACCACCTCGATCTTCTCGGCATTGGGCTCGTCCCGCCCCGCCCGCAGCGTCTTGCCGAGGCGGGCCTGGTTGTGGGCGATCAGCACGGAGGCGGCGGCGAGGATGGGGGCGGTGGAGCGGTAGTTGCGTTCCAGGCGAACCACCTTGGCGCCCGGGAAATCGCGCTCGAAGCGCAGGATGTTCTCGATCTCGGCGCCGCGCCAGGAATAGATCGACTGGTCCTCGTCGCCCACGCAGCAGATGTTGTGGTTGCCCTGGGCGAGCAGGCGCAGCCAGAGGTATTGGACCACGTTGGTGTCCTGGTACTCGTCCACCAGGATGTAGCGGAAGCGGCGGTGGTAGTCGGCCAGCACGTCGGCGTGGTCGCGCAGGATCTCCGTCATGTGCAGCAGCAGGTCGCCGAAATCGGCGGTGTTCAGGGCCTTCAGGCGGTCCTGGTAGTCCTGGTAGAGGCGACGTGCGGCACCGCCGGCGAAATCGGTGTCGTCGGCGGCGGTGATGCGGGCGGGGGTGAGGCCCTTGTCCTTCCAGCGCTGGATGATCGCCATCAACGCCGGCGGCGCCCAGCGCTTGGTGTCCACCCGGGCGGCTTCCATCACCTGCTTGAGCAGGCGCAGCTGGTCGTCGGTATCCAGGATGTTGAAGCTGCTGGTGAGGCCGACGAGATCGGCGTGGCGGCGCAGCATGCGGGCACACAGGGCGTGGAAGGTTCCGAGCCACAGGCCCTCCGCCGGGCCGCCGAGCATGGCGCCGACGCGCTCGCGCATCTCCTTCGCCGCGCGGTTGGTGAAGGTGACGGCCAGCACCTGGCTGGGGAAGGCACGGCGGGTGAGCAGGATGTGGGCGAAGCGGGTGGTGAGCACCCGCGTCTTGCCGGTGCCGGCGCCGGCCAGCACCAGCACGGGGCCATCCAGCGCCTCCACGGCTTCGCGCTGCTCTTCGTTCAGTCGGGCAAGGTAGTCGGTCATCTGGGCGGTATAGAACGATTGGCGAACGCGGCGGAACTCCCCTTCCGCGATCCGGCCCGGTATGCGATCCCGCCGCGGTGTTCGCGATCGATGCCTTCGTGCGCTTTCTCGCCGCCTCCGCCCGCCATGGCGGGGCGCTGCTGGGCGTGGGCGTGTTCGCCGGGCTGCTGATCCCGCCACTCGCCGATGCGCTGCACTGGTTCATCGCGCCGAACGTGGTGATGCTGATGACGCTGGTGCTGCTGCGGGTGGATGTGCGCGGGGCGGTGTTCCACCTGAAGCGCCCGGCGCGGCTGGTGGCGATCATCCTGTTCCATGCGCTGGTGGCGCCGGTGCTGGTGTGGGCGGCGATCCAGCCCCTGCCGCTCGATCCCGGCATCGCCGGCGCGGTGGTGATCTGCGCCACCGGCTGCGCCGCTACGTCCTCCGCCGCCTTCGCGCGGCTGGTGGGGCTGGATGCGGAGCTGACGCTGCTCGCTACGATCGCCACCACGCTGCTGGTACCGCTGACCGCGCCGCCCATGGTGCACGCGCTGATCGGGATCGACCTCGCGCTCTCGCTGCCCGCCTTCATGGCCAGGCTGGGGCTGGTGGTGGGGGTGCCGCTTTTGCTCTCGCTGCTGATCCGCCGGCTGGCGGGCGCCGAGCGCCTGGCGCCACTGGGCCCGGCGATCGACGGGGCAGTGGTGTGGATCGTGGTGCTCTACGGCTTCGGCGTGATGAAGGGGTTGGCGGACCGGCTGCTGGATGACCCCTGGTGGGTGGCCCAGGCCGCCGCCGCCGCCTTCGTGGTGAATTTCGGCCTGAACCTGGCCACCACCCTGGCCTTCGCCCCCTGGGGCTGGCGGCCCGCCGCGGCGGCCGGGCTGATGGGCGGCAACCGGAACATGGCGCTGTACCTCGCCATCCTGCCCGCCGCGGCCGACCCGCGCGTGGGGCTGTTCTTCGCGCTGTGCCAGTTCCCGCTGTTCCTGAGCCCGTTCCTGCTGCGGCCCGTCTACGCGGGCGCGCGGCGGTGGGGAGGAAGTGAGGCAAGGGGCGCGGCCCCTTGACCCCGCTGGGGCCTTAGGCCCCAGACCCCTTTATCTTTTCCGCCTTCGGCGGGAGGTCACGTGGGTCCAGGGACCTCAGGTTCCTGGCGGGTCCAGGGCAGAGCCCTGGCCTTGCTTACTTCGCCGTCGGCCGCACGCCGAGGATATGGGCGATGGCGTAGGTGAGGTCCGGCCGGTTCAGGGTATAGAAGTGGAATTCGTCGATGCCGTTGGCTTGCAGGGTTCGCACCTGTTCGGCGGCGATGTGGGCGGCGATCATGCGGCGGGTTTCCATGTCGTCTTCCACGCCTTCGAAGTAGCGGCCGAGCCAGGCGGGGACCTTGACGCCGCTGGTGCCGGAGAACTTCACGATCTGGTTGTAGTTGGAGACGGGCATGATGCCCGGCACGATCGGCGCGGTGATGCCGGCGGCCAGGGCGAGGTCGAGGAAGCGCAGGAAGGTGGGGTTGTCGAAGAAGTAGTTGGTGATGGCGCGGGTGGCGCCGGCGTCCAGCTTGCGCTTGAGGTTGTCCAGGTCCGCGAGCGGGCTTTGCGCGGTGGGGTGGATTTCCGGGTAGGCGGCCACGGAGATTTCGAAATCGGCGATGCGCTTGAGGCCGGCGACGAGGTCGGCGGCGTAGGCGTAGCCATCGGGGTGGGGTTCGTAGGCGGCGCCACCGGGCACGTCGCCGCGCAGGGCGACGATGTGACGGATGCCGGCATCCCAGTATTGCCGGGCGACGTCATCCACCTCGCCGCGGCTGGCGCCGACGCAGGTGAGGTGGGCGGCGGGGGTGAGGGTGGTGTCCGTCACGATGCGCGCCACGGTGGCGTGGGTGCGCGCCTGGGTGCTGCCGCCGGCGCCGTAGGTGACGGAGACGAAGCGGGGGGCCAGCGGCTCCAGCCGGCGGATGCAGGCCCAGAGCTGTTGTTCCAACGCCTCCGTGCGGGGCGGGAAGAACTCGAAGGACAGCAGCGGCGCGGGCAGGTCGTCGCTGAGCACGGGCATGCCGGCAAAGCGCGGGCCGGTGAGCCAGCGGGCGAGGGGGGAGGACGCGGGGGGAGCGGCGTTCATCCGGGGCTCCTGGAGGGAAGACATAAAGACATTTATATGTCTTTTTGCAGATCGCGCAAGATTGCACTGTTCCGTGCTTGGCGTGCGGTGGGCGGCGGGCGTATGAACAGCGTTGTATTCCCTGCGAGGGCGATGATGCGCGTGGCTGTGCGGACCTGGCTTTCTGCCGTGCTGATGATGGGTGCGCTCGCGGCCTGCGCGACGCCGCCCGATCCTTCGGATCCCGAGGCGGTGGCCGACTATAAGGCGGCGAACGACCCGCTGGAGCCGACCAACCGCGTGATCTACGAGGTGAATGACGGGCTGGACGCGGTGATCCTGAAGCCGCTGGCGCTGGCCTACCGCAACATCGTGCCGGCTCCGGCGCAGACGGGGGTGCGCAACGTACTGGACAATTTGGCGAGCCCGGTGGTGCTGGCCAACGACATGATGCAGGGCAAGCCCAAGCGCGCCGGCGACACCTTCATGCGGATGATCGTGAATACCACGCTGGGGATCGGCGGGCTGCTGGACCCGGCGACCGGGATGGGCTGGCCGAAGCACGATTCGGATTTCGGCATGACGCTGGCGGTGTGGGGCGCGGGCGAGGGGCCGTACCTGTTCCTGCCGGTGTTCGGCCCGTCCAGCCCGCGCGATGCGGTGGGGCGCGGGGCGGACATGGCGCTGGACCCGTTTGCCTGGATCGGCAAGGGACGGACGGTGGAGGCGCTGGGCTATGCGCGCACCGGGACGAATGCGGTGGATACGCGGTCTCGCTTCATTGGCGACCTGGACAAGATTCGGGCGCAGGCGCTGGACCCCTATGCCACACTGCGCAGCCTGTACCGGCAGAACCGCCAGTCCACGATCGACGAGGTGATTGCCGACGATCGCGGCACGGCCAAGGCGGGGAAGCCGGCGCCCACGCGCTGACGCGCTACGCCTTGTTTCTGCCCCTGCGCTGCCGCGGACCTGCCGCGCAGCGGGGCCAGGGTTGCGCTTGCCGTGCGGCAATGCCACTTCCGCCGCAAGCGTGAGGACCATCGGGACCATGAGCATGACCACCCGCCGCCTGCTTTTCGCCGCCCCGGCCCTGCTGGGCATCGCAGCACTCGCCCCGCCGGCGCGCGCTGCCGACCCCGATAGCGCGGCGGCGTTCGTCGACACGATGCTGCGCGAGCTGCTGACCATCGCCAACGGCAGTGGCACGCTGGAGACCAAGCGCGCCGCGCTGGCGAAGGTGGTGGATGCACGGGTGAACGTGGAGGCCGTGGCGCGGTTCTGCCTGGGCCGGTTCTGGCGCACCGCCTCGCCGCAGCAGCAGGCGGACTACACCCAGCTGTTCCGCCGCTGGCTGATCCGCAGCGTGACGGAGAAGGTGGGCGAGTATCAGGGCGTGACCTACACGATGGGCAAGGCCACCCGGCGCGAGGCCGATATCTCGGTCTCCACCATCGTGAACCGGCCGGGCAATGCGCCGAACAAAGTGGACTGGGTGGTGGATTCCGAAGGGGCGCCACGGGTGATCGACGTGATCGCCGAAGGCACCAGCCTGCGGCTGACGCAGCGCAGCGACTACGCCGCGTTCATGAGCCGCAACGGCAACAATGTGCAGGCGCTGATCGATGCGCTGAAGCAGCAGGCTTCGGCGGGGTAAGTAAGGAAGCAGGTTCTTTTTTGAAAAAAAGAACCAAAAAACTTTTGTTCATTTAGGCTCGATCCAAATGAGTGAAGTCTTTTTTGCTTCTTTTTTCTTCAGAAAAAAGAAGATTCTTCCTTGCTGAAGACGGTCCGCACCGCCTCGCTGGAGATCGGGTATCTCGACCACGGTGCGCCGGATGGCCCGCCCGTGGTGTTGCTACACGGCTTCCCGGACGACGTTCACGCCTATGCCGAGGTGGCGCCGGCCTTGGCGGCGCAGGGGTTTCGGGTGCTGGTGCCGTGGCTGCGCGGCTATGGGCCAACGCGGTTTCTCGATGCCGCCACGCCGCGGTCGGGCGAGCAGGCGGCGCTGGGGTCGGATCTCAGGGATTTCCTGGTGGCGCTCGATCTGAAGCCGGCGGTGCTGGCGGGGTATGACTGGGGCGGGCGAGCGGCCTGCGTGGTCTCGGCGTTGTGGCCGGAGCGGGTGCGCGGGCTGGTGACGATCGGCGGCTACAACATCCAGAACATCGCCACGGCCGGGCGGCCGGGAACGGCGCAGCAGGAGCTGGCCTACTGGTACCAGTGGTATTTCCACACCCCGCGCGGCGAGGCCGGGCTGGAGGCGAACCGGCGCGAGCTGTGCCGGCTGCTGTGGCGGCTGTGGTCGCCGAACTGGCGGTTCTCGGAGGCGCTGTTCGCCCGCGTGGCGGAGGCCTGGGACAATCCGGATTTCGTGGCGGTGGTGATCCAGTCCTACCGCCATCGGCA
>CAMDAM010000051.1 GCA_945888575.1 Asaia bogorensis | reverse complement strand
AAAGTTTTTTGGTTCTTTTTTTCAAAAAAGAACGTGCTTGCTTACTTGAGGGAGGATGACATGGAACGCTTGATGCCGGTGGCCGAACGGGTTGGCGCCTTGCTGAAGCAGCGTGGCGACAAGGTGGCGGTGGCGGAGAGTTCCGCGGGGGGGCTGATCTCGGCGGCGTTGCTCGCGGTGCCCGGGGCCTCTGCCTACTACCTCGGCGGGGTCGTGGTTTACACGCGGCTGTCGCGCAACCTGCTGTTGGAGCTGAACGACCGGGAGTTGGCGAGCGTGCCGCCGAATTCGGTGCAGATGGCGGCGCTGATGGCGGGTGCGATGAAGGAGAAGTTCGGCGCCACCTGGGCGCTGGCGGAGACGGGGGCGGCGGGGCCGGGCGGGAACCGGTATGGGCACCCATCGGGGCGGGCGTGCTTTGCGGTGGCGGGCGCGATGCCGCTTTCGCTGCAGATCGACACGGGGCTGGATGACCGGGCGGAGAACATGTGGGTGTTCGCCGAGCGGGCGCTGTTGATGTTTGAAGAGGCGCTCAAAGGCTGATGGACGAGCTGGCATTTCTGCGGGCGCTGCACCGGCCCGGGACGATTGTGGATGTGGGCGCGCATGATGGCGCGCTCACGGTGCCGCTGGCGCAGTTGCCGGGTGCGAAGGTGGTGGCGTTCGAGCCGCTGCCACCGGCGTTTGCGCGGTTGCGGGCGGCGGTGGCCGGGTTGCCGGTGGATCTGCGGCCGCAGGCGCTGGGGGTGGGGCCTGGCCGGCTTTCGTTGGAGGCGCCGGTGATCGGCGGGATCCTGCGGGAGCAGTGGGCTTCCGTGGCGAAGGATTATGCGGCGATCGCGGCGGCCGACCCCAGGGTGGAGCGGATCGAGCGCTGGGAGGTGGAGGTGATCGCGCTCGACTCGCTTGGGCTTTCTGACGTGACGGCGATGAAGCTGGATGCCGAGGGAGCCGAGGAGGAGGTGCTGCGCGGGGCGGAGGCGACGCTTCGGCGGTGCCGGCCGGTGCTGACGGTGGAGATCGAGGAGCGGCACCGGGCGGGCAGCACGGTGGCGGTGCCGGCGTTCCTAGCTGGGTTGGGGTATCGCGGGTTCTTTGAGCTGGATGGCGCGCGGCGGGGGATCGAGGAATTCGACTCCGCGACGATGCAGGTGGCCTCTGTTTCTCCGGCGAGCTTCGAGGCTTCGGACCCGTATGTGTTCGTGTTCGGGTTCCTGCCGGAGGAAGGCATCAGGGAAGGCGGGTTACGCCTTCCCTGATGGGTGGTGCGCTAGGCCGCGGGGGTGGCCTGCTGGCGGGTTTTCCACAGCGAGTAGAAGATGCCGCCGGCGATCATGGCCAGGGTGACGCCGAGCGAGATGGCCGGGTTCACCTTGCCGAAGATCTGGTTCCAGAAGATCTTGCCGCCGATGAACACGAGCACCAGGGCGAGGGCGTATTTCAGGTAGTGGAAGCGGTGCACCATGGCGGCCAGCGCGAAGTAGAGGGCGCGCAGGCCGAGGATGGCCATGATGTTCGCGGTGTAGACGATGAAGGTGTCGGTGGTGATGGCGAAGATCGCCGGCACGCTATCGACCGCGAAGATCAGGTCCGCCGCGTTGATGATGACCAGGGCGAGGAATAGCGGCGTGGCCCAGGTGACCATCTTGCCGGTAGAGGGATCGGGCTGGCGGACGAAGAACTTCTGGTCGTGCAGCTGATCCGTGACGCGCATGCGGGCGCGCATGAACTTCACGACCGGGTTCTTGGACACGTCGGGGTCGGATTCCGGGACCACCAGCATCTTGATGCCGGTGGCGATTAGGAAGGCGCCGAAGATGTAGAGGACCCACTCGTATTCCTGCACCAGGGCGGCGCCGACGGCGATCATGATGCCGCGCAGCACGATGACGGCCACGATGCCCCAGACCAGGGCGCGATACTGGTATTTCCGCGGGATGGCGAAGAAGCTGAAGATGAGGCTGATGACGAAGACGTTGTCGATCGACAGCGCCTTTTCGATGAAGAAGCCGGTGAAGTAGGTGAGGCCGGCGTGGGTGCCATCCGACGTGGTGATCTGGCCGGCTTCGAACGCCCACCAGATGCCGCCGCCGTAGAGCATGGCGATGCCGATGTAGAAGGCCGACAGCCGCAGGCTCTCGGCGATGTCGAGTTCCTTGTCGGTCTTGTTCAGCACGCCGAGGTCGAAGGCCAGGAGGAGTGCCACGACGGTGAGGAAGGCCGTCCACATCCAGATCGGCTTGCCGACCCACTCGATGAACAGCCATTCCATACGTCAGTCTCCAGATAGGTGTGCAGAATCAAGCGAGGTCGCGAGATGGCCCTGCCGGTTGCGTGTATCAAGCAGGCAATGGGTACGAAGTCGGTTCCATTACCGATGTTTCAGGAAGGTAGGCCCTGGGATGAATGAAAGATAACCCCGTGATCGTGGAAAGAATGATAACCGCAGCGATGTTCGTGGCCCATGTTCGGCCGCACGAGACTTCATCTGTCCGGGAGGCAGTTCATGTCCATCACCACCATCGCAACGCATGTGCGGCCGGGGACACCGGCAGAGGTTGAGCGGCGGATGGGGCCCGCGCTGACGGTGGCGGAGGGGTTCGGGGCCTGGATGGCCGCACTGGTGTTCGCGATCGAGGGGGATGAGGCAGGGGAGGCGCAGGCCGCGGCGGCGGCGGATGCGCTGCTGCAAAGCCGTGGCCTGCGCGGCGAAGTGCGGGCGCGCAGCTCCTTCGCCTATGGGGCTGGCGAGGTGTTCGCCGACCAGGTGCGGGTGAGCGACCTCGCGGTGGTGTCGGTGGATCTGGCGCAGGGTGTGGCAGGCCGCCTGTTGCTGTCTGCCGCGGTGTTCGACAGCGGCCGGCCGGTCCTGATGGTGCCGGAGATGGCCGGGCTGGCGCAGATGCCGCGGCGGGTGATGGTGGGGTGGGATGCTTCCCCGGGCGCGGCGCGGGCGGTGGCCGGTGCCATGCCCTTCCTGTGCCGGGCCGACGAGACGATCGTGGCGACGGTGAGCGAGGACAAGGCATTGCGGCCCGGGCAATCCGGCGTGGAGCTGACGCATCTGCTGGCGCGGCACGCGGTGCGGGCTTCGTTCTCGGCGCTGCCAGGCGGCGGGGGCGGTGCGCTGGCGGCGCTGGTCGCGGGAGCGCGGGCGCACGGGGCCGAGATGCTGGTGCTGGGGGCGGTGCGCCATTCGCCTCTGCACGACCTGGTGTTCGGCAGCGTGACCGATGGGTTGTTCCAGGGGGCGAGCGGGCTGCCCTGCCTGCTGGCGGCGTAGACGGCTGCCGGAGCAATTGCCGACCTTCCGGCAGATCGGCTGCTGCTCTAGGCCGGGCTACAGCCGAGCGATTTGACCTTGCGGGTGGTGCTGGCGGGGAATTTCGCCAGCTTTTCGGCGGGGCGGATGGGGCGGCGCAGGAGTTCGCCGCCGCAGTTGGGGCAGTGGCCCTTGAGCGTGCCATCCGTGCAGGTGGCGCAGAAGGTGCACTCGAAGGAGCAGATCCGCGCCTTCTGGCTTTCGGGCGGGAGGTCGGTGCCGCAGCATTCGCAGCACGGGCGGAGTTCGAGCATGGGGTGCCTCAGGGGAGGAGGGTTTGGGCTTCGGCCCACCAGCCGCGGATGAGGTCGGCGGCAGGGGCTGGGCGGGAAAGGGCGGCGGATTGGCCGGCCCAGAGCTGCATGGCCTGGCCGTTGTTGGCCTTCGCGGCGGCGTCTCGCATCGGGGTGGTGAGGCCGCGCTGGACGGGATAGGGCGCGGCGGGGTGGCCCGAGGTTTCGCGGACGTAGCTGGTGGCGACCGCGCGGCCGAGGCGACCGCTGAACCAGCGTGTGGGCATCGTGGCTTCGGGTTCCAGGTTCTCCAGCGCCGCAGTCCAGGCCGGGTGGGTGGCGGCTTCCGGGGTGCGCAGCAGGGCGGTGCCGATCTGGACGGCGCTGGCGCCGAGCGTGAGGGCGGCAGCAATGGTGCGGGCATCGGCGATGCCGCCGGTGGCGATGATGGGGACCGTGAGGTGATCCGCGAGGCGCGGGAGCAGGGCCATGAGGCCGACGAGTTGGGCTTCCGCTGCCTCTGGCGTGAAGCTGCCGCGGTGGCCGCCGGCTTCGACGCCTTGGGCGACGATGGCGTCTGCTCCCGCGGCCTCGGCGGCGCGGGCTTCGGCCAGGGTGGTGGCGCAGGCGAACCAGGCGATGCCCAGGCGCTTCATCTCCGCCACCGCATCCGGCGGGTAGAGGCCCATGATGGAGGAGACGGCCTGCGGGCGGGCGGCGAGGAGGGCGGCGAGCTGGGCGTTGAAATCCTGCAGGGGCGTGTCGCCGGCTTCGGGCGGGGGTTCCGGGCCGAAGCGGGAGAGAAGGGCGCGGACCCGGGCTTCGGCCTGGGGGTCGCGGGTGGGTGGGGCGTCGGGGATCCAGAGGTTGATCTGGAAGGCGCCGTTGGAGTGGGCGCGGAAGGTGGTGGCCCAGGCGGCGATGGCGGCTGGGTCGGAGGTGAGGGCGCCCATTGCGCCCATACCGCCCGCGTTGGCGACGGCGGCGGCGAGAGCGGGCGGGCAGGCGCCGGCCATGGGGGCCATGAGGATGGGCGTGGCCAGGCCGAAGCGGGTGCAGAAGGACTCGGCGCGGTGGCGGGCGGTCATGGGAAGGAAGACTCTTCTTTTTCTGAAGAAAAAGAAGCAAAAAGACTTTTCTGACCTGTTACCGGGGTTCCTTGGAGGGACCGGCGCAAGGTTATAAAAGTTTTTTGGTTCTTTTTTTCAAAAAAGAACATGCTTGCTTCCTAGGTCAGATACCGCGCCGTGAGGTGGGCCTGGAAGTCCGCGGGATCGAGCGGCTTGCCGGTGGCTTCGCGCAGCAGGTCGTTGAAGCCGAGCAGACTGCCTTGGGCGTGGACGTGCATGCGGAGCCAGAGCACCAACGGGGCGAGGTCGCCTTGGGCGAGTGCGGTGTCGATGCTGGGGATGGCGCGGCGGGCTGCCTGCATCAGCTGGGCGGCGGCCATGGCGCCCAGGGTGTAGCTGGGGAAGTAGCCGACGGCGCCGTCGTACCAGTGGATGTCTTGCAGGCAGCCGCGGGCGTCGTCGGGCGGGGTGATGCCGAGGAGCTTGTGCAGGCCGTCGTTCCAGGCGCCGGGGAGGTCGGCCACAAGGAGGTCGCCGGAGACCAGGGCCTGCTCCAGGCGGAAACGCAGGATGACGTGGGCGGGGTAGGTCATTTCATCCGCATCGACGCGGATGAAGCCGCGGGAGATGCGGCGCCAGAGGCGGGCGAGGTTGGTGGGCTCGTAGGGGGCGGGGTCGCCGCCGAAGGTGGCCAGGAGTTCGGGGCCGAGCCAGGAGAGGTAGGCATCGGAGCGGCAGGCCTGCATCTCGACGATGAGGGACTGGGATTCGTGGGCGGCCATGCCGGCGTTCTCGCCGACGGGTTGGCGGGCGAAGGCGGCGGGGAGGCCGCGTTCGTAGAGGGCGTGGCCGGTTTCGTGCATCACGCCGAGCAGGGATTGGGCGAAGTCGGCCTCGTCGTAACGGGTGGTGATGCGCACGTCCATGGGGGTGCCGCTGCAGAAGGGGTGGGTGGAGCGATCGAGGCGGGAGTGCTCGGGTTCGAGGCCGGCGCGGGCGGAGAGGCGGCGGCAGAGGGCTTCCTGGGCGGATTCGGGGAAGGGGCCGGTGGGGCGCAGGGGGGTGCCGCGGGCGGCTTGGAGGGCTTCGGCGCGGGGGAGGGCGTCGGCGAGGAAGGTCTCGTAGGCGGCGAAGACGGGGGTGACGTCCTCCGCCGTGATGCCGCGTTGGTAGCCGTCCATCAGGGCGTTGTAGGGGGAGAGGCCGAGGCGGGGGCCGAGGGCGGCGGCCTGTTCGCGGACGAGGCGGATGACTTCGGCGAGGTGGGGTTGGACCAGGGCGAAGTTGTTGGTGCGGCGGGCTTCGCGCCAGGTTTTCTCGCAGGCGGAATTGGCGCGGGCGGCGGCTTCGACGAGATCCTGCGGCAGGGCGGTGGCGCGGGTGTGGCCGTGCCGCATGAGGCGGAGGTTGGCTTCGTGCCAGGGGTCTGCCGGCGGGGTGGTTTCGGCTTCGGCGAGGTCGTCGGCGACCTGGGGTTCGGTGGCGAGCTGGTGAGTGAGGCCGGCCAGAACGGCCATCTGGTCGCCGCGGGCGGCGCCACCTCCGGCGGGCATCATCGCGGCGGCATCCCAGCCCAGCATGGCGGCCGCTTCGCCGAGGGTGGCGATGCGGGTGACGCGGGCGACGAGGCGGGCGTAGGCGGCGCCAGGGGTTGCATTTTGGGCGGTGTTCATGGGCGGGCGACCTTGCGGGCGTAGAGGGCGAAGATGACGAGCAGGGCGATGGCCAGGCCATACCAGGTGATGGCGTAGGGCAGGTGGTTGTTGGGCGGGCGCGGCAGGGTGCGGGCGGGATCTGGCGTGCCGGGGGGGCCCATGGCGACCAGGGTGTAGGGCGCGAGGTCGGGCACGCCCAGCGCGCTGCCGATGGCGGTCGGGTCCAGGGTGTAGAAGCGGCGGCCGGCGAGGTCATCCGTGGGGCTGAACCAGCCCGGGGCGTCGGCGGGGCGGATGTAGCCTTCCACGGTGGCGGGGCCGGATGCGATGGCCGGCGGGGGGACGGGGACCCAGCCGCGCACCACCAGTAGAGGGGGGGCGCCGTCGCGGCGGAGAATGCCCAGAAGGCGGGCGCCGCCGGCGTCGCCCCGGACTTCGGCGCCGTAGAGGGCGGTGATCGGCTCGAACCGGCCTTCGGCGCGGACGCGGGCGAAGGCGGGTGGGTTGGGGCCGAGCGGGAGGGCGGGGCGTTGCTCGCTGGCGGCAATGGCGGCGAGGAGCTCGCGCTTCCAGAGCAGGCGGCTGACCTGCCAGGTGCCGAGGGCCAGCAGGGTGGCGAGCATGGCCAGGGTCATCAGGCCGGGGAGGAGCAGGCGGCGGGAGGGTCCCGGGCTCACAGCCCCATCTCGCTGGCGCGGTGGCGGAACTGCATGGCGACGAGCGCGGCCTTGAAGATGCGGATCATCGGCAGGGCGAGGGCCAGGGTGACCACGGGCCAGAGCAGGGCGTGGAGCCAGAGCGGTGGTTCGAACCGGAACTCCACCCAGAAGGCGAGGCCGACGACGATGAAGCCGAGGAAGAGGATGACGATGGCGGCCGCGCCATCGCCGGTGTCGTGGCCCCGGAGATCGAGCCCGCAGACGGTGCAGGCCGGGTGGATGGCCAGCAGGCCATCATACAAGGGCCCCTTGCCGCAGCGGGGGCAGCGGCACAGCAGCGCCGACTGCCACCACGGCGGAGGCGTGGGCATCAGTGGTGGGCGATCTCGCCGACGCCCCACCAGTAGACGCAGATGAACAGGAACAGCCACACCACGTCCACGAAGTGCCAGTACCAAGCCGCGGCCTCGAAGCCGAAATGGCGCTCGGCGGTGAAGTGGCCCTTCCTGGCGCGCAGCAGGCAGACGGCCAGGAAGATGGTGCCGATGATCACGTGGAAGCCGTGGAAGCCGGTGGCAAGGAAGAACACCGACGGATACACGCCGCCGCCGAAGAACTTGAACGGGGCCAGCGAGTATTCCCAGGCCTGCAGCGTGGTGAAGAGCAGGCCGAGCAGCACCGTGATGGTGAGGCCCTGGATCACCGCCTTGCGGTCGTTGTGCAGGATGCCGTGATGCGCCCAGGTGACCGTGGTGCCGGAGAGCAGCAGGATCATGGTGTTGAGGAAGGGCAGGCCCCAGGGATCGAAGGTGAGCACGCCCGGCGGCGGCCAGGTGGGGTTCACGACGCCCAGAACGTGCTCCGGATAGAGCGCGAAGTGGAAGAAGGCCCAGAAGAAGCCGACGAAGAACATCACCTCGGAGGCGATGAACATGATGACGCCGTAGCGCAGGCCGAGGCGGACAATGGTGCTGTGCAGGCCCGGGGTGCTGCTTTCCTTCAGCACATCGCGCCACCAGCCGTACATCACGACCAGGGTACCGACCAGGCCGAGGGTGAGCAGCCACCAGTTATGATAGTGCGAGGCCAGCACGATGCCGGTGAGGGTGGCACCGCCGGTGAAGGCGCCGATGATCGGCCACGGCGAGGGGTCGACCAGGTGGTACGGCTGCTTCAGGCCGGAGCTGGTGATGGTGCCGTGCGAGTCGCTGCTCATGCCATGCGTGTCCCGTGTGGTGGCCGCATCATCGTCAAAACGCGTCCCGCGGCAAGCGGGAAAGCGGCGCGGCTGTGTCGGTTCGAAAGAGGGTGTTCCTCGCGCCTCATGGCGTGGCCTGCTTGCGGCCGACATGTGGGCCGGCATTGGCCCCAGCATTGGCCATCGAGGCGTCGTCCATGCTGCGGAAGAAGGTGTAGGAGAGGGTGATGGTGCGCAGGTTGCGCGTATCCGGGTCGTTCAGGATCGCGGGGTCGACCCAGAAGCTGAGCGGGAAGGACATTTCCTGGCCGGGCACCAGCGTCTGCTCGTCGAAGCAGAAGCAGGCGGTCTTGTGGAAGTAGCGGCCGGCCTTGTCGGGCGAGACGTTGTAGGTGGAGACGCCGGTGATCGGGCGGTCGGTGGGGTTGCGGGCGGCGTAGAAGGCCACCGCTTCCTCACCCAGGCGCAACGTGACCTCCTTCTGGACCGGCGCGAATTTCCAGGGCATGCCGGAATGGACGTCGGCATTGAAGCGGATGGTGATGGTGCGGTCGACCACGCGCGGGCTGGCGCCGGCATCGATGCGCGGTGTGCCGCCATAGCCGGTGATCTGGCAGAAGATGCGGTAGAGCGGCACGGCGGCGAAGGACAGGCCGAGCATGCCGCCGATCACGCCAAGCAGCGTGAAGGCGACGAGCTTGTTGTTTCCCTTGCGGGGCGCGGGTGCCATCTCAGCCCCCCGCCGCGGGCTTGAACATCTTCACCATGGCAATCGCATAGAACAGGCCGGAGAAGGCGAGCAGCACCACCAGCATGGCGATGTTGCGGCCGCGGCGGCGGCGGCGGAATTCGGCGGCGGCCTCCGGCGTCATCGGGGGGGGAAGTTGGTCTGACATGGATCAGCCCACCAACCGGTCTGCCGCCACGGCGGCGAAGAGGATGAACAGGTAGGCGATGGAGAACTTGAAGGCGGCGCGGGCCGGGGCGTCGTTGGTGCGGGAGACGCCGGTTGCGTCCTGCTCGTCGCGCAGCACGCGCCAGGAACAGGCCACGAAGCCGAGGCCGAGGGCCAGGGCGGCAGCGCCGTAGATCACGCCGACCAGGCCGAGTGCCCAGGGGGCGAGCGACACGGCCAGCAGCACCAGGGTGTAGAGGAAGATCTGGCGGCGGGTTTCGCGCGCGCCGGCCACCACAGGCAGCATGGGCACGCCGGCGCGGGCGTAGTCGGCATGGGCCCAGAGCGACAGCGCCCAGAAATGCGGCGGGGTCCAGAAGAAGACGATGGCGAACATCAGCAGCGGCAACACATCGAGCCCGCCGGTGACGGCGGCCCAGCCGATGACGGGCGGGAAGGCGCCGGCGGCACCGCCGATGACGATGTTCTGCGCGGTGCGGCGCTTCAGCCACATCGTGTAGATGAAGACGTAGAAGCCGATGGAGCCGGCCAGCACCAGTGCGGCGACGACGTTGGTGGCCAGCGCCATCACCAGCACCGAGGCGACGGCGAGGAAGACGCCGAAGCCGAGCGCCTCCCCGGGGGCGATGCGGCCGGCCGGGATGGGGCGGTTGCGGGTGCGGCGCATCAGGATATCGATGTCGCGGTCGTACCACATGTTGATGGCGCCAGAGGCACCGGCGGCGACCGTGATGCAGAGGATGGCGGTGGCGGCGAGCACCGGATGCAGGTGGCCGGGCGCGATCACCATGCCGATCCAGCCGGTGAAGACCACCAGCATCACCACGCGCGGCTTGAGCAGCGCGATCCAGTCAGACACCGAGGAGCTCGGCATCGTGGCGCTCAGAAGGTCGGGGGCGTGGGGGGCGGCACCGTCAAGGAGGGGGGCATTGCGCCCCCCTGTCTCGGCCAGTGCCTGGCTGGCGGTCTCGTTCATCTGTTCACCGGATACGGGGCAGGACCTCGTAGGTGTGGAACGCCGGCGGGGAGGACTGGGTCCACTCCAGCGTCGTCGCACCTTCGCCCCAGTAGTTGTCGGCCAGCCGCTCCTTGGAGGCGAAGGTGCGGTAGATGACATAGAGGAACAGGACCATGGAGGCGGCGCCGATATACGCACCGATCGAGGCGACCATGTTCCAGCCGGCGAAGGCGTCGGGGTAGTCCACGTAGCGGCGCGGCATGCCGGCCAGGCCGAGGAAGTGCATCGGGAAGAAGGTGAGGTTCACGCCGACGAAGGTGACCCAGAAGTGCAGCTTGCCCAGCTGCTCCGGATACTGCCGGCCGCTCATCTTGCCGATCCAGTAGTAGAAGCCGGCGAAGATGCCGAACACGGCGCCGAGCGACAGCACGTAGTGGAAGTGCGCGATCACGTAGTAGGTGTTGTGCACGTACTGGTCGATGCCGGCGTTGGCGAGGACCACGCCGGTGACGCCGCCCAGGGTGAACACGAAGATGAAGCCGACGGCCCAGAGCATGGGCGTCTTCATCTCGATGGAGCCGCCCCACATGGTGGCGATCCAGGAGAAGATCTTGATGCCCGTGGGCACGGCGATGATCATCGTGGCGGCCATGAAGTAGGCGCGGGTGTCCACGTCCATGCCCGAGATGAACATGTGGTGGGCCCAGACGACGAAGCCGACCACGCCGATGGCCACCATGGCGTAGGCCATGCCGAGGTAGCCGAAGACCGGCTTGCGGCTGAAGGTGGAGATGATGTGGCTGATCACGCCGAAGGCCGGCAGGATCATGATGTACACTTCGGGGTGGCCGAAGAACCAGAACAGGTGCTGGAACAGGACCGGATCGCCGCCGCCGGAGGGCTCGAAGAAGGCGGTGCCGAAGTTGCGGTCGGTGATCAGCATGGTGATGGCACCCGCGAGCACCGGCACCGAGAGCAGCAGCAGGAAGGCGGTGACCAGCATCGCCCAGATGAACAGCGGCATCTTGTGCAGCGTCATGCCCGGGGCGCGCATGTTGAAGATGGTGGTGATGAAGTTGATCGCGCCGAGCAGCGAGGAGATGCCGGCGAGGTGCAGCGCGAACAGCACGAAATCGAGCGCAGGGCCGGACTGGTAGGTGGCATTGGACAGCGGCGGATACAGCGTCCAGCCCGGGCCGGCGCCCTGGCCGACGAACTGGCCCGCCATGATCAGGGCGAAGGCCGGCACCAGCAGCCAGAAGCTGATGTTGTTGAGGCGCGGGAACGCCATGTCCGGCGCGCCGATCATCAGCGGGATGAACCAGTTGCCGAAACCGCCGATCAGCACGGGCATGACCGAGAAGAAGATCATCAGCAGACCGTGCGACGTAATGGCCGCGTTCCAGGCCTGGCCGGAGGCAAACACCTGCATGCCCGGGGATTGCAGCTCCATGCGCATCAGCACGGAGATGATCAGGCCGACGATGCCGCCGATCAGCCCGAAGATGATGTAGAGCGTGCCGATGTCTTTATGGTTGGTGCTGAACAGCCAGCGTTGGGCGAAGCTGAGCTCGGCGTGGTGGTGATGGTCGTCGTGGCCGTGACCATGGCCGGCAGCGTGATCGTGTGCGCTCATGATTCTGCTCCTGCTGCCCTGTTCTACTGACGTACCGCGGCGAGCACGGCACCACCGTGGAGGGATCCCTGGGGGACGGATCCCTGGACGGGTGCCGGGGCGGCCACTTCGCGGATCGGGGCGGTCTCATTGGTGGCGAACTTCTTCTTCGCCTCCGCCAGCCAGGCGGTGAATTCGGCTTCCGGGATGGCGCGCACGGCGATCGGCATGTTCGAGTGATCCTCGCCGCAGACCTGGTTGCACTGGCCGTAGAAGGTGCCCGGGCGGTCGATGCGCACCCATGTCTCGATGGTGCGGCCGGGGATGGCATAGCGCTGCACGCCGAGGGCGGGGACGAAGAAGCTGTGGATCACGTCCGCGCTGGTGGTGAGGATGCGGATGTTCTTGCCGACGGGCAGCACCAGGGGCTCGTCCACGTCCAGCAGGCGGATGCCCTGCTGCCACTTGGTGCCCTTGGCATCCAGCGGGCGGCTGCCGAAGTTCAGGCCTTCCGCATCGGTGTAGGTGTATTCCCAGTACCACTGGCGGCCGGTGACCTTCACGGTCATGTCGGCGTCCTGGGTGCGGTCCTGGAAGTAGACCAGGCGGAAGCTGGGGATGGCGATCACCACCAGGATCAGCACCGGGATCACGGTCCAGGCCACTTCCAGCACGGTGTTGTGGCTGGTCTGGCTGGGGTTGGGGTTCTTGTCGGCGCTGAAGCGCCAGATCACGTAGGCCAGCAGCGCGCCCACGAAGATGGTGATCACGGTGATGATCACCAGCACGAGGTTGTGCAGGCTGTGGATGTCCCGCTGCACCGGGCTTGCGGCCGGTTGCATGCCCATCTGCCAGTTGCGCGGCAGGTCGGCGAGCGCGGGTTCCGCGAACGCCATGGCGAAGAGCGCGGTGCCGAGAGTGGCGAGGAAGGCGGCGGCAACCAGTCGCCGGAGAAGGGGCATCGTATGATCCATCCCGATGAGACGCACCGGCACTGCACGCCGGGCCATGCAAGGATTTGGGCTACTCCGGCGCAGGACGGAGATCAAGGCCCGTGACCCAAAATAGGCGGGTTTTGCGGAAGCGCCACAGGGGTTTCATCGGCCTGTGTGGCAGCCGCACATTGACGTAGCGGAAAAGCAGGGAGGCAGTGCCGCAAGCCCCCTGTTGCCGCCTCAGTTTCCGAAGGGGCTCAGTTGCCGAACTGGGCCAGCGTGAACAGGCCGAAGGGCGGCACCGGGGTGAAGGAGGCACGGGCACGCTCGTCCGGGTTGAACAGCGCGTCCACCGCGAAATCGGGATGCCAGCCCAGCGCGCGGGAGGCCGGGGCCAGGGTGCGTTCGGCCCACCAGCGCAGCCCGCCCTCGGCGGCGAAGTGGTTCACGAACAGGATGTGGCCGCCCGGGCGCACCACGCGGCGCAGCTCGGCCATCAGCTGGCGCGGATGCGGCACCACGGAGGCGACGAACATGGCCACGGCGATGTCGAACTCGCCATCCTCGAAGCCGGTCGACTCGGCGTCCAGCTCCAGCAGGGCCTCGACATGGGAGAGGTTTTCCGCGGCGACGCGGGCGCGGGCGCGTTCCAGCATCTCGGCGGAGAGGTCGATGCCGGTGATGCGTTTGTCGCGGCGGTAGCGCGGCAGGGCGAGGCCGGTGCCCACGCCCACTTCCAGCACGCGCGTGCCGGGGAGGCGGTTGACCTCTGCCGCCGCGAGACGTCGGCCCCAGCCGGACACGCCGCCGAACACCACGTCGTACACGCCCGCCCAACGGCGATAAGCGGCGCGAACGGCATCGGCATCCAGCGCGGAATGGGGCCCGACCGATTGCGGTCGGGAGATCTGGCTCATGGTCTGGCTCATCCCTCCGGGGGCGCGACCGGGCCGGGAGCCCGATTCGGATAGCAGGCTTAGCACGCACGCGCCGGCCAGGGGAGTCTGCCCTGGCCGACGCGCCGTTTGCCGTTTGAAGTCGCTCCGGAAGGCGGTAGCCCCCTGGGCTCAATCAGCCGCGAGGTTCACGGCCGCCGCGCGACCGTTCGGCTGCTGCTCGATGTCGAAATTGAGCTTCTGGCCCTCGTTCAGCGTGCGCAGCCCGGCCTTCTGGACCGCGCTGATGTGCACGAACACGTCCTTGTCCCCCGTGTCGGGGGCGACGAAGCCATACCCCTTGGTCGGGTTGAACCACTTCACAGTACCCTTCGGCATCGGCTTCCGCCCCTTGTTGTGGGGCGTCCGTCCCGGACATCGGACCGGCGGCCGGTGGGCTGACTGTCGGGTCTACACCTTGCGGGTCTTCACCTTCGGGTCGGCTCGGCGGTGTCGGCGCGGGCTGGGGGGACGCCCTCGTGCTTGCAGACGCACTGCCACCGGGCGCCGGGCAGGGGCTTCCTGCCGTAGCGCAGGCCGGGGGCCATGCACCAGCTTAACGCGGCGGGGCGCGGAACGATCCCTGCTCTCGATTTCGTGATGTTGGCTGATGCAACCTATGCCGGGCCGGTCAGGACAGGTCTGGATGCAGGCGATCCACGCCCGAGGCACGCTCCCAGGCGCGGGCCACCTGGAACAGCGTGGCGTCGGCGAAGTGGCGGGTCACGAACTGCACCGAGAGCGGCAATCCGCCGCGCGACAGCCCGGCCATCATGGCCAGCGCCGGGTGGCCGGTGGTGTTGAACGGGGCGCGGGCCTGGCGGGGGTAGGTGCGGGCGGTTTCCTCCGCGTCCTCGATGCGGCTGGCCGGGTCCATGGAGCTGGCGCAGAGCAGCACGTCCACCTGCTCCAGCGCGGCATCCACCGCGGCGATCATCTCCGCACGGCGGCGTTGGGCGGCCAGCAGGTCGCCGGCGGTGAGGAAGGCGCCGGGCATCAGGCGGCGGCGGGCGAGCTGGCCGTAATCGCCGGGGCGCTCGCGCAGCCAGGGGGCGTGGATGGTCCAGGCCTCGGCGTTCAAGATCACGCGGTTGACGGCGGCGAACTCGCCGAGGCTGGGCAGGGTGATGTCGCTGAGGATCGCGCCTTCGCCGGCCAGGGTGCGGGCGACGGTATCGAGGCCGGCGGCGACTTCGGGGTGGGCGGGCATGTCCTGCTCGTGGAAGTGGCGGACGTAGCCGATGCGCAGGCCGCGCACGCCGCGTTCCAGGCCGGTGGCGAAATAGCAGCGGGGGCCGGCGGCGCTGCCGGGGTCGTGCGGGTCGTAGCCGGCGATGGTGTCCAGCAGCAGGGCGTTGTCGGCCACGTCGCGGGTCATGGGCCCGACATGGTCGAGCGAGAAGGCGAGCGGGAACACGCCGCGGCGGGAGACCAGGCCGTAGGTGGGCTTGAGGCCGACGATGCCGCAGGCGCTGGCCGGGTTGCGCACGCTGCCGCCGGTATCCGTGCCCAGCGCCAGCGGGAAGAACCCGGCGCCGAGGCCCACGCCGGAGCCGGAGGAGGAGCCGCCGGGGTGGTGGTCGCGGTTCCACGGGTTGCGCGCTGGCGGCCAGGGCAGGTCGAAGCTCGGCCCGCCGATGGCGAATTCATGGGTGGAGAGCTTGCCCATGATCACCGCGCCGGCCTGGCGGAGCTTGCCGACCACCACGGCATCGGCGGTGGCGGGGGTGTTGGGCATCACCTTGGAATGGCAAGTGGTCGGCAGGCCCACCACGTCGATGATGTCCTTGATGCCCACCGGCACGCCGTGCAGCGGGCCGCGGTGGCGGCCGGCGGCGATTTCCGCCTCGGCGGTGGCGGCGGCGGCCAGGGCGGCTTCGGCATCCAGGCGGATGAAGGCGTTCAGCTTGGGGTCCAGCCGCTCGATGCGGGCGAGCAGGGCGCGGACCAGCTCGGTGGGGGAGAGCTTGCGCGCGGCGAAGGCGCGGCTGGCCTGCGTGGCGGTGAGCCAGGCGAGATCGTCGCTCATGCGCCCGCTCCCACCTTCATCGGCGGCCAGGGCTCCACGGCGGGGCTGGTGGGGGTGTTGATCTCGTTGCTGCGGCCAATGGCTTGCTTCGCCGCGGCCATCACGCAGTCCGGGAACTCGGCCAGCGCGCGGTCCAGCCCGGCCTGGCGGGCCAGTGCCTCGATCAATGTCTTGTCCATCGCGAACCCCCTGTGCGGCGAGGCCGCGATGGTGCGGCGGGGGCGGGCGCGGGCCAAGGGGGACGCGGCAAAAAAAACGGGCGGCACGACCAGGTCGTGCCGCCCATAAGGTGGCGCCGGCTCCATGGCCAGCGCGTAGGGGAGGAGTCCAGAACAATGCGAGTGGCCATCGCGGCCACGGGTGATACTATATCGCTGAAATGGCTAACGGATGGTTAAGGCCACCGGACAACGTGTCCATGTGATGCGTTCAGTCATCATTGCCGCATCGGGAGACGTGCCTATGACCGTTCCGCCGCCGCGTACCGGCCCTCTGGTGGGTCTCAAGGTGCTGGAACTAGGCCACTATATCGCCGGGCCCTTCTGCACCCGGGTGCTGGCGGATCTCGGCGCGGAGGTGATCAAGGTGGAGCCGCCGGCGGGCGACCCGGTGCGCGGCTGGGGTGCCACGGTGAAGGGCCACCCGGTGTGGTTCAGCATCCATGGCCGCAACAAGCTTTCCGTGGTGCTGGATTTGAAGAAGGACCGGGAGAAGGCGCTCGCCCTGGCCCGGCGCGCCGATGTGCTGGTGGAGAACTACCGGCCGGGCCAGCTGGAGAAGCTGGGCCTCGGGCCGGATGTGCTGCACGCCGAAAATCCGCGCCTGGTGATCGCGCGCGTGTCTGGCTACGGGCAGAGCGGGCCGTATCGCGACAAGCCGGCCTTCGGCGCGATCGGGGAGGCGATGGGCGGCATCCGCCATCTGACTGGTCATCCCTCCGGCGCGTCCGACCTGCCGCCGCCGCGCTGCGGGATCTCGATCGGGGATGATCTCGCCGGGCTCTATGCCGCGATCGGGCTGCTCTCGGCGGTGTATGAGCGCGATGTGACCGGCACCGGGAAGGGCCGGATCATCGATGTGAACCTGGTGGATTCCATCGTGAGCCTGATGGAAGGGATGCTGCCGGAATACGCGATGGATGGCCGCATTCGCCAACCCGCCGGCGCCGCCATTCCCACTGCAGCGCCCACCAACACCTACCCCTGCGCCGATGGCAAGTGGCTGTGCGTGGCCGGTAATTCCGACCTGATCTTCGCCCGGCTGATGGCCGCGATCGGCCGGCCGGAGTTGGCCGCGGAGCCGCGCTTCGCCACCAACGCGCTGCGCTGCGCCGCCGCCGGGGAGCTGGACGCCGCCATCGCCACCTGGACCCGCACCCTGCCCGCCGCCGAGGCGGAACAGCGCCTGGAAGACGCGGACGTGCCGTGCTGCCGCCTGTTCGACATCGCCGACATCGCCGCGGACACGCACAACCGGGCGCGCGGGGCGGTGCTGGAGGTGGAGGACCCGCTGATCGGCCGCACGCTGCATTTCGGCCCCACCATCCGCTTCGACGGCGCGGCCCCGGAGGCGACCATCGGATGGACCGGGCCGGCGCTGGGGGCCCACACCGACTACGTATTGGGGACAGTGCTGGGGGGCGGACGCTAGCCCTTGTGGATGGCCCCTTACACGGCATAACTGTGCGAAATCCGTGCGTTGCCGTTGCGATCTGCTATACTGGGGGCATGACGACCCGAAGAAAGCTGTTTGGCCACCTGTTTCCCACCCTGGCGGCGGCGAGCCTGCTCGCCGCCTGCGGGTCATCCTCGCGCGCGCCCTCCTCGTCCTCCGGTGCCAGCATGCGGGTGCCCGGCATTTCCTGTGCCCCCTTCGCGCGCGAGCTTTCCGGCATCGCGTTGTATGGGGAGGCGGAGAGCTGGTGGCACACCGCCGCCGGACGCTACGCGCGCAACGAGCAGCCGGCCATCGGCAGCGTGCTGGTGTTCCGCCGCTCCAGCCGCCTGCGCTCGGGCCATGTCTCGGTTGTCACGCGCGTGGTCAGCGCCCGGCAGATCCAGGTGACGCAGGCCAACTGGGTGCCGGGCCAGGTGGATGAGGACCAGCTGGTGGTGGATGTCTCTTCGGGCAACGACTGGAGCCAGGTGCGGGTGTGGTACCCGCCCACCAACGCGCTCGGCACCCATCCCTACCCCGCGCACGGCTTCATCCATCCGCGCCGCCCAGCCACCTATGCCGAGCTCGCCCGCGCCACGCCGATCGCCGCCCGCTACGCGCTGGATACCCGTGGCCGCCCCGCCCCGCGCGCGCGCATCGACGGATAGGCACCCGGCGCGGCGGCGAAAGAGTCCAATCATCGCTTGCATCGGGCGGTGCGGCAGGCCATGTGAAGGCGACGAGGGAAACGCCCCATTACCGGGGGAACGCCCCGCCTGGAGGATGTCATGGGTAGCTTCAGCATCTGGCACTGGCTGATCGTTTTGGCCGTTGTGCTGCTGCTGTTCGGCAGCGGCAAGATCAGCGGCCTGATGGGCGACTTTGCCAAGGGCATCAAGTCGTTCAAGAAGAACATGGCCGAGGACGACGCCTCCATGGAGGCCAGCGCCACCGACAAGCCGACCGGCACCATCCCGGGGCCGAATGCCGGGACCCCGAACGCGAACCAGTCCACCGCAGCCCGCCAGGGCTGAACCGGCAGGGAGCGCGCCCCGCACCCGGACCCGCGCCGTGCTCGCCCCCTCGGCCGTTCTGACGGATATCGAGGGCACGACCACGCCCCCCGTGTTCATCCA
>CAMDAM010000050.1 GCA_945888575.1 Asaia bogorensis | reverse complement strand
ACAGCGCGTGGCGCGCCAGCGCGGTCAGCATATGGTCCAGGAAGCCGATGCCGGTGGCCACCTGCGCCCGGCCAGACCCATCCAGGTCCAGGCTCAGGGAGATGTCGGTTTCCGAGGTGGTGCGGGTGAGGCTGGCGGTGCGCGGCATGAGGCGGTCACTACATGAAAAGCCAGCCCAGCCGCAAACTCGCTTGTTGCGACACAGGCACGGCAGCGGCGATCCTGCCATGCTTCATCACGCAGGAGGGCCGCATGGCCGACGCCGGGATGCTCCGCCACCTCGCCCTGGCCCTGCCGGGAACCAGCGAGGCCCAGCATTTCGATCGCACGGCCTTCCGCGCCCGGGTGATCTTCGCCTCGCTGGCGCCGGACAATGCCACGGCCACGCTGAAATTCACCCCGGAGGAGCAGGCCTTCCGCTGCACCATCGCGCCCGCCGCCTTCGCCCCCATCCCGAATGCCTGGGGCCGCCAGGGCTGGACGCAGACAACGCTGGCCGCCCTGACAGAGGAGGAGCTTGCCGCGGCGCTGGAGGTGGCCTGGAAAACGGCGCAGGCCAAGCCGCCCAAGCGGCCGCGCAAGCGGGCCTGACCTGAAGCGGGCACAGTGCAGCCGCCTTGCCGCGCCGCCTCCGCTGGCCCATCTAGCGCGACTATGCAGCATCCTTCTTCCGCCCCCCACGACCCCGTTGGCTGGCACGGCACCACCATCCTGTGCATCCGCCGCGACGGACACGTGGCCATGGCCGGCGACGGCCAGGTGAGCCTCGGCAACACCGTCATCAAGGGCAACGCCCGCAAGGTGCGCCGCATCGGCGGCGGTGCCGTTCTGGCAGGCTTCGCCGGCGCCACCGCCGACGCCTTCACCCTGCTGGAACGGCTGGAGGCGAAGCTGGAGCGTTTTCCCAACCAGCTGGAACGCGCCTGCGTGGAGCTGGCCAAGGATTGGCGCACAGACCGCTACCTGCGCCGCCTGGAAGCCATGATGGCGGTGGCCGACAAGGACCGCCAGTTCACCCTCACCGGCAATGGCGACGTGCTGGAGCCGGAGGATGGCGTGATCGCCATCGGCTCCGGCGGCAATTTCGCGCTCGCCGCCGCCCGCGCGCTGATGGAAATGCCCGGCCTCACCGCCGAGGAGGTCGCCCGCAAGGCCATGAAGATCGCCGGCGACATCTGCGTCTACACGAACCACTCGCTGACCGTGGAAACCCTGTGATGGACGTTCCAACCTACTCCCCGCGCGAGATCGTCTCCGAGCTGGACCGCTTCATCGTCGGCCAGGGCGATGCCAAGCGCGCCGTGGCGATTGCGCTGCGCAACCGCTGGCGCCGCCAGCGCCTGCCGGAGGGTCTGCGTGAGGAGGTGGTGCCGAAGAACATCCTGATGATCGGCCCCACCGGCTGCGGCAAGACCGAGATCGCACGCCGCCTGGCCAAGCTGGCGCAGGCCCCGTTCCTGAAGGTGGAAGCCACCAAGTTCACCGAGGTGGGCTATGTCGGCCGCGATGTGGAAAGCATCGTGCGTGACCTGGTGGAAGCCAGCATCACCATGCTGCGCGACAGCCGCCGCAAGGACGTGCAGGCCAAGGCTGAGCTGGCCGCGGAGGATCGCATCATCACCGCGCTGTGCGGCGAGCAGGCCAGTGCGGACACCCGCTCCAAGTTCCGCCGCATGCTGCGCAACGGCGATTTCGAGGACAAGGAGATCGAGATCAGCCTCACCGAGGCCGGCCCCAGCCCGATCGGCCAGTTCGACATGCCGGGCATGCCGCCGGGCCAGATGATCAATCTCGGCGACATGATGAAGGGCATGTTCGGCGGCCGCCCCACCGCCCGCAAGCTGCGCGTGGACGCCGCCCGCGAGGCCCTGCAGCGCGAGGAAGCCGACAAGCTGCTCGACAACGAACGCCTCACCCGCGATGCCGTTGCCCATGCCGAAGCCAACGGCATCGTCTTCCTCGACGAGATCGACAAGATCGCCCGCAGCAGCGAAGGCGGCGTGCGCGGCGGCGATGTCTCCCGCGAAGGCGTGCAGCGCGACCTGCTGCCGCTGATCGAGGGCACCACGGTTTCCACCAAGCACGGCCCGGTGAAGACCGACCACATCCTGTTCATCGCCAGCGGCGCCTTCCACCTCTCCAAGCCCGCCGACCTGCTGCCGGAACTGCAGGGCCGCCTGCCGATCCGCGTGGAGCTGCAGCCGCTCTCGCGCGCGGACCTCCGCCGCATCCTCACGGAGCCGGAAGCCAGCCTGATCAAGCAATACCAGGCCCTGATCGGCACCGAGGGCATGACGCTGGACTTCACCGAGGATTCCATCGACGCCCTGGCCGACCTCGCCGCCGACATCAACGACCGTGTGGAAAATATCGGCGCCCGCCGCCTGCACACGGTGCTGGAGAAGCTGCTGGAGGACATCAGCTTCACCGCCAGCGACCGCAGCGGCCAGACCGCCACGGTGGACGCCGCCTACGTGAACGAGCGCGTGGCGCCGCTGGCACAGAAGGGCGATTTGAGCCGGTTCATTCTTTGAAGGAAGGCCAGGGCTCTGCCCTGGACCCGCTGGGGCCGGCGGCCCCAGACCCCTTTTGCTTTGGATCGGTGGTCGACTGGCGACTCGCGAGAAAACGGAATTTTGAGCTGAAATCGAAATCGAGTATATCGCTTCGAAACGGCAATTCAGTGGGGCTGCCGTATTGAGTGTGTCCAATGCCCGTCTAATTGCGCTTGATTCGTCGCATTGGGCGCAATGGATATCAGCGTTCAATTCGACCGACCCTGAAAGGAGGAGATGCGCACAGAATTTCCACCAAAATTTACTATCTAGGGGCTGGATAATTTTTTTGACATTGCATCATGTGAGAGAATTAATTCAAATTGAAAATGTAGATTTGGCGAGAAACCGTCTCTCGTTTCTGGAAAATTTGCCATTATTGGCTTGGTTTAAGGTTGATGAAGCTGAGGTATTCATTGGAGATATCACGGATATCGCTGCTGCCGAGGCAATTTCATGTTGCGAGGGTATATCGGACCCAAAATTAGTTGCCAGAAATGCTAAGAGAATTCTATTAAAATTGGGTCATGGTCGCCAACTGGTTGGCAATCATCCTGATTCATGGATGATGCTCCGGAGTCACATAATTCAGCGGGCCGAGTGGGAGCGAGCCATTCCGGTAGTTTCACGATTTAACGGCCCACACTCGAAAATGACCATCAAGACCCTTTTGCAAGGAGAACTGGCTAAGCCAGACGAAATCTCTAGGCGACTGGAGGCTGTTCAGGCTCAAATCGAGGCTCAAATCAGAGATCGGGGGGATCGGCGGATACGTGACCCTAACGCAATCGCGAAGGCATTCCGGGACTCGGTTTATGAAATGGTCGAGAATCCTAAATCAGTGAAATCTCTCATTGAATCAATTTACTTGAATGCGGGCCTGTTGCCGGAAGAAATAAATGAAAATCAAACATTTGAGTATATAGATGAATTGGCGAAATTTCGCACAAAATTGCGCGTTATTGCTCCGAAATCGGGGTATGATTTTGAGTATCTGCGCACTAAGGTCCGCATGGATTGCTGTCCTCATTGGATAATCCCAAGGGAGCTAACGGTGCACACTCCCTTACTTTCCGAAATTCGAGGAAGTGACTTAAGTGATGGCTATCATGCGGTTCTTGCAGCGTATGTAGATTTTCTACTTGTTGACAAAAGGGTGGCTGAGTCATTTCGTAGATTGTCACAAAATAAAAAAATTCAGCGAATTATAAACAGGGTATCCAAGGCATCTGATTTTACGAAAATCACTGACCAACTTCCGCAGTAGATTGATTCATAAGTAATGTTTGGGACCGCAATCGGCATTCATGATCGAGTGTCATGTCAGTGAAGTGACGCGATCCCAAGGCTTGACGTGCCGCCGCCCCGCCCGCACATCCGGCGCATGAGTGATCCCTTCCTCGTCCCCGAAGAACCCACCGCCGCCGAGGCCATCGCCGCCATCGCCGAGGAGCTGGAGGTGTTCGACGACTGGATGGACCGCTACCAGTTCATCATCGAGCTGGGCCGCAAGCTGCCGCCCTTCCCCGATGAATGGGCCAACGACGACCACCGCGTGCCGGGCTGCCAATCCAAGGTCTGGATGGAAGCGACCAACCGAGAGGGCAAGCTGTTCTTCGCCGGTGCCTCGGATGCCGCCATCGTCTCCGGCCTCGTCGCCCTGCTGCTGCGCGTCTACACCGGCCGCACGCCGGCCGAGATCCTGGCCACCGACCCGGTGTTCCTGAAGGAGCTGGGCCTGCTGGAGGCGCTGTCGAGCAACCGCGGCAACGGCATCGCCGCCATGGCCCGCAAACTGCGCGAGCGCGCCGCCGCCGAAGCCGCCTGAGGCCGGGCGGAGGTGCCGGCCTCGCCTGCGCTGCGGCTCGGCATCTTCCTGTGCGCGGTGTTCGCGGCCGGCGGCGTCTCCAGCGCCTTCCTCGCCCTGTGGATGGCCGATCGCGGGCTGAGTGCGGCCGAGATCGGCACGGTGCTGTCGCTCGCCGCCGCCGCACGGGCGCTGGCAGCCCCGCTCTGGGGCCGGCTGGCCGATGCGCTGCCGTTGCGCGTGGCCCTCACCGCCGGGGCCGCCACGGCGCTGGTGGGCAACCTGGTGCTGGCCCCTGCCGCCGGGTTCTGGCCGGTGCTGCTGGCCGTCATGCTGCAATCCGCCGGCGCCTCCGCCCTGATGCCGCTGGCCGACGCCGTTTCGCTCGCCCTGGCCCAGCAGGGGCGGATGGATTACGGCCGCGTGCGGGCCGCCGCCTCCGCCGCCTTCATGGCCGCCAACGCCCTCGGTGGCGTGGCCGTCGGCGCGGCGGGGCTGTTCCTGGTGCCGCTGCTGATGGCTGGCGCCCATGCGCTGGCCACCGCCATGGGCCCCGCCCTGCCGCACACCGGCGCCCCGCCTTCCCGCCAGGCCGGGTTCTTCGCCAGCCTCTCTTTGCTACGCCGCCGCGGCTTCCTGCTGACGGTGCTGGCCAGCGCGATCATCCAGGGCTCGCACGCCGCCTACTACACGCTCGGCGCCCTGCACTGGCGCGCGGCGGGGCACTCTGAAACCGTGATCGGCCTGCTCTGGGCCGCCTCCCTGTTGGCCGAAACGCTGCTCTTCCTGCTCGCCCGTCCGCTGCTGACGCGGGTCTCGCCTGGCTGGCTCACCGCCATCGCCGCTGGCGCCTGCGCGCTGCGCTGGACGGTGCTGGGCCTCACCACCTGGCTGCCGGCGCTGGTGGCGATCCAGGCGCTGCACGCCCTGACCTACGGCTTCCAGCACCTCTCGGCGATGCAGATGCTCGGCCGTACCGTGCCGCTGGAACGCGCCGGCAGCGCGCAAACCCTGCACGCCACGCTGGGCGGCACCGTCTCCCTGGGCGTGATCACCTGGCTGGCCGGCCGTAGCTACGACGGCACCGGCCTCATCTTCCTCGTGATGGCGGCCCTGGCCACCACCGCCCTGCCGCTGGCCGCGGCGCTGGGGCGGCTGCCGCGGTAGGGCCCCTTGCGGCGCCGCCGCCGTTTCGCCACACCGCGGCATGAGCCAGAACACCTCAGCCCAGAATTCGGCCATGCTCGCCGGTTCCACCACCCTGTCGCTGGCGTTGGGCACCCGCTCCGCCTTCGGCCTGCTGTTGGTGCCGCTGGCCGGCGTGGGCGTGCCGATCGAAACCGTGGCCCTGGCCATCGCGCTGCACAACCTGGCCTGGGGCGTGGTGCAACCACTCGCCGGCGCCTGGGCCGATCGCCACGGCGCCACCGCCGCCCAGGTGGCCGGTGGGCTGCTCTACGCGCTGGGCTACGCCTTGCCGGCGATCTGGCCGCACAGCCTCACCGTCACCCTCGGCATGGGGCTGATGACCGGCACCGGCATGGCGCTGCTGGGCTGGGGCGTGTCCTTCGCCGGCGTGGCCCGCGCCTTTCCGCCGGAGCGGCGCAGCGCCGCCATGGGGCTGGTGAGCGCCGGCGGCTCCGTCGGCCAGATGCTGTTCCTGCCGATCACCGCGGGCGCCATCGCCTGGGGCGGCGCCACGGCGGGGCTGCTCGTGCTGGGCCTCGCCATGCTGGTGGCCATCCCGCTCGGCCGCCCGCTGGACCGCGCGGCGCTGGAAAAGCCCACGCCGCGCAGCTCCATGGCCGCCATCCGCACCGCCCTGGGCGAGCGCGGCTTCGTGCTGCTCAGCCTCGGCTTCTTCACCTGCGGTTTCCAGCTCGCCTTCCTCGGCACCCACCTGCCCGGCTACCTCACGCTGTGCGGCATGCCCGCGGCCACTGGTGCCTGGGCCCTGATGCTGGTGGGGGCGGCCAACATCCTGGGCACGTGGCTGTGCGGCCGGGCCGGCATGATCATGCCGCCGCAACTGGCGTTGGCCGGGCTCTATCTGCTGCGCGGCGCCGCCATCCTGCTCTACTGGCTCGCCCCGAAGGACAACCTCACCACCGCGCTGTTCGCCATCGTGATGGGCCTGGCCTGGCTCGGCACCGTGCCGCTGACCAACGGCGTGATCGCCCGGCTGTTCGGCATCCGTGACCTCGGCGCGCTGTTCGGCGTGTGCTTCATCAGCCACCAGGCCGGCGGCTTCCTCGGCGCCTGGGCCGGCGGGTTGGTGTTTGCCTGGACCGGCACCTACGACGCCGCCTTCATCGCCACCGCGGCCTCTGGCGTGGTGGCCGCCGCCTTCAACCTGCCGATCCGCCTGCCGCGCCTCCCCCGCCCGGCCACCCAGCCGGTTTGACAAGCAGGGCCCGACGGGCGCAGCCTCGGTGCATCCGAGGGGCGCCCCATGAGGGGCTGAGATGCCGGTTTGCCCGGCGATCCCTGATGACCTGATCCGGGTAATGCCGGCGTAGGGACGGGAATTCTCAGCACGTATCCGGCTTTCCCGCCGCGCGCCGCCATCCCGCCATTCGAAGGGGAGCTGCGCCGATGAACGTCACCACCAAGCCCGCCGCCGTCACCACCGGCCCTGTCGCCGGCTCGCGCAAGGTCTGGTCCAGCCCGCCGGGCCATCCCGACATGGCGGTGCCGTTCCGCGAGATCGACCTCCATCCCAGCGCCAACGAACCGCCGCTGCGGCTCTACGACACCTCCGGCCCCTACACCGACCCCAACCTGCCGATCGACCTCGAAGCCGGCCTGCCCCAGCCCCGCGCCCCCTGGCTCGCCCGCCGCGGCCTTTCCACCATCGCCGCGCGCGAAGTGAAGCCGGAGGACAACGGCTTCGTGCCCGCCGACAAGCTAGTGCCGGCCTGCCCCGCCCCGCGCGCCATCCTCGCCGCGGCCGACGGCCAGCTCGTGACGCAGTACGAATTCGCCCGCGCGGGCGTCATCACGGAGGAGATGATCTACGTCGCCCACCGCGAGAATCTCGGCCGCGCCGAAGCCCTCGCCAGCGCCGAGGCCACCATCGCCGACGGCGAGAGTTTCGGCGCCGAGATCCCCGCCTTCGTCACCCCCGAATTTGTCCGCCGCGAAATCGCCGCCGGCCGCGCCATCATCCCGGCCAACGTGAACCACCCGGAGCTGGAGCCGGTGATCATCGGCCGCAACTTCCTGGTGAAGATCAACGCCAATATCGGCAACTCTGCCGTCACCTCCTCGGCCGCCGAGGAAGTGGAGAAGCTGGTCTGGGCGATCCGCTGGGGCGGCGACACGGTGATGGACCTCTCCACCGGCCGCAACATCCACAACATCCGCAGCTGGATCATGCGCAACTCGCCGGTGCCGATCTACCAGGCGCTGGAAAAGGTCGGCGGCAACCCGGACCTGCTGACCTGGGAGGTGTTCCGCGACACGCTGATCGAACAGGCCGAGCAGGGCGTGGACTACTTCACCATCCACGCCGGTGTCCGCCTCGCCCACGTGCCGCTCACCGCGCGCCGCACCACCGGCATCGTCTCCCGCGGCGGCAGCATCATGGCGCGCTGGTGCCTGGCGCATCACAAGGAGAGCTTCCTCTACGAGAACTTCGCCGAGATCTGCGACATCATGCGCAAGTATGACGTGAGCTTCTCCCTCGGCGACGGCCTGCGCCCCGGCAGCAACGCCGATGCCAACGACGCCGCCCAGTTCGCCGAACTGGAGACCCTCGGCGAACTCACCAAGATCGCCTGGGCCAAGGGCTGCCAGGTGATGATCGAGGGCCCCGGCCACGTGCCGATGCACAAGATCAAGATCAACATGGAAAAGCAGCTGCGCGAATGCGGCGAAGCGCCATTCTACACCCTCGGGCCACTCACCACGGATATCGCCCCGGGCTACGACCACATCACCAGCGCGATCGGCGCCGCCATGATCGGCTGGTTCGGCACCGCCATGCTCTGCTACGTCACGCCAAAGGAGCATCTGGGCCTGCCCAACCGCGACGACGTGAAGACCGGCGTCATCACCTACCGCATCGCCGCCCACGCCGCCGACCTCGCCAAGGGCCATCCCGCCGCCCGCCTGCGCGACGACGCCATCAGCCGCGCCCGCTTCGAGTTCCGCTGGGAAGACCAGTTCAACCTGGGCCTCGATCCCGACACGGCGCGGCAGTTCCACGATGAGACCCTGCCGAAGGAAGCCCACAAGGTGGCGCATTTCTGCTCCATGTGCGGGCCGAAGTTCTGCAGCATGAAGATCAGCCACGACATCCGCGCCGACAGCGAGCGGATGGCGGGGATGGAGGCCAAGAGCGAGGAGTTCAAGGCCGCGGGGTCGAATGTGTATCTGCCGGCAGGAGAATAAAGGAAGCGGTTCTTTTTTGAAAAAAAGAACCAAAAAACTTTTATCCGTTTGCGCCCGGAAAAACCGCGCGCAAACGGATAAAGTCTTTTTGCTTCTTTTTCTTCAGAAAAAGAAGTCCTTGCTTCCTTAGCTCCCGATCACCCCGCCGCCCTTCTTGGTGATCGCCAGCACAGAGGGGCGCGGCGGCATACTGTCGGAGAAATCCGGCCAGCGGGTGGAGGGCTTCTCGAAGGTGGAGTCGGCGGTCTCGCCCGGATGCTGGATGGCCACGAACATCGTCTGGTCGTCCGGGGTCAGCAGCGGCCCGCACACTTCGGCGCCGATGGGTGCCTGGAAGAACAGCTTGGTCAGCGCCCGGCCGGTGCCGGTGGTGTCGGCCAGGTAGACGCCATCCGCCACGCCGGCCGCAGACGGCGCGCCGTCGGTGGCGATGTACATCCGCCCCTTGCTGTCGAACGCCACGTTGTCCGGGCAGGACAGCCAGCCATCGTTCGAAACGGCGCGGTGGTAGATGGCGCCGGCATCCATCCCCGGCTTGCCGGCCGCCAGGAAGATGTTCCAGGTGCCTTCCAGCGCGCCGTGGTCGTTGCCCGGGTTGGTGATTTCCACGATATGCCCGTGCGCGTTGCGCGCGCGCGGGTTGGCGCGGTCCACCTGCTGGGCGGAGCGGCGGGTGTTGTTGGTGAGCATCACATAGACGCGCCCGGTCACCGGGTTCGGCTCCACGTCCTCCGGCCGGTCCATCGGGGTGGCCTTCAGCAGGTCGGCGGCCTTGCGGGTGAAGATCATCACGTCGGCCTGGCTGCGGAAGCCGTTCGCCTCGGTGAGCGGCCCCTGCCCGTGCACCAGCGGCATCCAGGCCACCTTGCCGTCGTCGGTGAAGCGCGCGACGTGCAGCGTGCCCTCGTCCAGCAGGTTGCGGTTGGCGGCGCGGTCGTTGGCGTTCCAGGCCCGCGCGGTGATGAACTTGTAGACATAGTCGAAGCGCTCGTCGTCGCCCATGTAGATCACCACGCGGCCGTCGGCGGCGATGCCGTGGTGGCAACCCTCATGCTTGAAGCGGCCCAGCGCGGTGCGTTTCACCGGCGTGCTGGTGGGGTCGTAGGGGTCGAACTCCACGACCCAGCCGAAGCGATGCGGCTCGTTCGGCTCCTTCGCCATGTCGAACCGCTCCACGTGCTTGGACCAGGCGTACACGCTTTTCGGCCCGATGCCGTAGCGCTTGTACATCTCGGCCTGCGGCGACGCGGCGGTATCGCCGGCGAAGTACATGTTGAAGTTCTCTTCCGCCGTCAGCACCGTGCCCCAGGGCGTGTTGCCGCCGGCGCAGTTGTTGATGGTGCCCAGCACCGCGCGGCCGGAGGGGTCGGCCTTGGTCTGCAGCAGCGCGTGCCCGGCGGCCGGCCCGCTCACCGTCATCGGCGTGCTGGCGGTCAGGCGGCGGTTCAACTTGCCGTCGGCCACCACCTGCCACTGCCCGCCGGTCTTGCGGATTTCCACCACGGCCATGCCGTGGGCGGCCATCTCCACGGCCACCTGCGCGGCACTGGAGCGCAGCGCGGCGGCGCGCCCGGCGCCCATGCCGGCGAACATCAGGTTGGTGTTGGTGTATTCGTGGTTCACCACCAGCAGGCCGTGCTCGGAATTGCGCGAGCCCTGCGGCAGCGGCTTGTAGTCGATATAGTCGCAGTTGTAGCCGAACTGCTGCGCCTGCCCCTCGGGCGTCAGCGCATTCACGTTGAAGGCGGGCGCGCCCGCCAGGATCGGGTCGCCCCAGCGCACCAGCACCTGCGCCTCGTAGCCCTCCGGCACGTGGTGGGTGGCATCGTAGACGTGGTTCAGTTCCTTGAAGACGAAGCTGGATGGCCCGGTCCCTTGCGCGCCCGCCTCTCCCGGCAGGGCCGCCAGGGCCCCGGCGGCGAACAGTCCGCGCATCGCGTCGCGGCGCGAGAACCGGCGTTCGATGATGTCGCCGATCGACGGCTCGGAGGAGGGGTTGGAGCCGATATGCTCCCCTGCATCGAGCTTGTGGGCATCTTCCTGCGGGATCCGGGGGTCGGTCATCTGCGGACACTCCTGCGTGCGACGTTGTCGGATACTTCGGCGATCCCATGCCAGCTTGTCCGCATCTTGCGTATTATATTTCAATGATGCCGGCTGGCCCCTGATCCCGCGGCGGCAACCCCTGCTTAACCGTTCCCCGCGATACCAATGCTCGAGACCGCGCGACATTCCTGCCGCGGCAGCAACCCGCCAGTATGGCGCGTGCGAGTAGAGATCAATGGACTTCGACTGGAATCACCTGCCCGAGGACGACCAGCTCGCCCTCTCCCGCGCCGCCCTGGCGCAGGCCGCCGATACCATCGCCGACCAGGCCGAAACCCTGGCCGAGGAGATGGAAACCGGCACGCTGGACGATCGCGGCGGGCCGGAGGCGCTGCGCCTGCTTGCCGCCGTGGTGCGCGCGCTGAATCCCACCGCCATGCCCGTCGCCGGGCATGCCTAGCGTCCTGCCCGCGAAGTTCGTCCGACTTCGGACGGACGTAGCGGACCAGCAGGCCGCTGAAGATATAGGCTCGCCCCTGGCCTTCCCCGCGCCAACCGGCTAGAGCCGGAGGACCAGCGCGGGGAGGGATCCATGGAACTCGGTGTCATCGGCCTGGGCCGTATGGGCGGCAATATCGTGCGGCGCCTGCATCGTGCGGGCCATCACTGCGTGGTGTACGACGCCAACCCCAAGGCAGTGGCCGACCTCGTTGCCATCGGCGCCACCCCGGCCACCTCGCTGGCCGACCTCGCCGCCAAGCTGACCCAGTCGCCCAAGGCGGCCTGGGTGATGCTCCCGGCGGGCGAGATCACCGAAAAGGCCATCGCCGAACTGGGTGGCCACTTCGGCCCCGGCGATATCCTGATCGACGGCGGCAACTCCAACTTCAAGGACGATGTGCGCCGTGCGGCCGAGCTTGGCCAGAAGGGCGTGCGCTACCTCGATGTCGGCACCTCCGGCGGCGTCTGGGGGCTGGAGCGCGGCTACTGCCTGATGATCGGCGGCGACAAGGCGGCCTTCGAGTTCCTCGATCCGATCTTCGCCGCCCTCGCGCCGGGCATCGGCGACATTCCGCGCACCGAGGATCGCGGCGAAGGCCATGACCCGCGCGCCGAGCAGGGCTACCTGCATTGCGGCCCCTCCGGCGCCGGCCATTTCGTCAAGATGATCCATAACGGCATCGAATACGGCATGATGCAGGCTATGGCCGAAGGCTTCGACATCCTGCAGGGCCGCGGCTCCGCCAAGCTGCAGGCCGACCAGCGCTACGACTTCAACATGGCCGACATTGCCGAGGTCTGGCGCCGCGGCAGCGTGATCGTCTCCTGGCTGCTCGATCTTTCCGCCCAGGCGCTCACCCGCGACGGCAAGCTGGAGACGTTCAGCGGCCATGTGGAGGACTCTGGCGAGGGCCGCTGGACCATCGACACCGCCGTGGAACAAGCCACGCCGGCAGAGGTGCTGGCAGCCAGCCTGTTCGTGCGCTTCCGCTCCCGCCAGGACCATACCTTCGCCGAGAAGATGCTCTCCGCCATGCGCCTCGGCTTCGGTGGCCACGTGGAGGCTCCCAAGAAATAATGTCGGAGCTCGGCCGCATCGCCGCCGCCGAGGCAGCCGCCCGCCTGGTGGAGCCAGGCATGCGCCTCGGCCTCGGCACCGGCCGCACCATGGAGGCGGTGCTGCGCGCCCTGGCCCGCCGTGTACGGGACGAAGGGCTGGCCTTCGCCGGCATCCCCACCTCGGAGGCCACGGCCGCCCGCGCCCGGGCGCTCGGCCTGCTCGTCGTCGCGCCCGACTTGCCCTGCGACCTCGCCATCGACGGCGCCGACCAGATTGAGCGCGGCACGCTGCGCCTGCTGAAGGGCGGCGGCGGAGCGCTGCTGCGCGAGAAGATCGTCGCCGAATCGGCCGCCCGCTTCGTGGTGGTGGCCGATGCCGCCAAGCTGGTGGATCGGCTGGGCACCGGCTTCCCGTTGCCGGTGGAGGTGACCCCGTTCGGCCAGGAATCCACCGCCCGCCGTATCGCCGCCCTCGGCGGTGCCCCCGGGTTGCGCCAGCGCGATGGCGCCCCCTTCCGCACCGACAACGGCAACTTCATTCTCGATTGCCCCGGCTTCGCGCCGATCCTCGACCCCTTCACGCTCGACCGCGTGCTGCGCAGCATCGCCGGCGTGGTGGCCACCGGGCTGTTCCTGCTGCCCGTCGAACGCGCCCTGGTCGGCCACGACGACGGGCGGGTGGAGGAGTTGCGATGATCCTCCCGGAGCGCGAAGCGCGACCGCTTATCCTCGTTGTGATGGGCGTCGCCGGCAGCGGCAAGACCACCATCGCCCGCACCCTGGCCGAACGCCTGGGCTGGCGCTTCCAGGAAGGCGACGCGCTGCACCCGCCGGCCAATGTGGCCAAGATGTCCGCCGGCACGCCGCTCACCGACGACGACCGCTGGCCCTGGCTGCACGCCATCGCCGCCGTGATCGGCACCTGGCGCGCCGAAGGCGCCAGCGGCATCGTTACCTGCTCCGCGCTGAAGCGGGCCTATCGGGATATCCTGGTGGGCGGCCACCCGGATGTGCGCATCGTGCATCTCGCCGGCGACAAAGCCCTGATCGCCGCGCGCATGGCCGCCCGCCAGGGCCATTTCATGCCCACGGCGCTGCTGGACAGCCAGTTTGCCACGCTGGAGCCGCCAGGGGCGGAGGAGAACCTGCTCGTGGTCGGCATCGGGCCGGAACCGGAGGCGATCGTGGCGGAGATCGTGCGGCGTATCGCCGCGATGCCGGTGTGACCGGGGCCGAAACAAGGAAGTTTGCCTAATCGTATCGAATATACAATATTTTGCCGCGCCGGAGGAGGGATCGATGAGCAGCACCGAACCACAACCGTTCCAGCTCGGCATCACCATGGCCGGCGCCATTTCCGCCGGCGCCTATAGCGGTGGTGTCTTCGACATGATCTTCGAGGTGCTGGACGCGTGGGAGGCCGCGAAGGCCGCCAACGCGCCCGGCGTGCCGCGGCACCGCGTGGTGGTGCCCGTGCTGTCCGGCGCTTCGGCGGGCAGCATCACCGGCGCCATGGGTCTCGTCGCCCTGGCCGACCCGGCCTCCGGCACGCCCGAGGTTCACCCTTACGGTTCGCTCGGCACCGTCACGACCAGGCTGCCCCGGCTCTATGCCGCCTGGGTGACGGGGCCACAATTCGTCGGCACGGGCGATGCCCGGGCCCTGCTCGGCCTTGCCGATCTCAAGGCATCGATCCGCTCGGCGCTGGACACGACGATCCTGGATGGGATCGCCCAATCCGCGCTGGCCGGCCTTGCGGGCACCCGGCGCCGCGACAGCCTTTCCACCGGCGTTCACCTGTTCCTCACCGCGACCAACCTGCAGGGCACCCCCTACCAGATCACGTTCAACGCGGCGGGGCAGAGCGAGGCCCATATCATGACGTGCCATGCCGACCGCGTGCACTTCGTGCTGCAGGGGCTCGGCACCACGCCCGTCGAAAGCCGCTGGGCGGACCCGGACCCCGCCATCCCGCTCGATGTCGCGACGCTGGTGAACAAGCGGGAGCCGCATACATCGCCGGAGTGGAGCGGGTTCCTGGAGGCAACGCTGGCCAGCAGCGCCTTCCCCGTTGGCCTGCGGGCCCGTGCCCTGCCGGCGCAGAGCTTCGACCAGCTGGCGCGCCGGCAATGGCCGATCGACTCCTCCCGCACCGGGCCCGACCGGTTCACCCTGCCGCCCGCCTGGTCCGCCACCATCGGGGACATCAATCGGCTGGCCGTCGATGGCGGCGTGATCGACAACGAGCCCTTCGAGCTGGCGCGCTGGGCGCTCATGGATGCGCCGCCCACGCGCAATCCGCGCGCCCCGAAGGCGGCTGACCGCGCGGTGCTGATGATCGACCCGTTCCCGTCGGAACAGGTTCAACCACCCGCGCTGCCGGACGATGCGCTGTTTTCGGTGGTGCGGATGTTCGTGCCGATGCTGATCAACCAGGCGCGCTTCAAGCTGGATGCGGTGGTCGCGGCGATGGACCCGGAGGTGAGCAGCCGGTTCCTGATCTCGCCACGGCGCTATCTGCAGACGCCGCAAGGCTGGAACAAGGATGCGGAGGAGAACGGCATCGCCTGTGGCCTGATGGGCGGTTTCGGTGGCTTCCTCAGTGAGGCGATGCGCGCGCACGACTACCAGCTGGGCCGGCTGAACGCCTATCGCTTCCTGAAGGTGCATTTCTGCTTCCCGCGCGAGAACAAGGTCATCGGGCCCGGCTATGCCGGCCTGGACGACGCGCAGGCCCAGGTCTTCGAGGAGAACAAGGGACCCGAGCCGCTGTTCCAGATGATTCCGGTGATGCCCGGGGTCAAGGAGCCCGTGGCGCTGCAATGGCCGCGCGCCACCCAGGCGGAGGTGGACCGGTTCGTGGCGGCTGCCGGCGTGCGCGCCAAGGCGCTGGCGGTGCAGGCGGCCGGCAGTGCCCTGGGGGGCATGGTGGCGCTGCTGTTCCGCATGGGCCTGCGCGATGCCGTGGAGGACTTCGTGCGCTGGACGCTGATGGCCGAGCTGTACCGCCGCGACCAGTTCGCTGCCCTGCCCCCGGCGATCGACACCGCGCTCGACCCGATTGGGCGCAGGGTGCTGGCCGCACTGGCGGAGCCACGCTTTGCGGCACGCACCGCCGAAGGGATCAAGACGCAGCTTCATGTCGATCGGGCCGAGGTCGATCGCCGGATCTCCGTGCTGGCGCCGCTGCTGGAGCAGGGGCCGCGGTTCGAGACCTGGCGCCTGGCCGCCCGGCGCCCGCCCGGTTGGCTGGCGCGCCAGGTGATGGGAGAGGGTAAAGTGGGCTAGCTCCCTGGCGCAGGGTGTCGCGGCGGTTGCAACGCAGTGGAAGTTCGGCGCGGGCCGGGCCACAGTATGCGGGCATCGGAGTGACCGCATGACCCCCGAGAAGCTTGCCGCCCTGCGCGCCCGCTACCCGAACGACAAGCGCGACGAGATCCGCGACCCTGATCTGAAGCGCGGTGCCGATGCCGCGTTCAACCCCCAGGGCCGGCGGCCGTTGCCCTATGCCGGGGTTTCGACGTTTCTCGATGCGCCGTATCGGCCCGAGGCGCCGGAGCTGGCGGATTTCGGCGGGCTGGATGTGGCACTGATCGGCGTGCCGATGGATTTGGCGGTGACCAACCGGGCCGGCAGCCGGTTGGGGCCGCGGGCGGTGCGGGCGATCGAGCGGATCGGGCCGTATCATCATGCGCTGCGGGTGACGCCGAAGGGTACGCTGAACTTCGCCGATGTGGGCGATGTGCCGTTTCGCAGCCGGTATTCGCTGCCGGAGTCGATTGCCGATATCGAGGCGTTCTTCACCCGCGTGGCGGCGGCGGGGGTGAAGCCGATCGCCATCGGCGGCGACCATTCCATCAGCTATCCGATCCTGCGCGCGCTGGGGCGCAACAGGCCGGTGGGCATGGTGCATATCGATGCGCATTGCGACACCTCCGGCCCGGCCGAGGGCAGCCGGTTTCATCATGGCGGGCCGTTCCGCCAGGCGGTGCTGGATGGGGTGCTCGATCCCGAGCGGTGCATTCAGATCGGTATTCGTGGGTCGGCGGAGCTTCTTTACGAGTTCAGCTATGAGTCCGGCATGACCGTGATCCACGCCGAGGAGGTGGATGCGATGGGTCTGCCGGCGGTGATTGCCAAGGCGCGTGACGTGGTGGGCGGGGGGCCGTTCTACATTACGTTCGATGTCGATGGGCTTGATCCCGCCTTCACGCCGGGGACCGGTACGCCGGAAGTGGGCGGGCTTTCGCCGCGGGAGGCGCAGGCGATCTTGCGTGGGCTTAAGGGACTCGATGTGATCGGCGGCGATGTGGTGGAGGTGGCGCCGCAGTATGATGCCAATACCGTCACGGCCCAGATCGGGGCGATGATGGCGTTCGAGATCCTCTCCCTCATGGCCCTGGTGGGGAAGTAGCGATGGACGCGTTCACGCTGCCGCGGCAGGCGGTGCATCTCAGCTTCGATCCCGGGCCGTACCGCATGGCGATGGGGCTGGTGGCGACCGATCCCGCGGAGTTGATCGAGCTGGATGAGCGCTATCCCGAGGAGATGGCGGAGCGTCGGCGGTTGTTGGCGGTACGGCATGGCGATGTGTTTGCGGCGCTGCCGGGTAGCGAGGAGGCGCGGCAGGAGGTGCTGGATGTTCTGGCCGAGTTGCTGCCGCGGCGGTTTCCCGAATGGTTCGCCCGCGAGGGTGGCGTGCTGCACAACCGGCTGACGGGCGAGAGTTGGACCCTTGATGCCCTGCCGCATGATCCGCTGGAGGTGGCGGGGCGGCTGGTGCAGGAGGATTTGTGCCTGCTGCGGCTGACCGAATTGGGGCCGGTGCTGGATGCCGCGGTGCTGTGCTTTCCCAGCCGGTGGAGCCTGGCGGAGAAGCTGGGGCAGCCGTTGGCGACGATCCATACGCGGGTGCCGTTCTATGGCGAGCGGCTGGCCAAGCCGGTGGATCGGCTGATGCCGAACCTGCGGCCGGGGAAGATGGTGGTGCGGCTCAACTGGGGCATCACCGATGATCCCGCGCTGTATGCCGAAAGCCGCAAGTTCCGCCGCGAGCACAATGCCGAAGTGACCGCCGCCAATGCCGGGGAGCGGATCTGGCTGCGGGTGGAGCGGCAGACGTTGCGGCTGCTGGAGCGCAGCGGGGCGGTGCTGTTTGGCATTCGGACGCATCTTTATCCCGCGGGCCTGTTGGCCGCCGATCCCAGGGTGGCGGCCGATCTTGCCGCTGCGCTGCGCGGGCTGCCGGCGGAGATGGCGCTCTACAAAAGCCTGCCGCCGTTCCGGGAGGCGTTGCTGGCGTATCTCGATGCCAAGGCGGAGGCTGCGTGATGCAGATCGTTGATGCGCAGATCCATATCTGGTCTTCCGGCACGCCGAGCCAGGATCATCGGCCGGTGCCTGTTGTCACCGCCGAGGAGATGATCGCCGGCATGGACGCGGCCGGTGTTTCCGCCGCCATCATCCATCCGCCGGGGTGGGACCCCGATTGCGATGCGGTCGCGGCCGAGGCGGTGCGGCGGTGGCCGGATCGGTTTGCCATCCTGGGCAGCTTTCCGGCCGGCGGTGTGGCCAACAAGCCGCGCATTGCCACCTGGCTGGAGCAACCAGGGATGCTCGGGCTGCGCTGGGCGCCGTTGCATCCCGCGGCGCGGACGTTGTTCGAATCCGGTGCGATGGACTGGATCTGGGCTGAGGCGGAGGCACACAACGTGCCGGTGGCGCTGCTGGCCGGGCCGGTGCTGGGCAAGTTCCGCGAAGTGGCGGAGCGTCATCCCAATTTGCGGCTGATCATCGACCATTGCGGGTTGGTGCGGCTGAAGCAGGACGCGGCGGCGTTCGAGCATCTGGACGCGTTGCTGGCACTGGCCAAGCTGCCCAATGTGGCGATCAAGGCGACCGGGGCGCCGGGGTATTCCACCGAGGCCTATCCCTACCGCAACCTGCATGACGGGCTGCGGCGCATCTTTGAGGCCTATGGGCCGCGGCGGTTCTTCTGGGGCACCGATATCACCCGCATGCCATGTACCTG
>CAMDAM010000049.1 GCA_945888575.1 Asaia bogorensis | reverse complement strand
CCGGCCGCATGACCAGCCCGCGCGGCCTGGCGTTCGACGCGATCTTGATGACCGTCGGCCGCATCGCCTTCGTCGGGCTGTGGTTCATCGGCGTGGCGCTGGTCTATCGCGGCCTGGGGAGCGGCCCCGGCGGGGTGGCGCAGGCCGGGATGTTCGCGGTGTGCATCGCCGTGATCAAGGTCGTCTCCGCCTGCCTGACCGATCCCGTCGACCTCGCCCTCATGCGGCGCGTGCCGGTCCTGCTGCGCAGCCATCCCGACCAGGCGTTCCGGCTGCTGCGCGCGGCCCTGGGGGTGCGGGTGCTGTTCGGCGGGTTTGCCGCCTGCGTGCTGTATTGGTTTTCGCAGGACCTCGCCCGATGGCTCCTGCATCGCGACGACGCGGCAGGTCTGCTGGGTGTCGTGGCGATTGCCGTGCTGGCCGACATGGCATTCCGCGCGACCCTCATCGTGCTCCAGGCGGAGCAGCGCTTCGTGGCCTTCGTCGCATTCGAGGGCACGTTGCACGTCATGCGCCTGGCTGCGGTCACCGCCTTGTGGGCTACCGGCACGATGAGCGTGGAGTGGGCGATCGGGTCCTACGCCGCCGCCTCTGTGCTGGCCGCGTGCGGCGGCGTATTCCTGCTGCCGCGCGGCCTGCTGACCCGCCTGCACACCGGCTGGAGCGAGGCGCGCGAACTGCTTGGCTCGATCAAGTGGATGCTCCCGGGCATGGTGGTGGCATCGCTGAACGAACGCTTCGACCTGTTCCTGGTGGGGGCTTGGTCCGGGCCGGAGGCGGCCGGGCTGTACGGCGCGATGCTGACGCTGGCGCTGGTACCCGATCTGGTCACGGGCTGCCTCACCTCGCTCATGCAGCCGCGCATCGTGCAGCTGCTCGAATCCGGGCGCTTCGGCGCGACGCTTCGCACCTTCCTCATGATCGGCGTGCCGGTGTGCGCCCTGTCGATGCTGGTGGCGATCCCGCTGGCGGCCCCGGTGATCGGCCTGGTGCTGGGGCAGACCTACCTCGCCGGCGTGCCGGCATTCCTGTGGGTGGCGGCGGGCACGTTGTTCTGGCTGGCGGTGGCGCCGCTGCCGCTGACCTTGCTCGCGGTGGTGGTTCCATCGCGCGTGGTGCTGCTGACGCTGGTGCAGTCGTCCCTGTTGTTGCTGCTGGGGCTGCTGCTGTTGCCGACGCTCGGCATTGTCGGGATGGCGCAGACGGTGTGCGCGGTGCGCATCGTCGTGGCCCTCGGCGCCCTCGCGGCATCGCTGAGGCTGGCCGCCGCCCCCCCATCAGACAGCCTCGCGCCCCCCATGCCGCGCAGCGCGACATGATCCGCGGCGCCGAATTGCTCGCCGCGGGTGCGGTGGGCACCGCGCTGCTGGCCGGGGCCGCCCTGGCCGGGCCCACGATCGCAGCCGGCGCGGTGCTGGGCATCGCGCTGGTGTTCGGCATCTACCTCGCCCCCAGCGCCGGGCTGGCATTGATGATCCTGTCCGGCACCGCGCTGCAGGTGCTCGGCAGCGAACACCTGATCGGTCTGCCACTGAGCCTCGGCAAGGCGGCCGGCATCGCCACGCTCGGCGCCTGGTTGCTGCGCATCGTGCTGCAGCGGCGGGCGCTGACATGGTCGCCGCAGATCGCGGCATTCCTGCTGTTCCTGGTGGCGGTCTGGGCCTCGGGCTTCGTGGGTCCCGATCCGGGCGAATCGCGGGAGGCGCTGTTCCGCTTCGCGCAGATCTTCCTGCTGTTCTTCATGATCGCCAATATCGCCGGCGAGTCCGGGCGCCGGCTGGACCATGCAGTGGTGGCGCTGAGCGCCTCGATGGCGGTGTCGTCGCTGATCGGCCTGGCCGAGTTCTTCCTGCCATCGCTGTCGATCGATTCCGACGATCCCACCATGGTGGAAGGCGCCATTGGCGCCGTTGTGGACCGCGATTCCCTCGATGGCGTGGTGATCAAGCGCATCACCGGGGGGCTCGGCGATTCGAACTGGTTCTCCTACACCCTGGCCTGCGTGCTGCCGCTGAACCTCTATTTGTTCCACCGCTTCGCGCGCCCGCTCTGGCGCGGGCTGGTCCTTGGGGCGGTGGCGCTGCAGTCGATCTGCGTCCTGCTGTCCTTCACGCGCTCGGGGGTGATGGCGCTCATGGCCGGGGTCGCCGTGCTGGTACTGCGGCGGCGGGTGCCCGTCATGCCGCTGGCACTGGCGGCGGCGGTCGGGCTGGCGGGGCTGTTCATCTGGAATCCGCCGGGGCTGCAGCGGATCTATTCGGTTGACTATGCCAAGGCCGGCAGCACGCCACTGCGCAGCCACATGCTGTATGCCGGGATGGCGATGATCCAGCAGAGGCCGATCACCGGGTATGGCTACTACCAGTTCGGCCCGAATTTCATGCAATGGCTGCGCGTGCAGCCGGGGCTGGAACCTGACATCGAGTACTGGGAGGAAGAAACGATCCGCCGCGTCGACTCCGGCGAGGAGCGGTTCGAATGGGTGATGCCGCACAACCTGCTGGTGCAGGTCTGGGTGGAGTACGGCCTGTTCGGGATGTTGACCTTCGCGGCGTTCCTCTGGGCATTGCTGCGCGACACCGGGATCGGCAGGTCAGCCGGCACGCCCACGCAGGCGCTGCTGGCAGACTGCCTGCTCGCGGGCATGGTCGCGTTCCTGGTGTGCGGTGTCTTCGGCCATCTGCTGCTGCTGAAGATCGTCTGGATCCTGGGTGGGCTGGCGGCGGCGCTGCGCCGCGTGGCCCTGGCCCGGCCGGAAGGCGGGCCGGATGCCCGGGCTGTCTAGCGGCAGGATGGCTCTCATGCGAAGGGCCGCGCGCGCCGCATCCCTGGTGCTGGGAACAGGCTACTGCCTGTTCTTCTTCTCGGAGACCGTGTTCTGGTCGCTCTGGCGGCCAGACGAGAACCCGCTGACGCGCGCCGGCGGCGTGCTGTTCTATTCCTTCCTCGGCTACACGCTGCTGGCGTTGATCGCGGCGCTGCGCGTGCGCGACGCCTGGGCGCTTCTGGTGGCCGGCGCCTGCTTCGGCTGGCTTGGGGAGGGTGTGTTCGCCATGACGCTGTTCGGCGCCAGCGGCATTCCGTTCCCGTTCACCATTTCCTGGACCGCCCTGGCCTGGCATGCGCCGCTTTCGGTGGTGGTGGGGTGGTGGTGGCTGGGGCAGGCGCTGCGCGCGCCACGGCCATGGCGAGCGCTGCGGCTCTCTGTCGCCATCGGGCTGTTCTGGGGTGCATGGGGCTATGGCTGGCAGTTCGAGACGCCGCCAGTGGTGGCCGACCCCGGCGACTTCCTGGCCAACGCAGTGGGTGGGACGATGCTGCTGGCCCTGGCGCAGGCGGCGATCACCTGGGGCGGGCCTGCGGTCTATCGCCCGTCCCGGCCGGGCCTGGCGGTCACCGCGGCCGTGCTTCTCATCGCCTTCGGGGCCTGGACGATTCCCCAGGCGCCGATCGCGCCGCTGGTCCTGGTGCCGCTGCTGGCCGGTTCCGTGTGGGCGCTGCGGCGCGCGGACCAGGCGGCGCCCGCCGCTTCGCCGAATCTGCTCGCTGATTTCGCGCCCCCCGTGCGCGGGCGCAACGCCGTAATGCTGGCGGCGATCCCACTGGTCGCGACCCTGCTCTATGCCGGGCTTCGCGATCTGCAGCCCGATGTGCAGACGCACCTCGTCATCGCAGCACTGTCCGGCCTGGCCGGCATCGTGCTGTTCGTCATCGCCCTGTGGCATATGGCCCGCCGCCGCGCGGCGGTGCCGTGAACCACCGCATGCCGCCGAAAAGGACACCGCAAGTGACGACACCGCTCATCATGGTGAAGGGCGTCTACGATCGCGCCGGCGGGCCGGAGACGGTGCTGCGCATGATCGCGAACAACCTGGACCGGGAGCGCTTCCCGCCGCTCCTCGCCCTGCTCGCCCGCCCCGGCGAGACCATGCCCGATGTGCTGGCGGCACTGGCCACCGACCTGCCGTCGCGCCGGATGGCGTGGCACGGCCTGGCGGGCGCGCCGCTGGCGGCGCTGGAGCTTTCCCGGCTGCTGGGCGCGCAGCCGGGCGCGATCCTCCATACCAACGACATGCGCGCCGACCTCGTGGGCTTCATGGTGACACGGTTTCGCCGTGTGCCCTGGATCGCCCACGTGCACGGATGGCTCGGCGAGACGCATGCCGGCCGCTGGAAGATGTACGAGGATATCGACCGCAAGCTGATCCGGGGCGCCGACCTAGTGCTGGTGGGCTCGCGCGCGATGGCCGCGGAGGTGACGCACGCCGGCGCAAAGTGGGTGGAGATTGTGACCAATGGCATTCCGCTGGCCGACCCCGCACCCCATGCGTCCGCGGCGGCGGCGATCCGCCGTGACATCCTCGGCGAGGCGGAGGGGCTGGTCATCGGCATGCTCGGCCGGCTGCACCCAGGCAAGGGCCATGCGCTGCTGATCCGCGCCCTGGCGCTGCAGGCAGGCAACGGGCGCAACCAGCACCTGCTCATGGTCGGCGAAGGGCCGGCCGAAGCTGAATACCGGGCCCTGGCGCAGGAACTCGGCGTGGCCGACCGGGTGCATTTCAGCGGGCTGGTGCCGGAGATCCAGCCCTGGCTCTGCGCGATGGACATGGTCTGCGTGCCGTCGTTGAAGGACAGCCTGCCGCTGACGGCGCTGGAGGCGATGAGCGTCGCGCGCCCCGTGATCGCCTCGCGCGCCGGCGACCTGCCACTGGCGATCGAGGATGGCCGCACCGGGTTGCTGGTGGAGGTGGGCTCGGTGGAATCGCTGGCAGCCGCCGTCGACGGGCTGGGCGCCGATCCGGCCTTGCGCGCCGCGATCGGCATGGCCGGGCGCGAATCGCTGAAGGCCAACTTCACCCCCGCCGCGATGCTGCGCCAGCTGGAGGGCTACTGCGACCTGCTGCGGGCACGGGCGGACGCACGCCATGGCGCCTGAGGCGACCCGGCCTGCGGGCGGCAGCCCCATGCTGGATATCTCGGTCATTGTCGTCAGCCACGGTCACGAGGCGCTGCTGCCTGCGTGCCTGGCCTCGCTCGGGCCGGCGCTGGAAGGTGTTTCGGCCGAGATATTGCTGGTCGACAACCTGCCACGCGGCGGCCTGGCCCCGGCGCTCACGAACCTGCCGGTGCCCGTGCGCGTGTTCGAGAACGCCCAGCCGCGCGGCCTGTCCGCCAACGTCAACCTAGCCGCCGCGGAAGCGCGGGGTGCGCACCTGCTGATCCTCAACCCGGACACCGAGCACCGTGCCGGATCCCTTGCCGAGGCGCTGCGCTTCCTGGCGGCCCACTCCGCGATCGGCCTGCTCGGCTGCACCCTGCTCAATCTGGACGGCTCGCCGCAGCAGAACGTCCGCCGCTTCCCCAATCCCGCCTTCGTGCTGGCCCGTTGGCTCGGGGCAAGCCATTGGCCGTGGCAGCCGTCATTCTACCGCCGCGGACTGATGGAGGGGGAACTCGGCACCGCACCGCAGCCAGTGGACTGGGTGTTCGGCGCGGCCATGCTGCTGCCCCGCGCCGCCTTTCGCCAAGTCGGCGGCATGGATGAGCGCTACCGGCTGTACTACGAGGATGTCGACCTGGCCTGGCGACTGCGCCAGGCGGGGTGGCAGACCTGGATGTTCCAGCCGCTGTGCTTCGTGCATGCCCACCAGCGCACCAGCGCCCGGCGGCCCTTCAGCGCAGCCTGGCGCTGGCATGTCCGCAGCGGCTTGCGGTTCCTGTGGCGATCACGCGCCCATTGGGCCCTCGGCCGCAACGCCCCGCCGCCGCACCGCCCGCCGGTGGCGCCGGGATGACAACCCTCGCCACCTTGAACAACCGACCCACGGCGCTATGGTGCCGCTCGATGCATGCCCCCGCCCAATGCACGGCGAACAAGCCAGCCTGCAGCGCCGGCAGGATGGTCCAGCCCGGGAAGCACCCATGATCCGATCGCTCGTCCGGCGGCCCAGCCGCGTTCGCTCCCCAGCCCGGCGCGGCGGCAAGCTGGCAAGCGCCCTGCTGGCGGTGCTCGTATCCTGCGTTGCCGGCGCCAGCCCGGGTGCGGCACAGCAACCGCAATGCCGGTTTCCTGGCCCGTTCAACCGGATCGGCGTTCCGATCCACCATGCCGCGGGGGGAGGTCCCCTCAGCCCGCTGCAGATCGTCGCCGACCCCTCGGTCGTGCGGCTCGGCCCCGGCCAGTACCGGATGTGGTTCACCAATGCCGATAGCCGCCAGCGCACGGGCATCGCCCAGGCGGACAGTACCGATGGCATCGCGTTCACGCCCTGGCGCAACCCCCAGCTGCGCGACCCGGTGATGGACCTGGCGATGGTTCCACCCGCCAGCGACTGGGACGGCCCCGGCGCCGAGACCGCGAACGTGCTGCGCGGCCCCGATGGCGTCTGGCGCATGTACTACACCGGCAACCGGCCACCCGTCGGCAGCGTCACCTTCGCGATCGGGCTGGCGACATCGCCCGACGGGGTGCGCTGGACAAGGCGCGCCAAGCCCGTGCTGGAACCGGAATCAGACTGGGAACGGCCGATCTGCACCAACGCCGCCAACCCAGCCACCTGCCGGACAGGCGGCGTGCTGGAGCCGAGCGTGCTGTTCGACCCGGCGCTGGGCCGCTACCGCATGTGGTATGTGGCACTCGGTGAGCCGGCCGATTCGTTCCGCAGCTTCCGCATCGGCCACGCAACCTCCATGGACGGCATCACGTGGGAGCGCACCAAGCAGCCAGTCTTCGCCCTGGGCCCGCCCGGCGCGTGGGACGAGATGTGGACCAGCCATGTCAACGTCGTGCCCGACCCCAAGGCGGGGTTCCACATGTTCTACTTCGGCAGTGCCACCGCCGATTACCGCGAGGGCATCGAGATCCAGCGCGGCGCCATCGGGCATGCCTATAGCCCGGACGGGCTGAACTGGGTGCGCAACCCGGCCAACCCGATCCTGAAGCCGCGCGCCGGCGGGCCCGATGCCTGGTCAGCCGGCGGGCCCACGGCGCTGATCGAGGATGGCAAGGTGCGGCTCTGGTATTTCGCCAGCCCCACCGGCGGCCTCGCCTCCCAGGTCATCCTCGCCGAAGCGAAATGCGGCCCGTGATCGCGCCCGCTTCCCTGCAGGAGCGCGGCATCAAGCCGCTGCTCGTCCGCCTCGGGCTCGGGGCGCTGGCCCGGCCCTGGCTCGGGGGCCGCGGGGCGGTGCTGGTGTTCCACAGGGTGCGCGAGGCCGATGCCTCGATGGCGTTCGGAACCAACGGACGCAACTGCGTGCCGCCAGCCCAATTCCGGGTGTTGCTGGCATCACTCGCCGCGTCCGGGCTCGATGTCGTGACACTGGATGAAGCCGCGTCCCGGCTGGCCAGCCGGCCGGCGCGCCGCTTCGTGTGCCTGACCTTCGATGACGGCTACCGCGACAACCTGGAGGAATTGCTGCCGATCCTGGAGGCATTCCGCATGCCCGCGACCATCTACGTGTCGCCAGGGCTGCTGGATGGCGCCGCGCGGCTGTGGTGGTACGCGCTCGATCACGCCCTCGCCGCCGCCGACGCGCTGCACCTGCCGGCCGATCTCGGCGGCGCCATTCCCGCGCGCACAGTGGCGGAAAAGCGCGCCGCCTTCGCCAGCGTCAGCCGGTTGATGCTGGTCTCGCCGCCGCACCACGCCGCCCGCATCGCCGATGCGCTGGCGGAGCACCACGGGGTGGACTACGCGGCGCTGGCCCGGGCGCACATGCTGGACTGGAACGGGGTGCGGCGCCTCGCGGCCTCGAACCTCATCGAGATCGGGGCCCACACCACCAGCCATCCAAGCCTCGCCCGGCTCGACGAGGCCGCGGCGCGGGCCGAGATGGCCGACAGCCGCGACCGGCTGGCGCAGGAAACGGGGCGCGCGATCCGCCACTTCGCCTACCCCTATGGCACCAGCGACTCCGTCGGCGCGCGGGAGCGGCACCTGGCCGCGGCGCTGGGTTTCGCGACGGCGGTCTCGACGTCGCCCGGCAACCTGTTCCCAGGGCACGCGAATGCCCCGCATTTCTGGCCGCGGCACGGCATCGGCCCCGATGATGGACCGGCCGCGCTGCATCTCAAGCTCGCCGGCATCACCAGGCCGCAACGAATGGGAGTTGCCGCCGCATGAACGAGCAGCCAGCCGGCATCGACGGGCATATTTCCGCGGGACCAGGGGTCGAAGGTCTCGACATCGTCTGCCTCGCCGCCGCCCCGTGGGGCGTGGTGAAGAGCGTGGCCGAATACACGATGCTGGGCTTTGCGCAGACCAACCGCGTGCTGATCGTCGAGCCGTTCGGATCCTGGGTGACGCTGGCGCGCATGGCGCGCTGGCAGAACCGCCGGCAGGAGCGCAAGCCGCGGCTGGAACAGGTGGCGGAGCGTATCTGGGTGTACCGCCCGCCCCCCATCGGCCTCCCCGGCATCACGCGGTCCAACCTGCCCGCGGCGGTGAACGGCTGGATGCTGGCCCAGCTGCTGCGCCAACCTCTCCGCGCGCTCGGTTTCACAAATCCCATCCTGTGGTCGCAATTCTTCAATGTCGCGAGCCTGTTCCGCCATTTCCCGGCGCGGCTGCGGATCTTCGAATGCAGCGACCACGACGCCGCCATGGCCCGCGACGCGCGTCACCGGCAACTGGTGCTGGCGCAGGAGGAAGCGACATGCCGCGCCGCCGACCTGGTCTTCGCGGTCACCGAGGAACTGGCCCAGCCCCTGCGGAAGTTCAATCCGCAGACCCATGAGGTGAACTGCGCCGCCGACCTCGAATTCTTCGGCCGCGCGCTCGACCCCGCAACGACGGTGCCGGCGCAGATCGCCTCCCTGCCCCGGCCGGTCGTCGGCTACCTGGGCGGCCTCGATCCCTGGAAGATCGATGTCGAACTGGTCGTCCGCCTGGCCCGGGCGCATCCGGAATGGAGCATCGCGCTGGTGGGCTATGTCTGGTTCGGCTTCGACCCGGCACAATTCGCCACCTGCCCGAACATCCACGTGCTCGGCCCGCAGGAGTACGAGGCCTTCCCGGCATTCCTGAAGGGCATGGATGCCTGCATCATGCCGTTCCCGTTGAACGACATCACGCGCAACGGCGATGCGCTGAAGCTCTACGAATACCTTGCCGGCGGGCGCCCGGTGGTGACCACCTCGGTCCCCGCGGCGCGGCGCCTTGCGGGCGCGGTGCGCATCGCCGCCACGCATGAGGAATTCATCACAGCGGTGGAGGCCGCATTGGCCGAGCCGCCCGAAGCCCAGGCCGAACGCCTGGCCGCCGTCCGGCCGCATTCCTGGGATGCACGCAACCGCCAGAAGGCGGCGCATATCCACGCGGCACTGGCACGCCTGGGCCTCTAGGTCGCGGGCGGCGCCTCGTCCTTGAGGAACAGGTGCCGGTCGCGCTCGAACGCCTCGGAAGCACGGGCGTAGTCGGAGGGGTTGCCCATGTCGAGCCAGAACGCCTCCGACCGATAGCCCACCACCTTCTCGCCCGCCTCGATCAGCCGCACGACCAGGCTGGGAATGTCCAGCGCCACGCCCGGCTCCATGTAGCGCTGCACGCGCGGCGAGCATATGTAGATCCCCATGCTGGCCGGGAAACTGTGCACCGGCTTCTCGGTGTAGCCCACCACCCGGCCATCGCCGTCCACCGACAGCACGCCCACTTCGATCTGGTACTTCCGCTCGGTCACGGCGATGGTCAGCATCGCCTCCTGCGCAATGTGGTGGCGCATCATCTCGGCGAAATCGAGCGTGGTCAGCAGGTCGCCGTTCATGGCCAGGAAGGGCTCGTCCAGCTCACCGATACTCGCCAGCGCGCCGGCCGTGCCCAGCGGTTCCTGCTCCTGGTGGTAGCGCAGCCGCATCCGCTGGGAGATCGGGTTCTGCTCGAAATACGCGCGGATCAGCGGGCTGAGATACCCCACCGCCAGCACCGCCTCATGGAAACCGTGGTAGCGAAGCTGGCGCAGCACCGTCTCCAGGATCGGGATGCCGCCGACCGGAACCAGCGGCTTGGGCAGCACCGTCGTATAGGGCGCCAGCCGCGTGCCGCGCCCGCCGGCGAGAATGACCGCCTTCATGCCAGGGCTCCCGCGCAACTACACATGGTACTCACCCACCGCAAAGAACTCGGGATGGGCCCGGATCCATTCGATCGTCTGGCCCAGCCCCTCGTCCAGGGAAACCTGCGGCTCCCAGTCCAGCAGGCGCTTGGCCTTGGATCGGTCGGCGATCAGCCGCATCACCTCGCTGTTGCCGGGCCGCACCCGCTGCTCATCCAGCACGATCTCGGGCGCGCGGCCGATCAGGGCGAAGATCCTGTGCGCGAGGTCGCCGATCGAGATCTCATGCCCGGTGCCGATGTTGATCACCTCGCCAATCGCTTCGTCGCATTCACACACGCGAACCACGCCGCGCGCGGTGTCGCCGACATAGCAGAGGTCGCGCGTCGGCGTCAGCGAACCCAGCTTCACCACCTTGCCCGCCACGGCCTGGGAAATGATGGTCGGGATGACGGCGCGTGAGGATTGACGCGGGCCATAAGTGTTGAAGGGCCGCACGATCGCCACCGGCAGGCCGAAGGAACGCTGGTAGCTGAGCGCGATCTGGTCGCTGCCAATCTTGCTGGCCGAATACGGCGACTGCCCCTGCAGCGGGTGCTCCTCGTCGATCGGAGCGTAGCGCGCCGTGCCATAGACCTCGCTGGTGGAAAAGCAGACCACGCGCTGGATGCCGCGCTTGCGGCAGGCTTCCAGGATGTGCGCGGTGGCCATCGTGTTGGTCAGCACAACCTCCACGGGATTGACGTAGCTGTAGGGGATGCCCACCAGCGCGGCCGCATGGATCACGATGTCGTGACCCTCCACGGCATTGGCCGCCGTGGCCGCATCGGCCAGGTCCCCGGCCACGATGCGCACAGCGTCCCGCACCTCCTTCGGCAGGAAGCGGATGTTGCCCGACGTGCCGGCGCTCGTGTAGCGGGTGAAGCCGGTCACCTGCGCGCCACGGCGCACCACCTCCTCCACGATGCTGCTGCCGATGAACCCTCCGGCTCCGGTGACCAATACGCGCGCGTTGTTCCAGTTCATCCGGTCAATTCCTCGTGTCCGGGCCATAGGCCAAGCTCGATCTCGATGCATCAGGCGGAGTCACAGGGTCCGCGCGCGGCACTCCCCCCTCACGAGACTGCCGCCACTGGTCCTGGGAGCCAGCTCCCTCGTTCTCCATCTGTTTGGCAATCAAAGCAAATTTCCAGCTGCCGCCACCTGCGACCCAGGTCAGCACATCGTCCCGACAGCATCGTATGTGCCGGCAACACCCCCGCCAAGCCGGGCAGTGGGCTGCGCGATCGCCGCGCTGCCGCGTCCCAACGCCCACCGCGCCGCGAGCCGGGGGCAATGGCGCAACCGTAAGGACTGCCGTCCATCGCAAGTTTATGTTACGCAGCACCCTGTAGTAAGGCACGGGTTAACCATCGTGTCCGCCAATCGGCCCGTGTGGCCAGGAGTACGGAGCGGTGTCGATCACGTCATATATGACAAGGGCATGGGCCTACCGTCCGGCCGCAGGATTCCAAGGCAAGTTCGCCGCCTCCGACCCCACGATCCTTCTCGATGGGGACATCCTGCGGATGTTCTACACCGATGGAACCTCCGACGGGACAACGACCCGCCCGATCATCGCCCAGGCCATCTCAGTCGATGGCGTCACCTGGACGCAGGTCGGCGGCAACGCCGGCACTGGCGTCGTGATCGAGTATCCCGATGCCGCCCGCGCCAATGTGGAAGCCGCCTGCGTCTACAAGGTCGGCGACATCTACGTCATGCTCTACTCGGGCTACGCCGACGGCAACCTCCCGCTCGGCCAGTTTCCAGCCCAGCTCTATGCCGCGACCTCGACCGACGGCACCACCTTCTTCGACGCCTCGTCCGACCCGGTGCTGGCCCCAACCGCCGGATGGTTCGACAACGACGCCGTGTTCAGCCCCACCGTGATCGCCTACGAAGCCGGCTACGCCATGCTTTACGCCGGCCACAACTACAATGACGGCACCCTGACAGGCGCCAATTTCGGCGTCACGCTCCTGGGCGCCCACTCCGTCGATGGCCTGACCTGGACCAAGCTCCCCACACCCGTGCTGGAGGCCGACCCGGCCCTGGCCTGGATGGCCGATGGCACGGCCGAGCCGGCGCTGGTGCGCGGAGCCGACGGCAATTTCTACCTCTTCTTCACCGCTCTCGCCGGTGAAAGCCGCTCGATCGGCCTGGCCGTCGCCACCGACCCGTTCGGCCCCTGGACCGTCGCGCCGGACCCCATCGTCACCGCCGCCTCTGCCGGGCTTCCAGAGGGCGGCGGCGTGGTGGCACCCCATGCCGAACTCATCGACGGCGTTCTGCGCCTCTGGTTCACCAGGATCGGCGCCGATGGTTATTTCTCGATCGGCTACGCCGAGTCCGACTGGGACGGCGGCGCAACCACGGCCCCGACCGAGGCAATCCGGATCGGCTCCGCGCTGGACGACCAGATCTTCGGCGACGAATCCCAGGACCTCGTCTACGCCTACGACGGCAACGATCTGGTCGCCACGAGCGGCGGCGACGACATCATCGATACTGGCGCCGGCCAGGATGAAATCTGGGCCGGTGCAGGCGACGACACCGTGGCCAGCGGCAGCGGCGACGACTTGGTCTTTCTCGAAGAAGGGAACGACATTGCCGATGCCGGAGACGGCGATGATATCGTCTCTGGCGGCGCCGGCGACGACAGCATCCTGGCAGGCAGCGGCCAGGACGTCGTCGATGGCGCCGAGGGCGACGACACGATCGATGGCGGCTACGGCGACGACGTGCTGCTCGGCGACGCTGGTGCCGACACGATCGACGGCGGGCTCGGTGCCGACCTGATCGACGGCGGCAGCGGCAACGACACGCTCTATGGCGCCGCCGGCGACGACGTGGTCTCCGCCGGCGAAGGCGATAGCGCCGCCGCGCAGAACCTGCTTTCAGGCGGCGCCGGCGCAGACGTGCTGGTTGGCTTCGCCGGCACCGACACGCTCGACGGCGGCGATGACGACGACATCCTCTATGCCGGCGCCGGCAACGACATCCTGCTCGGCGGGGCCGGGGCGGATGCGTTGCATGGCGAGGATGGCGACGATCAGTTGGCCGGTGGGGCCGGTGCCGATGTGCTCGCCGGCGGTGCCGGTGTCGATACGGCCGACTACGCCACCTCCGCCGGCGTCACCGTCGCCCTCGATGGGTCGGAGGCCGGTACCGGCGATGCCACGGGCGACTATCTGGATTCGATCGAGAACCTCACGGGTTCGGCCACCGGGGGCGACCGGCTGATCGGCAACGCGGGCGCAAACCGGCTGGAGGGCCTGGGCGGCGCCGATACGCTGGACGGCAAGGCGGGGGCCGACACCTTGGTGGGCGGTGCCGGCGACGATGTGTTCATCCTGGACAACATCGGCGACGTGGTGATCGAACTGAACGCTGGCGGCACAGACACGATCCGCACCACGTTGGCCAACTATACCCTGGCCGCCCAGCCCAACGTCGAGAACCTGGCCTTCTTCGGCACAGGCGGCTTCATCGGCACCGGCAACGCCGCGGCCAACAGAATCACCGGCGGGGCGGGGGCCGATACGCTCATCGGCGGCCTCGGCGCCGACATCCTGTCCGGCGGCGCTGGCCGGGACCTGTTCCGCTACTCCCTGCCGACAGAGGGCGGCGACACCCTGGTGGGCTTCAGCCCGGTGGACGACACCATCCAAATATCGGCCGCGGGCTTCGCTGGCGGCTTGGTTCCCGGGGCCTTGCCCAGCAACCGCCTCGTGCTGGGTGCCACCGCCAATCGCGCCTTTGGCCAGTTCCTCTACGACAGGCCCACAGGCCGCCTGCTGTGGGACGCAGACGGAACCGGCACCCGCGCGCCCACCGTGATCGCCGGCATGGGCAGCACCCCGGGGCCACTTCTGACCACATCCGACATTGTCGTCATCTGATCGCCACGACACGACCAGCGAGCAGGGCGCCGATCAACCAAACGTTATTTCGAAGACCTCGACGAAGGCGTGCTTAGCCGGTCATTGTTGTCCTGCTGGATCGTCTTTACAATCAGTGCCACCGTGGTACGAACGACATGAAGCGGACGATACGGCTTGTGTGCAGGCAGCCGGCCGGGCAGCCTGCATCGTGTTGTCCCGTCAACAAGGTCCAGCCGAGATGCAACATGAAGGGATGACATTTCCGATCAGCAAACGGATGTTCGACCTGCTGATCGTGATCGGTGTCGCCCCTGTCTGGATCCCCGCCCTGGCGCTCTGCGCCCTCGCGCTGCTGGCGTTCGAGGGTATGCCATTGCTCTATGCATCGCGCCGCCGCGTGCATGGCGACAAGGTGATGACCATCCTCAAGTTCCGCACCATGCGTCGCAATGCCGATACGCTCTACAACCGGGAGACCGTGCCGGTATCGGGGCAGCGCTTCCTCAACATTTCGCCCGATTCCCCGCTCTATACGCGCACCGGCCGCCTCATCGAGCGGTGCATGTTCACCGAACTGCCTCAGCTCTGGCACGTGCTGCGCGGTGAAATGAGCCTGGTGGGCAACCGCCCGCTCCCGGTCAATGTGGTCGAATCCCTGCGTGAGTCATTCCCAGATGTGGACCGCCGCTTCGATGCGCCGGCCGGTCTCACCGGGCCTGTCCAGCTGGTTGGGCGCGACTACATCTCCGACAGCGACCGGTTGGCACTCGAATGCGCCTATGTGGCGCGGGTGCGCCGGTCATCCCCGGCGCTGCTTGATTTCAAGATCCTGGTCCGCACCGTGGCCGCCGCCCTATCCCCGCGCTGGCGCCTCACCTATGCTCAGGCCATGGAACTCGTCGAATGGCGCGCGCAGGTGGGCCCGGTGGCCGAACAAGCCAAGCTCATGGCGCATCGCAGCGGAGGAGGTGGGCCTTCGGGCTCCCGGTGATGGCGATGTTCCGTTGGCAGGGCGCCACGGCAACGGCCAGGGCATGCCCGCTCTGCCGCATTGCCCTCGCAGCCCTGCTGGCATTCGGCCTCGCAGCTTCACTCCCATCCAACGTCGCCCATGCGGCCGAGGAGGCGTTCGTCGTCGGCCAGGGTGACAAGCTGGCCATCGGGGTCTACCGGCGGCCAGATCTGTCCGGCGAGTTTCGCATTCAGCCGGACGGCACGCTCTCCCTGCCCTTCCTGGGCTCGGTTCCCGCCGCCGGCCAAACCCTGGAAGCCGTTCGCCTGGCCATCGCGCAGCGCCTGCGCGAGGATGCCTCCCTGCTCGAGACCCGCGTTTCGGTCGAGATGGTCGAGGGAAGACCCATCGCCGTCAGCGGCGTCGTCCGCCGCGCCGGGGTCTATCCCTTCCAGTTCGGCATCACCGTGTCCCATGCCGTCGCCGCGGCCGGCGGCCTTCGCGTCTCGGAGCTGGAGGAACTTTCCGGTCATATCGAGGCCGGCCGCCTGCGCGAACGCCTCCGGCAAAGCCGCGACACCTTCGGGGCCGCGCTGATCCGCCAGGCCCGCCTGCTCGCCGAACGGCAGAATGCGGACGATTTCGACGCGCCCGAAGACATCCGCCCCTATCTGACGCAGTCGCGCTGGGATGAAGTGGTCGATAGCGAGCGCAACCTGCTCAAGCAGCGCAACGACGTGGTGCGCAGCCTCACCGCCGCGCTCGACAACCAGATCGAGGCCTATAAGGAGGAAGTGGTGGCGCTGACCGGCCAGAGCGGGGCGAAGCAGCGTGAGGCGGAATTGCTGATCCAGGAGGCACGCTACATCGAGGGCCTGCAGCGGCAGGGCCTTTCCGCCCGCACCACCCGCACGGTCGAACTGGCACGGCTGTCGGTGCAGATCGAGGGCGAGCGGCTCCAGATCCAATCCTACCTGGCCAAGGCCCGCCAGGAGATCCTGCGCGCCGAGCACACCCGCACGGCCGCGATCAACCAGAGGCAGGTCGATATCACGCAAGGCCTGCGCGAAGCGCACGACCTGCAGCAAACCCTGACCGTGGGCATCCAGGAAACCCTGACCGTGCTCGCACGGCTGCGGGAGGCGCTGCCGGATGCCGGCGCGCCCGGGGGCGAACCGGTCTATGTCATCATCCGAGCCCAGGGCGCGCAAGCGCAGCGGATCCCAGCGCATGGCCTGACGCCGCTGCGGCCCGGCGACCTGGTGGAGGTCACGGTCCCCACCATCCGGGGCCCGCTCGCAGCACAGGGCGCCGGACGATGAGCGAAACCCAACAGGCGCCGTCCCTGGAAGACCTGCAGGCCAAGCTCGCCCGGGAAGCCAGCTTCTGGGACGATGCCTCCGGCACGCAGGTGATGCGCGACCCCGCCCTCTACCGCGTGGCCGCCTCCGACCGCGAGGACCGCAGCCTGCCCTGGTTCCGCCATGTCGGCCTGGTGTCCTACCTCGGCAGCGTCCTTGAACATCTCGGTGACCTGCGTGGCCGGCGCATCCTCGATCTCGGCTGCGGCAGCGGCTTCCTCTCCAGCCTGCTGGCCGCGAATGGCGCGATCGTGGATGCGGTGGACGTGTCTGAGAAGTCGCTGGCCGTCGCCCGCTGGCGTGCCGAGATCAGCGGCGTGGCCGATCGCGTGCGGTTCCATTGCGCGCCTGCGGAATCGCTGGGCTTCACCGACGCCAGCTTCGATGGCGCCTGCGGCATGTTCGTCCTTCACCACCTGGACCTGAAGATCGCAGCCCCGGAATTGTGCCGGGTGATGCGCCCAGGTGCCCCCGCCGCCTTCATCGAGACATCCGCGGGCAGTGACTTGCTCATGACCGCCCGCCGCCTTATCCCGGGCCGGATGGGAATCAACAAATCGAGCAGTCCAGACGAGGCCCCGCTTGGCCCAGCCGCCTTGTCACTGCTCGGCGAAACCTTCGGGCCGTCGGTCCGCCTGCTCTCGCCCGAGACGCTTTTCTTCCGCATGCTCAGCTACGTGCCGCCCTTGCACCTTCGCCCCGCCCGCGTGGTTCTGGCGGCCATGGATCGCGCGCTGCACATGATCGGCCCATGCCGCCAATGGTCGTATTACCGAGTGGCCTGCCTGACCCGGCCCGGTACCTGAAGTCAGCGGCGACAGCCCCTCGGCTGCCCTACTGTCACAGGACCTCCCGGTAGGCATCGAGCGTGAGGCGGGCCGTCTCGCGCCATGTGTAAAGCGCCGCCCTTGCGTGCCCCTTGGCAATCAAGGCGTCGCGCGCCGCCGGTTCATCCATCAACAGACGAAGCTTCGCCGCGATATCCTCCACCGAAAGCGGGTCGCACAGCAGGGCCCCATCACCCGCGACCTCGCGCAAGGATGAATTGTCCGACGTGAGCACCGGCGCCCCCGCAGCCATCGCCTCAACCACCGGCAGCCCGAAGCCTTCATACAGGGAGGGATAGGCGAACAGGTCGCAGGCGCCGTACAGATGCGCGAGTTCATCATCGCTCACAAAGCCCACGAACTTCACATGCCCTTCAAGGTCGGGCTCCCGCGCGCGCCGAAACACGTCGTGGTTGTCCCAGCCGGCCTCGCCGCACACCACGAGCTTGTGGGGGATCCGTCCGTCCTGCCGCAGCAATGCGAACGCGTCCAGCAGGCGCGGCAGGTTCTTGCGAGGCTGTATCGTCCCGACCGACAGGATGAACGGCCCGTCGATACCATGGCGAGCCAACACCTCCTGTGTCGCAGCCGGCGATTTCGCACCGAAGAACTGGGAGCCGACGCCCCCGGGCGTTGTCACAACACGCCCGATGGTCTCCGGAAACAACTGCTCCACGTCCGCGCGCGTGCTTTCCGATATCGCGATGATCTTATCGGCCCGACGCAGGGCAGGCGGGATGAACGTCTGGAAATACCGCGTCTTCACCCACTCATGCGTCTGCCCATGGGTGAACCAGGTCATGTCATAGATCGTGACCACCTGCCGCGAGTTCTTCACGAGCGGAAGCGTAAACCCTTGGCCGTGCAACAGATCGGCACGATGCCGTCTCACCAGCGCAGGGAGAACGAGCTGCTCCCACACCAGGCGCACGGGCCTGGAGAGCTTCGGTGCATACACATGGAAATTCTCGCCCAGCGCCAGATCGCGACTGCCCGCCTCGGTCGTATAGACGAAATACTCATTCTCCGTGTCGATCGCCGAAAGCCCCACCAGGAGCTCTTCGACAAACCGGCCAACCCCGGTCTTGATCCGCCCCATGGCCATCGCATTGATGAGCATCCGCGCCATCGTACGTCGTACTCCAAATGGCAGAACCGCCAGCCGATCAGGCAGTATGACCTGCCCGCGGACACGCATCCACGTGGAACCGGAATTTTCCAGCGTCACCGGCCGGCATTCGCGCAACAGATGCGCGACCGTAGAGGATCAAACGCACAAAAGGCGCCGCCCGTGAGGGCAGCGCCTTTTGTATGGTATCTGATATTGGTTGCGGGGACAGGATTTGAACCTGTGACCTTCAGGTTATGAG
>CAMDAM010000048.1 GCA_945888575.1 Asaia bogorensis | reverse complement strand
CGCGAAGGCCAGATCGTCGCCCGCCACGCCTGGGGCTTTGCCGACCTGGAACGCCGCATCCCGTTCACGCCGGAAACGATGTTCCTGATCTGCTCCATCTCCAAGCAGTTCACCTGCGCCACCGCGCTGATGACCGCCGATCTCGACCGTGATCCCGATGTGCTGGAACCAGCCCTGGCCGCCCGCCTCAACCGCATGGACCAGCGCCCCCGCGCCCACCACCTGGCGCACAACCAGTCCGGCCTGCGCGACTATTGGGCGCTGACCTCGCTGGCCGGCTCGCCGGTGGAAGCGCCGTTCACCGAGGCCCAGTCCCGCCGCCTGACCGACCGGACGGAAACGCTGCACTTCACGCCCGGCACCCGCTACTCCTACTGCAACCAGAATTTCCGCATCCTGGGCGACCTAGTCGCCGAGCGCGCCGGCCGGCCCTTGGGCGAGCTGATGCGCGCCAATGTCTTCGACCGCGCCGGCATGCCCACCGCGCGCCTCAACGCCGATACCTCCCAGGTGCCCGGCTTCACCGTGGGCTACGAAGGCTCGCGCGAGGAAGGCTTCCGCCCCGCCGTCAACCGCATCACCTGGACCGGCGATGCCGGCGTGTCCGCCAGCCTCGATGACCTCATCGCCTGGGACCGCCATATCGACGCCACCCGCGACAACCCGGAATCGATCCACCGTCGCCTGTCGGTCCCCGTCGCCTTCACCGATGGCGCCACCGCCGGCTATGGCTGGGGCCTCTCGCGCGGCAAGATGCTGGGCCGATACATCGTCGGCCATGGCGGCGGGCTGCGCGGCTGGCGCAGCTTCCGCTTCCATGCGCCGGCCGAACGTCTCGGCGTGGTGGTGCTGTTCAACCACATGGCCGACCCCCGCGCTGCCGCCGCCCAAGTCTTCGCCGCAGCGCTGGGCGAGGACATTCCCGCCCAGCCCACCGGGGCGCCGATCGGCTGGGCCGGGCGCTACATCGACGCCGAGACCGGCCTGGCCACGCGCATCGAGGCGCTGCCGAATGGCCAGGCCGTGCTGCACTTCGCCGGGCACCCGGAAGTGGTCGCCCCCGCCGCCGATGGCAGCTACGAGGCCGGCACGCTGCGGCTGCGGCCCGAGGGCGGGCGAGTGCGGATGACCCGCGGCACCGACAATATCGACACCTGGCTGGAGCCCGTCTCCGGCACCGCGCCGATGGGCATCGAAGGGGTGTACCGCTCGGAGGAATGGGGCGCGGAGATCACCATCGCCGTGGCCGGTGGCGTGCCCTATGCGGCGTGCTCCGGCGAGCTGGGCGACGGGTTCATGGTGCCGATGATCCCCTACGCCGCCGGCACCTGGCTGATGCCGTGCCCGCGCTCGCTGGATTTCTCAGCGCCGGGGGATTGGACGTTCACGTTCGACGGCGACCGGCTGCAGGTGGGGTGCTGGTTGGCGCGGCACATTGAGTATCGGAAGATCAAGTAAGAATCTTCTTTTTTTGAAGAAAAAGAAGCAAAAAGACTTTTATGACTTTGCGTCCGGGCTAGTCGCGATGCAAAGTCATAAAAGTTTTTTGGTTCTTTTTTTCAAAAAAGAACATTCTTGCTATACTAATCCTCGCACCCGAAGCAGCGCCGCCGTCTCCGGCGGGCGGCCGCGGAATTCGACGTAGAGTTCCATGGGATCGCGGGTATCGCCTGACTCCAGCACGCGACGCAGGCGGGCGGCGGTTTCCGCGTGGAACGGGTCGCCGGCTTCCTCGAAGGCGTCGAAGCCGTCGGCGTCCAGCACTTCGGCCCAGAGGTAGGAGTAGTAGCCGGCCGCGTAGCCGCCGCCGGAGAACAAATGCTGGAAGTGCGCCGGGCGGTGGCGCATGGCGATCTCGCTTGGCATGCCGAGGCGGGCGAGGGCCTGGGTTTCGAAGGCTTCGATGTCCAGGCTCGCCGGGTCTGGGTGGAGGTGGAGTTCCATGTCCAGGATGGCGCTGGCGAGGAATTCCACGGTGGCGAAGCCCTGGTTGAAGGTGCGGGCGGCGAGCAGGCGGTCGATCAGGGCGTCGGGCAGGGGCTCGTTGGTTTCGTGGTGGCGGGCGTAGGTGCGCAGGGTCTGGGGCGCTTCCAGCCAGTGCTCGTAGACCTGGGAGGGGAACTCCACGAAATCGCGGCGCACGGAGGTGCCGGACTGGCTGGGGTAGCGCACGCGGCTGAGCAGGCCGTGCAGCGCATGGCCGAATTCATGGAACAGGGTGGTGGCGTCGTCGAAGGACAGCAGGGTCGGCGTGCCACGGGCGAAGTTGTTGTTGTTGACGATGATGGGGGCGGAGGTCGGCTCCCCGGGCATGGCTTCCTGGTCGCGGTAGCTGCTCATCCAGGCGCCGCTGCGCTTGTCCGGCCGGGCGAAGTGGTCGGCGATGAACAGGCCGACATGGCCGTTCGCGTCGGCCACTTCGTAGGCGCGGACATCGGGGTGATAGACCGGCACTTCGGGACGGTGGGTGAAGGTGAGGCCGAACAGGCGGCCGGCGGTGTCGAAGGCGGCCTGCTGGATGCGGGACAGTTCGAAGTAGGGCTTCAGTTGGGCTTCATCGAGGTCGTACTCGGCGGCGCGGACGCGCTCGGCGTAGTGGCGCCAGTCCCACGGGGCGATCTGGTCGTTGATGCCATCCTGAGAGGCGACGGAGAGCAGGCGGGCGGCTTCCTCGCCGGCGCGGCGGCGGCCGGCATCCCAGACCTCGCCGGTGAGGCGGTGCACGGCGTCGGGCGTGCCGGCCATGGAATCGGCGAGGCGGAAGGCGGCGAAGTGGTCGAAGCCGAGCAGCTTCGCGCGCTCGGCGCGGAGCGCCAGGATTTGGGGGATCAGGGGGCGGTTGTCGTGCGCGCCTTCGTGCATGCCGCGGCTGGTCCAGGCGCGCCAGGCGGCCTCGCGCAGGTCTCGCCTCGGGGAGAAGGTGAGGAAGGGCTCGATCAGCGAGCGGGAGAGGGTAACGAGGTGGCCTTGCTGGCCGCGCTCCTCGGCGGCCTGGCGGGTGCCCTCGATCACGAATTCGGGCAGGCCGGCGAGGCCGGAGTCGTCGAGCGGCATGGTCCAGTCGCGTTCGTCGTGCAGCACGTTCTGGCCGAACTGGGTGTGCAGCGTGGCCAGCCGCGTGTTGATCTCCGCCATGCGGGTGCGGCCGGCCTGATCGAGGGCGGCGCCGGCGCGGACGAAGCCGAGATGGCTGCGTTCCAGCAGGCGCAGCTCATCGGGCGCGAGGCCGAGGCTGGCGCGGCTGGCGTGCAGCGCCTGGACGCGGGCGAACAGGCGGGGGTCGAGGCTGATGCGGCTGCCGTGGTCGGCCAGCCGGGGGGCCATCTCGCGTTCCACTTCCTGCAGGGCTGCGTTGCCGTGGCTGGCGACGAGGTTGCCGAAGGTGGCGCCCACGCGCTTGAGCGCCCGGCCGCTGCGCTCCATGGCGGCGATGGTGTTGGCGAAGCTGGGGGCCTCGGGGTTGGTGGCGATCGCCTCGATCTCGGCGAGATGGGCGGCCATGGCTTCGGTGAAGGCCGAGGAGAAATGCTCCGGGCGGATTAGGTCGAAGGGGGGCGCGCCGAAGGCCGTGTGCCAGGGGGCGAGGAGGGGGTTGGTGCTCATGCCCCTCTTGGTGGCGGCGGCTTGGGGCGGCGTCAAGCAAGATGTTCTTTTTTGAAAAAAAAGAACCAAAAAAACTTTCATGACTTTGCGCCTCGCTCCCCCGGTATTTCACCGGGAGAACGAGGCGCAATTTAATAAAGTCTTTTTGCTTCTTTTTATTTAGAAAAAGAAGACTCTTACCTTAATTCTTGTTCACCACGTCCCGCACGGCATCCTTGGCGCCGCCGACCGCGTTCCTGGCCTTGCCTTTCATCGTATCGGCTTCGCCTTCGGCCTGCAGCTTGGCGTCGCCGGTGAGCTTGCCGATGCCTTTCTTGATGGCGCCCTTGGCCTGGTCGGCCATGCCGCCGATGCGGTCCTTGTCCATGGTGCTGTCTCCTGTGATGTGGCCGCCGTTAGCGGGCGGCGGCCTGGCTGCGGATTGCGCCGGTGGTGGCGTCGATGGTCAGGTCCACCGGGCGGCCGTTCTGCATGGCGCGCGCCTGGTAGCTGTTGCCGCTGCGGGTGATGGCCTGAATATCGCTGAAGCCCTGGGCCGAAAGCTTGGTGCGAACCTGCTCGTCGCTGGCCATGCCACCGGCCTGCATCGGGCTCTTCGGGGTTTGGTTGCTGCTCATGCCATCCGCGCCGCCCGACGTCTGGCCGCCCTGGGCACTCCCCTGCGCCCCGCTCGGTGCCTGTGCCCAGGCGGCGCCGCCCAGTACGAGCATGGTGGCAAGCGCGGTCGTGGAAAGAAGAATTCGCATGATTGAGCCTCATTCGGTTGTGGGAGGCCGCCTTCAGGGCCGGGCGCATTCCGCGACATGGGCGGGGCGCATCGGCATGGCAGCCTGTCTGCCGGGGTAACACCGCGCGGCGAAGGAGCGTTCCGCCGGGGCGGCAGAAGTTTTGCCGGGCCTGGTTTGACCGACGGGCGCGTGGCCGGTGTGATGCGGGCGCAGGAAGGCGGCAGGCGCGCAATGGGCATGGGCGAAGAGGCGATCATCCACGAGGTGGCCGACGGGCTGGTGGTGGCGGCAACGCGGCCGATGCCGCCCTTGCCCACCTGGCTGGAGGCGGAGATCGACCGGCTGTGGGCCGAGGCGCAGGCGCGCACCGGGGGCAAGCTGTTCAACGGCCGGGTGTTCTGCGCCGACGTGATCACGCCGCGGCTGATCTGCGGGCACTGGAGCGAATATCGCCGGGTGGTGGCGCAGATGGCGCGGCACGAGCTGTTCCCGGTGCTGGGCCAGCGCTCCCTGGCGGTGGGCGGGGTGCTGCGCGGGCCGGATGGGGTGGTGTTCGGCCAGCGGCCGGCGCGGGCGATCTACCAGGCCGGGGAATGGCAGCTGCCGCCGGCGGGCACGGTGGATGGCGGGGCGGAGCGGCCGGAGGGGAGGGTGGACGTGCTGGCGACGCTGTTTGCCGAGCTGGAGGAAGAGCTGGGGCTGCACGCCGCCGATGTGCACAGCCCGCGCCCGCTTTGTTTGGTGGAGCATGCGGTGCCGGGACCAGGGGGCGGCTTGGGGAGCCATGTGCTGGACCTCGGCATCGCCATCGAGACCGCGCTCGATGCCGCTGCGCTGCGGGCGCGGCATGCGGCGGGCGGGGACGAGGAGTATGCCGGGCTGACGATCGTGCCCGTGGCCGGGCTGCCGGGCTTCCTGGCGCGCGAGGCGGCGACGATGAACGTGCAGGCGCCGATCTTCCTGGCGCGGGCGGGGTGGTTGTAGGGCCGGCAGCGATCCACCCTGTTCCCACGGCGCAACGGCCCGCGGATCAGGCGCTGGCGGGGGCGGTCCGGCCCACCACGATGCGCCCGGGCGGCTGGCGAGAGGGAGGCGAGGAGCGGCCATGCGCCGGCCGCGGCAGTGAGGCGGGCCAGGAAGCGTCGGCGTGCAGGCATTTGATCGGGTTGGGGAATGGGGTGGGGCATGGGCGTCGGCCGGAACGCGTTCGCAGCGTAGCCGGAACAGATGTGAAAACCCACGGAGGACTCGCGTCCTAATTACGTTGACTCGCGACTCGGTTCTGGGAATCAATGGGGAACAAACAGTGAACAATTTCCCATGAACCTCGCGCCCCGATCCCCTCCCTTTCCCGCCCCAGCCGGGCTGATCGCGCAATTGCGCCGGCAGGGGGCGGCGGCGGTGCGGCCGGGGCTGGGGATGGGGGGGGCGATCGGGGCCTGCCTGCCGGGGGGGGTGCTGCCCATCGGGGCGCTGCACGAGGTGGGGCCGGAGGATGGGGCGGAGGTGCAGCAGGGGGCGGTGGTGGCGGGGTTCGCGGCGCGGCTGCTGGCGCGGCTGCCCCAGGGGGTGGGGGGCCCGCTGCCGTGGCTGTGGGTGGCCGGGCGGGAGGATCTGTATGCGCCCGGGCTGGTGGCGTTGGGGCTCGATCCCGGGCGGCTGGTGCTGGCCTGCGCGCCGGATGACGCCGCGGTGCTGGCGGCAATGGAGGCGGGGCTGCGCGGCGGGGCCTTCGCGGCGGTGGTGGCGGAGGCCGGGCGGCTTTCGCGCATCGCCGCGCGGCGGCTGCAGCTGGCCTGCCTGAAGCATGGGCGGATGGGGCTGGTGCTGCATCGCTGGCCCTATGGGCGGGCGGCACAGGTGGTGGAGGAGGCGCCCTCGGCGGTGACGCGGTGGCGGATCGTGGGGGTGCCGAGTGCCGGGCCCTTCGCGCCGCCGCGCTGGCGCCTGGCGCTGGTGCATGCGCGCGGCGGCGTGCCGGGGGAGTGGATTGTGGAAGCGGGAGAAAGAGATGCGGCGGATCCTGTCCGTGTGGTTGCCGAACTGGCCGATCCTGCGGCTGCGGCGCAGCGGCGCGGCGTCGGCTGATGTGCCGGCGGCCACAGTGATCAGCGAGCGCGGGCAGCGCCGGCTGGCCTGCGTGTGCCCGCTGGCGGCGGAGGCCGGGCTGCGCGTGGGCCAGGCGCTGGCCGAGGCGCGGGCGCTGGTGCCGGAGCTGGAGGTGCACGAGGCGACGCCGGAGGAGGATGACGCGGCGCTGGCGCGGTTGGCGGAGTGGGCCACGCGGTTCACGCCGCTGGCCGCCGCCGATGCGCCGGAGGGGCTGTGGCTGGATATCGCCGGCTGCGGGCATCTGCATGGCGGGGAGGAGGGGCTGTGCGCGGCCATCGCGCGGCGGCTGGCGGAGGTGGGGTTTCCCGCCCGGTTGGCGGTGGCGGGGGCCTCTGGGGCGGCCTGGGCGCTGGCAAGGTTTGCCACGGGGAAGGCCGAGTGCGTGCTGCCGGCCGGGCAGGAGCGGGCTGCCTTGGAGGGTTTGCCGATCGGGTTGCTGCGGCTGGATGACCGCTCGGTGGCGGCGTTGCGGCGGGTGGGCATACGCACCATCGGCGCGCTGGCGCGGCTGCCGCGCGGGGAGGTTTCGGCGCGGTTCGGGCCCGTGCCGGTGCTGCGGCTGGAGCAGGCCTTCGGCGCCGCCGAGGAACCCATCGCCTGGCCGATGCCGGCGCGGCCGTGGGAGGAGGTCCGGCGCTTCGCCGAACCCATCGCCGCACCGGAGGACCTGGCGCGGGCGCTGGCCTGGCTGGCCGCGCGGCTGGCGCGGCGGTTGGAGCAGGAGGGGCTGGGGGCGCGACGTTTTGTGGCGCGGTTCAGCCGGGTGGATGGGGTGGTGCCGGCCATCGGCATCGCCACCGCGCGGCCGGTGCGCGACGGGGCCTATGTGCTGAAGCTGCTGGCGGGGAAGCTGGAGACCGTCGATCCCGGCTTCGGGGTGGAGATGGTGGCGCTGGCGGCCGAAGCGCGCGGGCCGCTCTCGGCGGCGCAGGCGGCGCTGGACGGCAAGCCGGATACCGCGGCCGACCTCGCCGCCACGCTGGATACGCTGATCGCGCGGCTGGGCGAGGGGGCGCTGTGGCGGCCCGCCCCCATGGGCAGCCATGTGCCGGAGCGCGCCGTGGGGCGGGCGGGGCCGATGACGGAAGTCGCCTGGCCGGCGCAACTGCCCGATCGGCCGCTGCGGCTGTTCACGCCGCCGGAGCCGATCGACGCCACCGCGCCGGTGCCGGACGACCCGCCCTTGCTGTTCCGCTGGCGCGGGCGGGTGCACCGCATCCGGGCCGCCACGGGGCCGGAACGCATCGGCGCGGAATGGTGGCGCCGCACGCCGGACCCGACGCGGCCGCTGCACGACTTCATCCGCGACTACTACCGGGTGGAAGACCAGCAGGGCGGGCGGTTCTGGGTGTTCCGCATCGGGCTGGTGGGGGCGCCGCGGTGGTTCGTGCATGGGGTGTTCGGGTAAGTATGTTCTTTTTTGAAAAAAAGAACCAAAAAACTTTTATAATCTGGCACGGGCCAAATTATAGAAGTCTTTTTGCTTCTTTTTCTTCAGAAAAAGAAGATTCTTGATTTCCTTCGCCGAACTCGTCTGCGCCACTCCGTTCTCCTTCCTGGAGGGCGCGAGCCATGCCGAGGAGCTGGTGGGGCAGGCGCATGCCCTGGGGCTGGCGGCGCTGGGGGTGGCGGACCGGAACACGGTGGCGGGGGTGGTGCGGGCGCATGAGGCGGCGAAGAAGGTGGGGTTGCCGTTGCTGGTCGGCGCCCGGCTGGGCTTCGTGGACGGAACGCCGGAGGTGGTGGTGTATCCCACCGACCGCGCCGCCTGGGGGCGGCTGACGACGTTGCTGACGCGGGGCAAGCGGCGGGCGAAGAAGGGGGCGTGCGTGCTGACGCGGGCGGACCTGGCGGCCCATGCCGAGGGGCTGGTGGGGATCGCCATGGGGGGCGAGGCCGAAGCGCTGCATGGGCTGCGGGAGGTGTTTGGGCGACGCATCTGGCTGGCGGCGCGGCGGGATCATTCGGCGGAGGATGGGCGCCGGCTGGCCGCACTGGCGGAGATGGGGCGGCTGGTGCGCATGCCGCTGGTGGCCACCAACGACGTGCTGTTCCACCACCCGGCGCGCAAGATGCTGGCCGATGTGATGACCTGCATCCGGCTGGGCACCACGATCGAGAAGGCGGGGCTGGCGCTGGCGCCGCATGCGGAGCGGCATCTGAAACCGGCGGCGGAAACGGCGCGGCTGTTCCGGGCGTATCCGGAGGCGGTGGTGGCGAGCCTGGAGATTGTCTCGCAGGTGGAATTCTCGCTGGACCAGCTCGCCTACGAGTATCCCGATGAGCCGGTGCCGCCGGGGCGCACGGCGGATGAGCATCTGGCGGTGCTGACATGGGAGGGGGCGGCGCAGCGCTATCCCCGGGGCGTGCCGGACAAGGTGCGAGCGACCATCGCCAAGGAACTCGCGATGATCGCGCGGCTGAGCTACGCGCGGTATTTTCTCACGGTGCACGACATCGTGGTGTTCGCGCGCGGGCGCGGCATTCTGTGCCAGGGGCGTGGGTCGGCGGCGAATTCGGCGGTGTGCTTCGCGCTGGGGATCACCGCTGTCGATCCCACGGAAATCGATCTGCTGTTCGAACGGTTCGTCTCGGCGGAGCGGCGGGAGCCGCCGGATATCGACGTGGATTTCGAGCATGAGCGGCGCGAGGAGGTGATCCAGTATCTCTATGCGCGCTACGGGCATGACCGAGCGGCCATTGCCGCCACCGTGATCCATTACCGGCCCAAGATGGCGATCCGCGAGGTGGGCCGGGTGATGGGGTTGTCGGAGGACACCACGGGGATTTTGTCGAGCCAGAGCTGGGGCAGCCGGTCCGGCGCGGGGGAGTTGTGGTCGCCCGAACGGCTGGCGGAGGTGGGGCTGGATGGGGAGAGCATGGCGCTTCAGCGCACGCTGCAATTGGCGCGCGAGCTGATCGGGTTTCCGCGCCACCTGTCCCAGCATGTCGGCGGGTTCGTGCTGACGCGCGGGCCGTTGATCGAGACGGTGCCGATCGGGCCGGCGGCGATGGATGACCGGTATTTCATCGAGTGGGACAAGGACGACATCGACACGCTGGGGATCATGAAGGTGGATGTGCTGGCGCTCGGCATGCTCACCTGCATCCGCAAGGCGTTTGCGTTGCTGCGGGCGCGGGGGTTTCCGATCACCGACCTGGCCGACGTGCCGCGCGAGGATGCGGCGACGTATCGCATGCTGTGCCGCGGGGATTCCGTGGGCGTGTTCCAGGTGGAAAGCCGGGCGCAGATGAACATGCTGCCGCGGCTCCGCCCTGCGAAGTTCTATGATCTCGTCATTGAGGTTGCCATCGTGCGGCCCGGGCCGATCCAGGGCGACATGGTGCATCCCTACCTGCGAAGGCGGCAGGGCAAGGAGGCAGTGCATTTCCCCTCGCCCGATCCCGCGCACGGGCCGGCGGATGAGCTGGAGCGGGTGCTGGGCAAAACGCTGGGCGTGCCGCTGTTCCAGGAACAGGCGATGCGCATTGCCATCGAGGCGGCGAAGTTCACGCCGGAGGAAGCCAACGCGCTGCGCCGGGCGATGGCGACGTTCCGGCACGTAGGCACGATCAACACCTTCTTCGGCAAGATGGTGGATGGCATGGCGGCGCGCGGCTACGAGCGGGATTTCGCCGAGCGCTGCTTCCGGCAGATCGAGGGGTTCGGGACCTATGGGTTCCCCGAAAGCCACGCGGCCAGTTTCGCGCAGCTGGTGTACGTCTCGGCCTGGCTGAAATGCCACCACCCGGCGGCGTTTGCCTGTGCGCTGCTGAACAGCCAGCCGATGGGGTTCTATGCGCCGGCGCAGATCGTGCGCGATGCGCGCGAGCATGGGGTGCAGGTGCGCGGGATCGACGTGCTGGTCTCCGGCTGGGACTGCGATGTGGAGGCGGCGGGCCGGGATGTGGCGCTGCGGCTCGGCTTTCGGCTGATCGAGGGGTTCCGGGAGGAGTGGGCGCGGCGGATCGTGGCCGCACGGCCGGTTGCGGATTTCGCGGCACTCACGCGCATCGGGCTGCCGCGGGCGGCGCTGGTGATGCTGGCGGAGGCGGATGGGCTGCGCGGGCTGGGGCTGGACCGGCGGCAGGGGCTGTGGCGGGTGCGCGGGCTGGAGGATGCGGCGCCGCCGCTGCTGGCGATGCTCGATCCGCCGCCGGGCAATGCCGCGCTGCCGGCGATGCGCCAGGGGGAGCATGTGGCGGCGGATTACCAGGCCACCGGGCTCTCCCTGCGCGCCCATCCCGTGCGGCTGCTGCGCCGCGTGCTGGCGGCCGAGGGGGTGGCGACCTGCGCGGAGGCGACCTCGCGCCGCGATGGGGCGAAGGTGCGGGTGGCCGGCGTGGTGCTGGTGCGGCAGCGACCGGGCAGTGCCTCCGGCGTGGTGTTCGCCACCATCGAAGACGAGACCGGGGTGGCCAATATCGTGATCTGGCCTTCGGTGATGGAACGCTTCCGCCGCGCCGTGCTGGGCAGCCAGGTGCTGGAGGTGGCGGGGAAGGTGCAGCGATCGGAGGAAGGGGTGGTGCATGTGGTGGCCGATGCGCTGACCGATCGCACCGCCCTGCTGGGGCTGCTGGAGGCGGAAGGCGCGCTGGCCGTGCCGCTGGCCCGGGCCGACGAGGCGAACCGGACCCCGCCCAAAGATGAGGAACGGGCGCCGTCGCTACCCCGCTCGCGCGATTTTCACTAAGCGGAAGGTTTGACAGCAGACCTTGGCATGCGAAGAACCACCCTGTTTGCCATGGAGAACCAGCCGCCGTGTCCCTGAACCTGTCCCAGATCGCCAATGAAGCCGGTAGCGACAAGGGTGATGCCGTGTTCCACGCGCACGACTACGCGCGGCTGTATGCCTTCCTGTTCGAGCAGTTCCGCGAGCGCGAGTTCGCCATGCTGGAAATCGGGCTGAAGCGCGGGGGGCTCGACGAATCCAAGCTGCGCGGCCGGGTGGAGCAGGAGGCACCCTCCATCGCCATGTGGCGCAAGTATTTCCCGCGCGCGAAGATCTGGGGCTTCGACATCTCCGATTTCTCGGCGGTGAAGATGGAGGGGTTCACCTTCATCCAGGGCGATGCCGGCAGCGCCGAGTCGCTCACCAAGCTGGCCGCGGCGCTGCCCAAGCTGCGGCTGCTGATCGATGACGGCAGCCACGCCAGCTACCATCAGCAGCTGACCCTGGCGCATCTGTTCGACCGCGTGGAGCCCGGCGGGTTCTTCGTGATCGAGGACATCCACGTGTTCAACCCGATGGATGCCGACCTGCCGAAGGTGCCGCGCACGATCTTCCTGCTGGAGCAGTTCCTGCGCACCGGCAAGCTGGAGAGTGCGGCGATTTCGCCGGAGCAGGCGCGGTTCATCGAGGCGAATACGGCCCAGGTGTTCATCCACCGCAGCGACAAGGGCGGCGTGAACTACTGGGCGCCCAAGATGGCGGTGCTGCAGCGCAAGGGGTGATGCCCGTGGCCCGCCTGTTCCTGCTGCTGCTGGCGCTGTGGAGCGCCGGTGCCGCGGCGCAGGCCCAGGGTGTGCCGGAGTGGCGGCCGCCGGTCTTTGCCGTGCCGGCCGGCGCGGTGCGGCTGGAGGCGCGCGGGGTGCGGCCGGATACCGGGGCGGACGTGGCCGAGGCGATCAACGCGGTGCTGCACACCCTGCGGCCCGGGCAGACGCTGCTGCTGCAGGCCGGCACCTATCGCCTGTCCAAGCCCGTGCTGCTGCCCTCGGGCGTGAGCCTGCAGGGGCCACAGGATGCGCAGGCGCGGCCGATGGCGACGCTGGAGCAGGACCACGTGTTCGGCAAGGTCGGCCTGCTGTCCATGGGCACGGTGATGAACGCCAACTGGCTGTCCTCCACCGGGCGGGACCGCGGCATTCATGTGCGCGCCATCCGCATCCGCCACGAGACCATGGGCGTGCTGCTGCGCCGGGCGGATGACGTTTCCGTGGAGGGCTGCGCGTTCGAAGGGGGCATGGATGCCACCGCCATGCTGGGCGCGCGGCGCACGCGTGTGGCGCACAACCTCTCCCACGGCACGCGCAACGCCGCCTGGGACCATTGGTTCGGCACCGAGGATGCGGTGGTGGAGGACAACATCGCCTTCCTGGCGAATGGCCACGGCATCCTGTTCAACGCGGTGGATACCGGCAACGCGCCGGCCACGTCGCGCGGCTTCACCGCCCGGCGCAACATCGTGCGCGGGCTGGGGGCGAACGGGGTGGGCATCTGGGTCAGCCCGCTGGGGCGCGGCGGCGGGCGGATCGCCGGCACGATCACGCTGGAAGACAACGATATCGCCGCCCCGCAGCCCGGCGCGCGCACCGCGGGCATCCTGGTGCGGGCGGGCGATGCCGAGCTGGTGGTGGTGCGCCACAACCGCGTGGCCGGGATGCGCGGCTATCCCGCGCTGGCGGTGGGGCCATACCAGGCGTCGGAAGGCGGGGAGGACCGGCTGCCGGCGCGGGTGGTGGTGGAAGGCAACGACCTGCAGGACAACCACGTCTCGCGCTCCGGCGGCGTGGTGCGGGCGGCGGGCGTGGCGGTGGAAGTGCGCGGCAACCGGCTGGCGGGCAACGGGTTCGAAGGCGGCAAGCCGGCGCCGGCGCTGACGCTGTGCCGGCGCAGCACGCCGGCGCAGGAGCCGGTGGTGACGGGGTGTGCTGACTAAGCAAGGCGTTCTTTTTTGAAAAAAAAGAACCAAAAAACTTTTATGACTGGCACGCGCGCCGGTATTTCTGGCGCGGGCGCCATGAATGAAGTTTTTTTGCTTCTTTTTGTTCACAAAAAGAAGATTCTTAAGCCTTCCCCTTAAGGAAAACCCCGGTATCCGTGCAGAACACCGGCCGCCCGGTGATCTGTGCAATCTGGTGCGCCTGGCCGGAATCGCTTTCCACGAACAGCCGCCCGCCCATGGCGGCGTACACATCCGCCTTGTAGCGCCCGTAGAGCTGCAGCTGGCGGCGGCGTTCGGCGGTGGGCAGGTCGAGCATGATCAGCTCGTCGTACTGGATGTCGTGTTTGGCCAGCCATTCCTTGGTCTGGCCGCGCCACTTTTCCAGCCGGGAGGTGACGATGGCGCCGAGCTTGTAGCTCGGCCGCAGCTTCAGGGGCGCGTTGAGGATGTATTTCTCGTACAGCCCGCCGTCATTGGTGTTTTCCGGCGGGCCGTCGGGGCAGAACACGCCGTCGAGGTCGCAGAGGAAGCCGTCGCTCATCGGGTGGTGCATCATGTTCCACTCGAACACGCGCGGGCCCGGCACGGTATCGAAGGTGAGGTCGGCATCGGGCGCATCGTGCTCGGCCTTGTAGATGGCGAGGAAGGTGAAGCGGTAGCGGCCGCTGCCGATGGTGGCGGCGTGGGTGGTGCGGAAGCGGCGGATGGCGGCACCGGTGTTGATCGTGTCGTCCACCACCAGCACGTTCAGGGCCGAATCGCCACCGGCGCGGGCCAGGCGGTGGTGGGCGCGGCCCCAGCGGTTGGTGTCGCGCTGGCCGAGATGGCCGGTGCCGAGGTCCGCGAGTGTCACCAGCGGCAGGTTGAGGTGCAGCGCCACCAGCGCGCCCGGCACCAGGCCGCTGCGCGGCAGGCCGACCACGAAGTCGTAGCCTTCAGAGACGCGGTGCAGGTGCTTCTTGATGGTGGCGTGCAGGTCCGCCACGGTGCGCATGTTCAGCGCCTGGCCGGGGCGGGGCGGCACCGTGGCGGTGGTGCGGTGCCAGAGGCTGCGAAGGTCGATCGCCGGCCCGGGGGCAGGGGTGGGGGCCGTGCTCATGCCGCGGTATCCTAGGGCTTGCGGCGGCCGGTGGCGCCGAGGCTGATCCAGCCGTGGTTGTGGCCGCGCACGCGGCCGGAGTGCAACTCCTCCACCCCCACGAAGCCGGCCTGGAGGAGGACCTCGCGCAGGCGGCGCGGGGAGAACATGGCCAGGTGCCAGGCGGGGTGGCCGGGGGTGCCCTGGCCGTCGCCATAGGAGAACAGGCGCCCGGCCGCCCACACGCAGGGGTCTCCGGCGGGGTTGAAGCGTGTCCAGGGGTCGATCTTCAGCGGGTCGTGGCCGCGGCGCTCGGCGTTCACGAAGGCCTCGGCGATGCGCAGCGCATCGGGCACCCACACTTCCAGCACGCCGCCGGGGCGCAGAACGCGCAGCACTTCGGCCAGCGCATCCCCGGTTTGGTACCAGGCCACGTGCTCCAGCACATGGGCCATGTGGACCAGGTCGAAGCTGGCATCCTCATAGGGCAGGCGGCGCAGGATCTCGGCGGGATGCGGGCGCCCGGGGCTGAAGACGTCCAGTACCTCGAAGCCGGCGATGGGCTTCATGTCCGGTCCGATATCGAGCTTGCGCGGCATTCGCGCGGATCTCCTGCTGGGAACGCTTGGTGAAACCTACCATGCACGCACGGCGATGCGGCCATTTACCCGCCGGATCGCCACGCGCGCAAGCGTGCCGGCCATGCCGCAGGCGAGGCTGGGCCACCCGCTGGCGCCATTCAACTTTTCGTGAACCGAATGGCCAAAGCCGGCAATCTTTGCGGAAGCTTCGTAACCGCATAGGAATGGCGGCTCGGGTTGTGTAGGGATTCACCCTGGCGCCGTGTCGCGCCTGCCGGTCTGCCGCGAGAGGATGTCTGCGCCGATGAGCCTGGCGATCTGCCTGATGATCAAGGATGAGCGCCCCTACCTCGCGGAATGGCTCGCCTTCCATGCCCTGGTGGGCGTGAGCCATTTCCGCATCTACGACAACGGCAGCACCGACGGCAGCCAGGCGCTGCTGGCGCAGCTGGCGACGCATTACGACATCGAGGTGCTGCCCTGGACGGTGACGGGGATCGAGCGCCAGCAATCGGCGTTCAACGATGCCTGCCAGGCGCTGGCCGGGCGCTACGACTGGGTGGCCTTCCTGGACGCCGACGAGTTCCTGTTCGACCCGCAATGGCGCCCGCTGCCCAACTGGCTGGATGGGCTGGAGGAGGATATCGGCGCGGTGGCGGTGAACCAGCGCGTGTTCGGCTCCGCCGGGCGCATCGAGATCGACGACGAGGACCTGGTGATCCGCCGCTTCACCAAGCGCGCCAAGCTGGACTACCCCGAGCACTACTGGGTGAAGACCATCGCGCGGCCGGAATGCGTGGCGACGTTCCAGTTCAGCCATACCGCGCATCTGCGCGATGGCCGCTACATCATGACCGATGGCAGCCTGCGCGAGGTGGCCGGCAACCACCCGGCACAGGCGGCCATCGTGGCCGAGCACGGGCCGGTGCTGCACCACTACATCCTGAAATCCTGGAACGAATACCAGCGCAAGCGCCAGCGCGGCGCCGTCTCCGACAGCGGGGACATGAAGCGGCTGACGCAGGATTACTTCACCGGCCGCGATACGATGGTGAACGCCGAGGAGGATACCGCGCTGGCCGCGATGGCCGCGCTGGTGGAAGCGCGGATGCGCTTCGCGGAGGCCGCCACGGCCCCCGGCGCACCCGGCGAGGCGATCACGCCGACAGACCGCGTGCTGATCCCGGACGCGGTGTCGGCGCTGGAGGGGTTCCATCCGCGCGATTCCGCCAACCTGTTCTGGATCCGCGACGGCGATGCCGCCACCGGCAAGGGTGCGGGCACGCTGGTGGTCACGGCGGCGGTGCCGCAGGCCCGGCTGGGGCTGGGCATCTACATGATCATGGACCCCTACCCGCTGGAGCGCATGACGCTGCGCGTGAACGGGGAGGCCGTGGCGTTCTCGCTCCGCGCGCTGGGGGAACGCTGGCGCATCCTGCGCACCGAACCCATGGAGCTCCGGCGCGGGCGGAACGAGATCACGCTGGAACCGCCGGAATTCCACCGCATCCGCGACGTGGTGCCGAACACCCACGATTCCCGGCGCATGTCGATCGCGCTGACCGAGGTGAAGATCATGACCTGGGAAGACGAGTAGCGCTCTTCCTTTTGTGACCGGAAAGAGCCTTCTTCCTATTCCTCCAGCACCTCCTGCATCATCGCCGCCATCGTCTCGGGGTCGGTGATCCGGTAGCTCTGGAAGCGTTCCCCGCGCGCGGTCTGGCCGGCCACATCGGCCACCGCCGCGGCCGGCAGGTAGCGCGGGGCGGTGCCCACCTCGCTCTGGAACGGGCCGCTTTCGATCGTGTTCATCTGCGGTGCGGGGCCGTGCACCACGCCGCCAGTGCCGGCGAACAGCGCGATCTTGTGCTGCAGCGTGCCGACATGGGCGAGGTAGCCGCGCACGGAGCGCAGCGCGCCGAGCGATTCGCGCATGGAAAGGCCCACCAGGTTGTCCACCACCGTGTGTGGCGGCAGCGCGTCGCGGATGGCCGTGGCTTCCGCCATCTCCGCCTGGATGCGCTGCAGGTAGGGGGTGGAGAGCGCCGTGGCCACCGCGGAGCGCAGCACCAGCTCCGATTCCGGGAACACCCAGCCATCCAGCACAACGCCGAGGCCGGGGGTGCGCGCCGAGAGGGTGCGGTACATCGCGCCCACCGCCTCGGCCAGGTTGAGGCAGTTGCGGCCGGAGCTGCGCACGGTGATGGCGATGCACGGCCGCAGCGTGCGCTCCGCCGGGCGGCCGGCCACCGGGCAGGCAGCCAGGATGCGGGCGCGCAGCCGCTGCTGGAACACGTTGGAGCCGACGCGGAACAGGCGCCGGTGGCGCACGCGCAGCAGCGGCTCGAACAGGTCCCAGCGGTTGGCGAAACGGCGCACGCGGCCCTGCAGCTCCGGGAAGATCTCCTCCACCGGGCCGAAGAACTCCGGGCCTGTCACCCACAGCTCCTCCAGCGCCGGCAGCAGGCCCTCATCGGCCAGGCGCTGCACGCCGGAGAGGTTCTCCAGCATCTGGTGGCCGTAATTGTCCGGCATGTCGAGCAGGCCGATGCGCTCCGGCCGCTCCGGCCGGGCGGTTTCGGACAGCAGGGCACGGTAGGCGCCGAGCGAGCCGCGCAGCGCATCCAGCAGCGGGGCGGCCGGGGTGCTCAGCGCATCGTGGCGCAGGAAATCGTGCACCGCCAGGTCGATCCGCGGCACCACCAGCATCACCGGCTTGCCGTAGGTGCCCCACAGGCACAGCCAGAACTCGCCGCCGGCCGGGGAGTTGAAGGCGTAGAACAGCGGCAGCAGCTCGGCCGGCATGCCACCGCGGGAATGGCTGGTGAACACGCCCAGCGTCTCCAGCATCTGCCCCGTCCAGGGATCGGGGCAGCGCATCACGCCGGCGCGCAGCCCCGCCAGGGACATGCCGGCGCCGTGGAACTCGCGGCCGATATAGTCGCGGATGTCGGCCGGCACGCCGCGCATCAGGCGCGGGGGGCGCGGCGGCTGCACCGGCCCCATCGTGGCCACGCCGCGCAGCGCGCGCGTCACCGCATCGGCGTTCAGGCCAAAACCGGCGAGGTCGGCGGATTGGCCGTGCAACTGGAGGAACCGCATCACGCACCTCCCGCCCGCTCGCGCGGGCCGCTCGAAAAAGCTGCCCGCATCGTCGCGGGTACAGGTGCATGATACAGCCCGCCGGGGTTCGCGGCTACTGTCGCGCTACTTGGCAACAGGCCAGAGATGCGCGGCAACGAAGCCGATGATGGCCGCCGCTGCCTGCCCCGCCACCGCGCCCACGCGCAGCCCGCCGATGCCCTGGGCCATGGTGCCGGCCAGCGCATCCATCTTGGCCTGCATCTTGCCCATGCCGGCATCGATGCGCGCCAGGGTTTCCTGCAGGTGCTCGGCGGTGGTTTCCAGCCGCGCGACGCGCTCGGCCAGTTCGGTCAGCTCGGCGCGCGATGTGGCGCGCCGGACCGTGCGCCCTTCAGGGGCCATGGGAGGATCCTCTTCGAACAGGGATGTGGGGGAAGGCGTGTCGTTCATCGTGCTGCCCATCTCCGGCCGGAACATCACCACTCGGTGACGATGACCAGGCCGGCACCGCCGTTGCCGCCCAGGCCGGCAGACTGGCCCGCCACGGCCGCGCCGCCGCCGCCACCGCCGCCGGCCGGGGTCTGGCCGTTGGCCCCGGCGCCACCCGCGGCACTGGGGGAGGCCGCGCCACCCGGGCCGCCCTGGCTGGCCGGGGTGCCATAGGCGAAGCTGGCCGGTGCGGTGCCGGCACCGCCGGGGGCGATGCCGCCGGCATTGGTGGCGCTGGTGTTGAACACCGCGGTGGTGCCGCCGCCGAAGGCCGTGCCGCCGGCGTTGAGCCCGCCGCCCGCGCCG
>CAMDAM010000047.1 GCA_945888575.1 Asaia bogorensis | reverse complement strand
GCGGCCAGGGTGATCTCATGCGCGCCCGGCGGCAGCGATGCGGCGCCGGCGAAGGCCCATTGGCCCTGCACGTCGGCCCGCACACGCCCGATCTCGCGGCCGTTGGCGCGCAGGATCACCGTGGCCTCCGGCTCCGCCCGCCCGGCAATTACCATGTTGCCGGACGGCGACACGCGCACGATGTCGAAGCGCGGCGCCTGCTGCGCGGCCATGGGTGGGGGCGTGGGGGCCGGCGTTGCTGGAATGCTGGGCGCCGCTGCAATGGCGGGCGCAGGTGTGGCTGCGATCGCGGGGGCCGGCTGTGGTGCGGTGGGCGGCGCGGGCCGCGGTGCCGTGGCTGTGGTGGCGGGTGCCGGGGCAGGCGCAGGCGCAGGGGCTGGTGGTTGGGCCGGTGCGGCGACCGGTGCGGCGACCGGTGCAGGTGCAGGAGCCGGTGCCAGAGGAGCAGCGGCGGGCGCCGGTGCCGCCAACGGGGCTGGGGATGCCGGAGCGGCCGGGGCTGGGGTTGGGGCCACCACCGGTGCGGCCGGCACCGCGGCCTGCGGCACCACGGCGGCCACGCGCGGGGCCGGTGCCTCCGGCTCCCGCAGCGCCAGCCAGAGCCCGGCGCCCAGCGCCACGAGGCCGGCCACCCCGATCGCCACGCCCCGCAGTGCGGCGCCGCGCGGCGGCGGGGGGGAGGGGTTGGGCAGGGGTGCGGCCATGGTCCAGCGCCTCCGACGTCGGCAGCCCGGGGAATCCGGCGCGCCAGGGCCGTCGGCACCTCGCGGAACGCCCTGGGGCCCACTTCTCGCCGTCATATCTAGCAGACGCAGGAAGCCCTGCAATCTCGCGGCAACATTTCTGCCGCGGACACAACGCCCGCCGTTGCATGCAAGACAGATCGGCCTTTACAGCCGCTAGCTGCGCCACCTTTACTCTGTTCCAACCCCTTCGTGCCGGAGACCCGCATGGCGAGCCGCCCCACCCCCGCCGCCGCCCCGCGCGGCGTGCCGCAAAAGCCTGGCCTGGTGCTGCCGATGCGGGTCTGGGACGTGCCCGTGCGGCTGTTCCACTGGGCGCTGGTGGCGCTGCTGCTGACCAGCTGGATCAGCATCGAGTTCGCCAACAACCTGCGCATCCACATGCTGGCCGGCGAGGCGATCCTGGCGCTGCTGCTGTTCCGCGTCGTGTGGGGCTTCGTGGGCAGCGAGACCGCGCGCTTCAGCCACTTCCTGGGCAACCCGCTCCACGCCGTCACGCACCTGATGGACATGCCGAAGAAGGAGCCGGACACCCAGGTGGGCCACAATGCCGCCGGCGGCTGGATGGTGCTGGTGATGCTGCTGGTGCTGCTGTCGCAGGTCTCGTTGGGGCTGATCATCGCCGACGAGGAAAGCTTCATCGAGGCGCCGCTGAACCACCTGGTGGGCGCGGATTGGGGCGCCTGGGCCAAGAAGCAGCACCGGCTGCTGTTCACCGGCATCCAGATCATGGTGGCGCTGCACCTGCTGGCCATCGCCAGCTACGCGGTGCTGAAGCGCCACAACCTGGTGCGGCCGATGGTCACCGGCAAGAAGCGCCTGCCGGCCGCAACGCCGCAGCCGCGCATGGTCAGCCCCTATCTGGCGCTGGCGATCCTGGCGGTGGCCGCGCTGGCCGTTTGGGTGCTCGTCACCCGCGTCTGAACATACGAACGGCCGGGCGCCCAGGGCGGCCCGGCCGTCGGTAAGGCAAGCCGGCGTCGCTTATTGCGGCGCGCGGTAGGGGCGGTGGCAGGCGCCGCACTGGCCGGTCATCGCGCCGAAGGCGGCGGTGGCGGCGGTCTTGTCGTTGGCCTTCAGCGCCACGGCGAGGCGATCGGCCGCGGTGGCCATCATGCCGGCATTGGCATCGAAATCCGACTTGTTCTGCCAGATCGCGGCCAGCGCGCGCGTCTTCTGCCCGCTCTCGGTGCCGCTGCCGGCGGGGAAGAGCGCAGGGATGCGCTTGGCGAAGGCGCTGACTTCCTCGGCCTTGGCGGCCACGGTGGCGAGGTCACCGCCGGCATCCATCACCTTCTTCACTGCGCCGGTGGCCGCGGCGATGGCCTTGAAGCCGGCCTGGCGCTGGGTCACGGCGTCGGCAGCGCTTTGGGCCCAGGCGGCGCCGGACAGAACACCGGCCAGCAGGGCGGCCGTCAGGATCGTGCGTTTCATCGTTGTGATTTCTTCCCCTCAGAGGTTGCCGCGAGCAGGCACGGCGTGGGACGGAAGCATTTCGTCACGCTCTCCGGCAAATGAATTCTTTGGCATACGCGTGCATTTGAGTTGACATGAACATGTCGTTCACCTTCTCCGCGCCGGCGCTACCGGGGGCTGGCAATCCCGGTTATCCCTCTCACGCGCCTTCGCAGGAGAGAATCATGCCGGAAATCACCTCTGTTGCCGTGTTCTGCGGCGCCAGCATGGGTCACTCGCCCGCCTTCCGGGAAGCTGCGGCGGCGCTGGGCGGCGGCATCGCGCGTGCCGGATGGCGCCTGGTGTACGGCGGCGGAAATCTCGGCCTGATGGGCGTGGTGGCCGATGCCGCCCTGTCGGCAGGCGGGGAGGTGGTGGGCGTGATCCCGGAATTCCTGCGCCGGCGCGAGGTGGCGCATGCCGGCGTGGAGCAGATGGTGGTCACCGACAGCATGCACACCCGCAAGACCGCGATGTTCGAACGCGCCGATGCCTTCGTGACCCTGCCCGGCGGGCTCGGCACGCTGGACGAGACGGTGGAGATCATCACCTGGCGCCAGCTTGGCCTGCACAACAAGCCGATCCTGCTGTGCGACGTGCTGGGCTCGGCCGCCCCGCTGGTCGCCGCGATCGAGGCGGCGATCGCCCTGGGGTTCGCCCAGGCCGGGGTCCGGGACCTGTTCGAGGTGCAGGATGGGGTGGAGGCGGTGCTGGCGCGGCTGGCCACCTTGCCCGCTGCCGCCGACACATCCGCCGCGCGTTTGTAGCGTGCCAGTCTTTCCTGTCGCAGCGCCTTTCCTGTCACAGGGCGGCTTGCCGCCGCTCTTTCAGTCACAGGGCGGCTTGCCGCCGCCGCGACAGGCGTCTATATGCGCGCCTCGGCCGGAGTGTAGCTCAGCCTGGTAGAGCACTGTGTTCGGGACGCAGGGGCCGGAGGTTCGAATCCTCTCACTCCGACCATTCCCGCCTCTCCCATTTTTCGGGCGAGGCGACGGCGCGCAAGGCGCGGCAGCATGACCCCCATCTTCGAAATGTCGTGGCTCAGCGCCGCGCGGCCCAGACCATCAGGGCGCGCGCGGGCCACGCCCAGGCGATTCCGGTGACGATGAAATACAGCGCCTGCACCGTCCAGTGCAGCGGCAGCACGTAGTCGGCCAGGATGATGGCGATGGCGATGTAGGCGATGAAGCCGGCCAGGAAGACCAGCACGGCGATCAGGATGCGCGGCATGCAGGGGATGTGGCGGTGAATTTGCCGCGGCGCAACCGCAGAGTATAAGCCGGCCCATCGCCCCGCCGGACAGGAGAGCACGCGCATGGACCTCAAGGAGCACATTCGCGGCATCCCGGACTTTCCGAAGCCTGGAATCCTGTTCTACGACATCTCCACCCTGCTGCGGGATGCCGATGCCTGGCAGGTGGCCATGGGCCGCCTCGCCCGCCTCTGCCGCACCTGGCAGCCGGATCTGGTGGCGGGCATCGAATCCCGCGGCTTCCTGATGGCGGCCCCCCTGGCGCTGAAGCTCGGCTGCGGCTTCGTGATGCTGCGCAAGCGCGGCAAGCTTCCGGGCAAGGTGATCGGCCTGGATTATGGCCTGGAATACGGCACGGACCGGATCGAGATCCAGGAAGACGCGGTCCACAAGGGCCAGCGCGTGGTGGTGGTGGACGACCTGCTGGCCACCGGCGGCACGCTCGCGGCCGGCATCCGCCTGCTGCGCGACGTCGGCGCGGAGGTGCCGGGTGCGGCTGCGCTGATCGAGCTGAGCTTCCTCGGCGGCCGCAGCAAGCTGGATGTGCCGTTCGAATCGCTGGTCACCTACGACTCCTGAGCGGCGGCATGCGCTGTTTGCCCCGGGTTGCCCGTTGCCTGTAGGTAGGACCGGGGCTTGGCGTCCGGCGGGGCCCGCAGGAGGATGCCGCGATGCCTGAGGCCGCTGTACCGCCGATACCCTTGCCACGCCGCGCGTTGCTGGCGCTTGCCGCCACCTTGGCCTCTCCGGCGGCCCGCGCTTCCGGCGCCGAGGCCGTGCTGGCCGACGAGCCCGTGCTCCTAGTGGCCGGCCCGGCCGAGGGGCGGCTGGCGCAATGGGGCCAGCGCCTGTCCACCGCCCTCCCCCCCGGGCTGCCCGCCGGCACCCGGATCCGCCCCACCTGGGTGGGCGGGGAAGATGGCGTCACCGGTGCCAACCAGTTCGCTACCCGCGTGCCACCCGACGGCAACACCCTGCTGCTCGCCCCCGGCGAGGCCGTGCTGGCCTGGCTGGCCGGTGACCCGCGCGCGCGCTTCGATGCCGCGAAATGGCTGGGCGTGATGGCGGGCATCGCCCCCTGCGTGGTGTGCGGCCGGCCGGAGGCAGGCGCCGGCGGGGCGCGCATCCGCGTCGGCATGTCTGGCGCGCTCTCGCCCGATCTCGCTGCGCTGTTGGGTCTGGAGCTGGCCGGGTTGGCCGTGGCGCCGGTGTTCGGCGTGCTGGACCAGGGTTCGGCCGCACAGGCGCTGGCGTCCCGCGCGGTGGATGCGGTGCTGCTGCGCGGCGCCGGCGTTGTGACCAATCTCGGCCCGCTCGCCCAGGTGGGCGCCGCCACCCTGTTCACGCTGGGGGCCCAGGGCGGCGAGGGGCGCGACGCGCTGCTGCCGGAGGTGCCGAACCTCGCCGAATACGCCGCCGCTCGCGGCACGGTGCCGCCCGCCAGCCTGATGGCGGCTTGGCGCGGCGTGGCCGCGGCGGGCCAGACGGAATTCGCCCTGGTGCTGCCGCAGCTGACCCCTGCCGCCCTGGTGGCGCTGTGGCGCCAGGCGGGCACCCACGCGATGGCGGCGGCAGACCTCCACGATGCCCGGGGCCGCACCCGCGGTGCCGTAGATCCGCAGGCGCTGGCGCAAGCCCTGGCGCCAGACACCGCCGCCCTCGCCGCCCTGCGCGGGTGGCTGGCGGCGCGGCTGAACTGGGCGCCGGGATAGGGCGGTACGTCCTGTTCCCGGGAACGGCCGAACCCTACCTGCCCAGTGCCCGCCACCGCGCCACGTTGCGGTTATGCTCCTCCAGCGTGCGCGCGAACGCATGCCCGCCGGTGCCGTCCGCCACGAAGAACAGCTCGTCTCCCGCCGCCGGATGCGCCACCGCCTGCAGCGAGGCCACGCCGGGGCTGGCGATCGGCCCTGGCGGCAGGGCGGGGATGCGGTAGGTGTTGTAGGGGTGCTGGGCATCGAGGTCGGCGCGGCTGATCGGGCGCTCCAGCACGCCGGCACCGCCGCTGGCGGCATAGACCACGGTGGGATCGGATTGCAGCCGCATGCCGCGGCGCAGGCGGTTGACGAAGACCTGCGCCACCCGTGCCCGTTCATCCGCCCGGCCGGTTTCGCGCTCCACGATGCTGGCCAGCACCAGCATGTCCTGCGGGGTGGCCAGGGGCAGGCCCTCGGCGCGGCCGGCCCAGGCCTCGGCCAGGGCACGCTCCATGGCCCTGGTGGCCCGTTCCAGCACCGCCGCGCGGGGCGTGCCGCGCTCGTGCAGGTAGGTGTCCGGCAGGGTAGTGCCTTCCGCCGGCACCACGGCATCGCCGGCCAGCGTCTCGGCGCGTTCCAGCAGGGTGGCGATCGCCGAAGCGGTCAGGCCTTCGGGGATGGTCAGGCGATGCTGCACCGGGCGCGCGGTGCGCAGCACCGTCAGCACGTCGCGCAGGCTGGCGCCGGCGGGGAACAGGAACTCCCCGGCGCGCAGCGGGCCTTCGGCGGTGGTGAATTGGGCGGCGATGCGCAGCGCGACCGCGTGATGCAGCACGCCCTCGCTTTGCAGCACCTCGCCCAGCCGCAACGGGCTGCCGCGCGGCACCACCAAGGCGCGCGACTCGGCCAGCGGCCCCGGCCCGTTCAGGTAGAGCAGGGCCTGCCGGAACGCCAACGCCCCGGCGCCGCCCAGCAGCAGCACCAGCACGCAGGCGGCAACAAGGGCGCGCCGGAATCGTCGCATGCCGGGGAAACGCGCCGGCCGGCGGTGGGGATCAGGCGGCGCGCTTGAATATGATGCTGGCGTTGGTACCGCCGAAGCCGAAGCTGTTCGACAGCGCCACGTCGATCCGGCGCTGCTGCGCCTGCTTGGCCACGCGGTCGATCATGCTCTCGCGGCTCGGATTGTCCAGGTTCAGCGTGGGCGGCGCCACGTTGTCGCGGATCGCCAGGATCGAGAAGATTGCCTCGATCGCGCCGGCTGCGCCCAGCAGGTGCCCGGTGGAAGATTTGGTGGAGGACATGGCCAGGCCCTTCGCGGCATCGCCGAAGAAGCGTTCCACCGCCTCCAGCTCCAGGTCGTCGCCCAGCGGGGTGGAGGTGCCGTGCGCGTTCACGTACTGGATCTGGTCCGGTGTCATGCCGCCGTTCTTGAGCGCCGCCTTCATGGCGCGGAACGCCCCGTCATGCCCTTCGGCCGGCGCGGTGATGTGGTGCGCGTCGCCCGACATGCCGTAGCCGCCGACCTCGGCATAGATCTTCGCGCCGCGCTTCTTCGCGTGCTCGTACTCTTCCAGCACCAGCACGCCGGAGCCTTCGCCCATCACGAAGCCGTCGCGGTCGCGGTCCCAGGGGCGGCTGCCACGGGAGGGCGTATCGTTGAACCCGGTGGAAAGCGCGCGCGCGGCGCAGAACCCGGCGATGCCCAGCGGGTTCACGGCCGCCTCGGCCCCGCCGGCCACCATCACGTCGGCATCGCCGAGCATGATCAGCCGCGCGGCGTCGCCGATGGCGTGCACGCCGGTGGCGCAGGCCGTGACGGCCGAGTGGTTCGGGCCCTTGAAGCCGTATTTGATCGACAGATGGCCGCTGGCGAGGTTGATCAGCGCCGAGGGGATGAAGAACGGCGACAGCCGGCGGGACTTGCCCTGGAACACCTGCACGGAGGCCTCGTAGATGGTCTCGAGGCCGCCGATGCCGGAGCCGATCATCACGCCGGTGGCGCAGCGATCCTCTTCGGTTTCAGCCACCCAGCCGGAATCCTCCACCGCCTGCGTGGCGGCGACCAGGCCGAAGTGGATGAAGCGATCCATCTTCTTCTGGTCCTTGATCGGGATCCACTCGTTGAGGTCGAGCCGGCCGTCGGCCTTGCCCCCCATCGGGATGGTGCCGGCGATCTTCGCCGGCAGTTCGGACACGTCGAAGGTCTGGATCGCGGTGATGCCGGATTCCCCGGCGATCAGCCGCGACCAGACATTCTCGACGCCCAGACCCAACGGGCAGGCAATGCCCATGCCCGTCACCACCACGCGGCGCATCGCTGTCATCCTTGCCTTGATCCGGTCGAAGAGGTCGCCAAGCCGTAGCGGCTCAGGCTGCCTTCTGCTTCTCGATGTAGTCGATCGCGTCCTTCACGGTGGCGATCTTCTCGGCGGCGTCCTCGGGGATCTCCACGCTGAAGGCCTCCTCGAACGCCATCACCAGCTCAACCGTGTCCAGGCTGTCGGCGCCGAGGTCGTCGATGAAGGAGGCCTCCGCGGTCACCTTCGCCTCTTCCACGCCGAGATGCTCGACAACGATCTTCTTCACCTTCTCAGCGATCTCGCTCATTGGAAATGTCCACTCCTGGCTGCTGCCGGTTCGCCGGCCCGTTGGGTGTGATGGGTGTTCGTCTGCATCCGGCGCCTCCCCGGCTGCGGGGCTGGTATCAGCCTCCGGGCCGGCGGGTCGCCGCGCGGTGCCGCGTGAACCCCGAACAAGGTCAGCGGCGCTTAGCATGGTTCCTGCGGTGTCGCCAACACGCCCCGGAAAGGCAGCTGCCCCCCGGGAACTGGCGGCTCAGATCATCGCCATCCCGCCATTCACGTGAATTGTCGCGCCGGTCACCCAGCCTGCCTCGTTGCTGGCCAGGTACACCACCGCCGCGGCGATGTCCCCGGGCTGGCCCATGCGGCCCAGCGGGATCCCCTCCTGCAGCTTGGCCTTCTGCGCCTCGTTCAGCGCCTCGGTCATCGGCGTGGCGATGAAGCCGGGGGCGACCACGTTCACCGTCACGCCCCGGCTGGCCACTTCCTGCGCCAGCGCCTTGCTCATGCCCACCATGCCGGCCTTGGCCGCGGCATAGTTGGCCTGGCCCGGATTGCCCGTGGCGCCGACGATGGAGGAGATGGAGATGATCCGCCCGGCGCGCCGCTTCAACATGCCGCGCAGGGAGGCACGGGCGAGGCGGAACGGGGCCGTGAGGTCCACATCCAGCACCGCCTGCCAGTCCTCATCCTTCATGCGCAGTGCCAGCATGTCGCGGGTGAAGCCGGCATTGTTCACCAGGATGTCCAGCGGCGCGATCTTGTCCACCTCGGCCACCAGCGCATCGGGGGCCGCGGGGTCCTTGAGGTCGGCAGGGCAGGCATGCGCCCGCTCGCCCAGCTCGGCCACCAGCGCCTCCAGCGCCTCCCGCCGCGTGCCGGAAAGCGCCACCGTGGCCCCCTGGGCATGCAGCGCGCGGGCGATTGCCGCCCCGATGCCGCCGGAAGCCCCGGTCACCAGGGCCATCTTGCCGTCCAGGCGGAACATGGCGCGCTCCTACAGGATCTTGAGAAGGGCTTCGATCTCGGCCGGCGTGCCGGCATTGGCGCCAGTGGCCTCCGGCGCGATCCGCTTCACCAAGCCGGACAGCACCTTGCCGGCGCCCAGCTCCACGAAGCTGTCTACGCCGAACGAGGCCATCGCCAGCATGCACTCGCGCCAACGCACCGTTGCCGTCACCTGCTTCACCAGCAGGTCGATGATTTCCTGGGGGTCGGAGGCCTTGGCCGCGGTCACGTTGGCCACCACCGGCACCACCGGCGAGACGGGCGGGGAGTAGCGGAGCGCCTCGGCCATCGCCTCGGCGGCCGGGGCCATCATGGCGCAGTGGAACGGGGCGGAAACCGGCAGCTTCATCGCCCGGCGCACACCCTTGGCCTGCGCGATCACGATGGCGCGCTCCACCGCCGCCGTGGCGCCGGAAACCACCACCTGGCCGCCGCCATTGTCGTTGCCGGGCTCGATCACCTGGCTGCCGCCTTCGGGGTTGGCCGAGGCCTCCGCGCAGATTTCGAGCGCCAGCGGCATCTCGCAGCCCAGCAGCGCGGCCATGCTGCCGGCCCCCGGCGGCACCGCCTTCTGCATTGCCTGCCCGCGCAGCTTCAGCAGCTTCGCCGCCTGGGCGATGCCGAAGGCGCCCGCGCCGGCCAGCGCGCTGTATTCGCCCAGCGAATGGCCGGCCACCACCACGGCCTTGTCGGCCAGCTTGAATCCGCCTTCCGCCTCCAGCACCCGCAGCACCGCCAGCGAATGCGCCATCAGCGCCGGCTGCGCGTTCTCGGTGAGCGTCAGCGTTTCCGCCGGGCCCTCGAACATGATCGCCGAGAGCTTCTGCCCCAGCGTGTCGTCCACTTCCTGAAACACTTCGCGCGCGGCGCTGAACGCGGCGGCGAGATCGCGGCCCATGCCCGGGGCCTGGCTGCCCTGGCCGGGGAAGATGAAGGCGTGCACCGGCATCGACGTTTCCCGAGGTTGCGCGCGAGCATGCGCGAGGGGGCCGTATCGCCCCGCTGTCACGCGCCTGTCAACCAGCGCACGCCCGGCCGGTCACCCTCGGAAGAACAGCAGCCCGCTCTTCATGAAGTAGTTGAAGCCGCCCTCGCGCGCGGAGATCGCGCGGTAGCTCTCGTTGTACAGCGCCACCGAGTAGCCGCGCTGGCCCATCAGCCCGATCCAGTAGCTCGCCGGCTGGCAGTTCACGTGGTGGTGCCCGTCCTGCCCCGGCAGCGCGTGGGTCATCGCCACGATGCGCCCGTTGGCCAGCGTATCCAGGTAATGGCCCACCTTGTCCGGGTGGATGTGCTCCGCCACCTCGCAGCTCCACACCAGGTCCACCGGCATGTAGTACGGCCCGGCCAGCAGGTCGTGCAGCGCGATCGGCGTTACCGCCCGGTCCACGTTGCGGCGCAGGCCGTCGATCCCGTGCGCCACCACGCCCAGACGGCGGAAGAACGCCACCGCGTGGCCCTCGCCACAGCCCACATCCAGCACGGAGCCCACGCCGAAGCGCTCCACCAGGTAGCGCCACAGCGCCGGGCAGTGGGTGGCATCGTCGCCATGGCGGAGATTGCCGCCGAGGTCCGGGCGGTCCTGGTCGAACACGACGATCTCGGCCATGGCGGCTTTCCTTGGGCAGTGTCCCGGTGCGTCAGTGCACCCGGATCTCCTGGTGCGGGCTGTCGAGGCTGAAGGCTGGAATGCCCACGTCGAACGCTTCCCCGGTGTCCGGCACCACCATGTGGTAGATGCCGTGCATGATGCCCGAGGGCGTGTCCAGCGGCGTGCCGGAGGTGTATTCGAACGCCTTGCCCGGCCCCAGCACGGGCTGCTTGCCCACCACGCCGTCGCCGCGCACTTCCTGCGTGCGGCCGCGCCCGTCGGTGATGCGCCAGGTGCGGCGCAGCAGCTGCACCGTGTCGCCGCCCTGGTTCTCGATCTTCACCTGGTAGGCCCAGAAGTACTTCGCCTCCGCCGGCTTGGACTGGTCCGGCAGGAAGAAGGTCTTCACGCTCACGCGGATGCCGCGCGTCGTGGCGATGTAGGCATGGTCCATGACACCCCCTTCCGCCACGCTGCGCGGCCGATGGTTCAGCGCTTTCTCTACTCCGCCGCCCGCCGCGCCGCCAGCACCGCCAGCGCGCCCTCCAGGTCCTCGATGATGTCCTGCGGGTCTTCCAGCCCCACCGAGAGGCGAATCACGCCATCGGTGATGCCGAGCTTCGCCCGCTCCTCCGCGCCGATGCGCAGATGCGTGGTGGTGGCCGGGTGGGTGGCCAGCGACTTGGAATCGCCGAGATTGTTGGAGACCTTCACCAGCCGCATCGCGTTCATCACCGCGAAGGCCGCGTCCTTGCCGCCCTTCACCTCGAAGGTGACGAGCGTGCCGCCCGCGGTCATCTGCTTCATCGCCAGCTCGCGCTGCGGGTGATCGGCGCGGGTGGGGTACCACACGCGGGCGATCGCCGGCTGCCCGGCCAGGAAGTTGGCCACCTTCTCCGCACTGTCGCACCCCGCGCGCACGCGCAGCGACAGCGTCTCCAGCCCCTTCAGCAGCAGCCAGGCGTTGAACGGGCTGATGGAGGGGCCGGTGTTGCGGATGAAGGGCTGCAGCACCTCGTCCACCCATTTCTGCCGCCCCAGCACCGCGCCGCCGAGCACGCGGCCCTGGCCGTCGATATGCTTGGTGCAGGAATACACCACCACGTCTGCGCCCAGCTCCAGCGGCTTCTGCAGCAGCGGCGTGGCGAACACGTTGTCCACCACCACGATCGCGCCGGCGGCATGGGCGAGATCCGCCACCGCCTTCAGGTCCACGATCTCCAGCATCGGGTTCGACGGCGATTCCAGCAGCACCAGGTTGGCGGGCGTGGACAGCGCCTTCTGCCACTGCGCCATGTCCCCGCCATCCACGAACTCCGTCGTCACGCCGTAGCGCGGCAGCAGGGTGGAGACGATCCAGTGGCAGGAGCCGAACAGCGCCCGGCTGGCCACCACGCGGTCGCCGGCCTTCAGGTGGCTCAGCAGGGCGGCATGCACCGCGGCCATGCCGGTGGCGGTGGCGCGGCAGGCTTCCGCGCCCTCGATCAGGGCGATGCGGCGCTCCAGCATCGTCACCGTCGGGTTGCCGAAGCGGGAATACTGGTAGTGCACCACCTGGTTGGCGAAGGTGGCCTCCGCCTGCTCGGCGCTGTCATAGACGAAGCCGCTGGTGAGATAGAGCGCCTCGGCCGTCTCGCCGTGGTGCGAGCGTTCCAGCCCGCCCTGAACCAACAGGGTGGCGGTGCGGTGGCGGGGATCGTGCGTGGTCATTGGTGCAGGGCCCTTCGATCTGGGCCGGCCGCTGGATCAGCGGGGCCGACATGGACCCATTCCATGCGTTTCCCCGCTGGCCTCTTTAGCGCGCTTGTTTCACCTCGCCGCAATCCGGCCGGACAAATCACGAGGGTTCCCGAGGGAACGTCACAACCCTATGCAGCCCGGATTGCACCGTCAACCCGCCTTGGGGTAGGGTGCCGCCCGCCGACCATACGGCGCCCGGCGCGGGTGTAGTTCAATGGTAGAACGGCAGCTTCCCAAGCTGCATACGAGGGTTCGATTCCCTTCACCCGCTCCACATCTCCCCCCTGGCCCCACATCCCAGTTGCGTCCAGCCTCCCGCGCCCCGCATAACGGCGGCGCATCGAAGGGGGAACAACAATGGCCGCACTGACGCGTGAGCAAACCGAAGCCTTCTGGCGCGATGGCTTCCTCGTCGCCGAGAACGCCGTCACCCCCGCCCAGCTCGCTGCGCTGCGGGCCGAGATCGCCAGCTGGGTCGGGGCCAGCCGCGCCCACCGCGCCCCGTTCGGCCCGCCCACGGTGGATGGCCGCCCGCGCTTCGACATGGGCGCCGAGCACAGCGCCGAGAATCCGGCCCTGCGCCGCATCAACAACCCGTCGGACATCTCACCCGCCTACCTCGAAGCCATGCGCGACAGCCGCATGACGGACATGATCGCCGACCTGATCGGGCCCGATGTGAAGTTCCACCACTGCAAGATCAACCTGAAGCTGACGGGTGCCAAGACCGAGGTCCTCTACCACCAGGATTTCGCCTACACCCCGCACACCAACGACGACATCGTCACGGCCCTGCTGTTCCTGGACGATATCGACGAGACCAACGGCGCGCTCACCGTCGTCCCCGGCTCGCATCGCGGCCCCATACACTCCCTGTTCGATGGCGAGCGCTTCACCGGCGCCGTCGCGCCGGCCACGGAGCAGGCGCTGCTGGCGCAATCCATCCCCTGCTACGGCCCCGCCGGCGCCGTGTGCCTGATGCACACCAAGCTCGCCCACGGCTCTGCGGCCAACAGCGGCGACCGCCCGCGCGGCCTGTATATCTGCGTCTACACGGCGGCCGATGCGATCCCGCTCGCCCGCAACCCGATGCCCAGCACGCATGAGGGCGAGGTGATCCGCGGCAAGCCCGCCCGCTTCGCCCGCCTCACCGAAACCCGCGTGGAACTGCCGCAGCAGCCGAAAACCGCCTCGTTCTTCACCGTGCAGGGGCAGGAATCCGCAAAGGCGGCAGAGTAGCCAAACGCTGCGGGGGCGATAAACTTCGGCCATGCGCCGCATCATCCCCGTCCTCCTCGCCCTCCTTGCCACCCCCGCGCTCGCCCAGCCGAAACCGGCCCCCGCCGTGGGGCCGGAATCGCACGCATCGCTGCTGAAGCGCACCCCCGCGCTCACGCTGGCCGCCCCGCCCAAGCCGCTCACCGCCCCCATCACCATCGGCGGCACCGGCTGGGGCCCGTTCAAGCGCCTCTGCGTCACCCGCCACCTGATCCAGCCCAACGGCAAGGAGGTGCTGGAAACCGAGCCCTCCTGCTTCAACGTCACCACCGCCACGGAAAAAGGCGCCACCTGGCAGCTGGACATGCTGAGCGACCCGATCCGCGGCGGGCCGCGCATCGCTTTCTCCGCCACCCGCAATGCCGCCGGCACGGTGGGAGACGTCGTCGTCACCCCGCCAGAAGGTGTGACCGCACCGCCGCCCGCCATGCTGGCCAGGCTGCACAAGGTCTTCCACGTCATGCTGGAGGCGCACGGCCTGCGCGCCACCACCCTGGCGGCCAAGGCCCCCTTCCTCCTGCCGCTCCAGATCGCCGAGGCCGACCCGGACACCACCGTCGAAGGCGGCGGCTTCACCTGCACGCCCGACGGCACCGCCACGCTGCGCCGCCGCCCCGTGCTGGTTGCCACCTGCCGCGCCACCGCCCGGACCGACCTCGGCGACGAGGCCATCGGCCGCGTCGATATGGCCGGCCGCTTCGCCATCGACACCGAAACGGGCATGATCCTGCAGCACCGCTACAGCTCCTTCCTGTTCATGGAGAAGGACCCGAAGAAGGTGATGCCCGGCCTGCGCTGGAAGGGTATCTCGCGGCAGGACCTGGAGTAAGAGTGTTCTTTTTTGAAAAAAAGAACCAAAAAACTTTTATACACTTAGTGCGTGCCAGAACCCCCATCCCCGGCGCAAGTGAATAAAGTCTTTTTTGCTTCTTTTTTCTTCAGAAAAAAGAAGATTCTTCCTTGCGACGGAGACGACCCATGCGCGTGGCCCTCATCCACATCAGCCAGGAAACCAACGACTTCCACCCTGTGCTGACCACCCTCTCCGACTACGCCGCCTTCGGCATCCACGAGGGTGCTGCGGTGCTGGAGAAGGCCCGCGGCCACGCCGCCATCGATGGCTGGATCGACGCCATCGCCGCCTCCGGCCTGCCGGTGGAATGGGTCCCCATCGTCTGGGGCGTCGCCGGCGCCGGCGGGCGCATCACCACCGAAGCCCGCCAGTTCTTCCTCGACGCCATCCGCCGCAACCTCGCCGAAGCCGGCCCGCTCGATGCGCTCGCCGTCCATCTGCACGGCGCCTGCTCGGCCGAGGGCGTGGACGACGTGGAAGGCGAGCAGCTCGCCCTGATCCGCGCCATGCGCGGCGCTGATATCCCGCTGGTGATGTCGCTCGACCACCACGCCAACGTCACCAAGCTGATGGTCGATTGCGCCGATGCCATTGTCGCCCACCGCACCCAGCCGCACGACCCCTACGACACCGGCCACGTCGCCGGCCAGCTGATGGCCCGTGTGCTGCGTGGCGAGGTGAAGCCGGTGATGGCCTACCGCAAGCTCCCCCTCATCACCCACCAGGAGCAGTTCCTCACCGCCGCCGGCCCGATGAAGGACTGGTTCGACCAGGCCCGCGCCATGGAAGCCGACCCGCGTGTGCTCCAGGTCTCGCCCTGCCCGATGCAGCCCTGGCTCGATGTGGCCGAGGGCGGCTGGGCCACCATCGTCACCACCAACAACGACCCGGCCCTGGCCCACCGGCTCGCGGACGAATCCGCCGATTTCGCCTGGGTCCGCCGCCACGAATTCATGCGGCAAACAGCCGTGCCGATCGACGAGGCCGTGCGCATGGCCGATGCCGAGAATCGCGGCGTGGTCGTGCTGTCCGACACCGGAGACACCGTCTTCGGCGGCACCGCCGGAGACAGCAACCTCATCCTCGAATCCATCCTGCGCCAGGGCATCTCCGGCCGCGCGCTGGTGCCGCTGATCTCTCCCCAGAACGTCGCCACCCTGGTCGCCGCCGGGGAGGGCGCCACCGTTACCGTGGAGCTCGGCGGCACCGCGGCGACCGACTTCTTCAAGCCGCTCCCCGTCACCGGCACGGTGCGCAAGATCGCCCCGGGCCGCATCACCGTGCCCAGCTTCACCCGCCCCAATATCGACCAGGGCACCACGGTGATCTTCGAGGCCGGGCCCGTCACCATCGTCCTCACCGAACGCCGCGGCACCGCCGGCAACGTGCCGGAGACCTACCGCCTGTTTGGCATCGAACCCGCCGAGTACCAGATGGCGGTGCTCAAGACCGCCTCGAACTTCCAATACTTCGCGCCGATCACCTCACGCGTCATCCGCGTGGACACCACGGGGCCAGGGCAATCGGATGTGAAATCCTTGCCCTGGAAGCGCGTGCCGCGGCCGTTCTTCCCGCTGGACGAAATCGAGGAGCGGTAGGGCGGGCCGCCCTCAGGCGGCAAAGCTCGTCTTGAACCCTTCGAAGCTCCCGGGAATCCGCCGCAAACCGTCGATCACCCGGCGCCGGGTTGTCTCGTCGTCCTCCGGCAGGAAATCCACCGAGACGGTGTCGGCGATCCCGCCGAACCGGTCGGCCACCGCATCGGCCAGCTTGTCGTAGGTGGCGCGCACCGCGAACAGGTCCAGCACGTCGTCTGGCACCATCGCCGCCATCTCGCTCCACTGCCCCTTGCGGCTGGCCTCGTGCAGCTTGATGCCGAGATCGGTCAGGCCGTGGATGTCGAACACGCCGCGATAGGCGGGGGTGGAACCGTAGAAGGCCACGCGGTAGCGCAGCTTCTCGGCGGCACGGTCCACGCTCGCCTGGTCCGGCCCGGTGGCGATGAAGCCGCCGCCGGTCACCTCGAAATTGGCGAAGCTCTTGCCCGCCTTCTCCAGCTCGCCGGCCAGCAGCGGGCGCACCACGTCGGTGACGTATTTCCGCGTGGCGAAGCCGTGCAGGCGCACCCCGTCGCACAGCCGCGCCGCGGTCTTCTGCATCTCCGGCCCCACCGCGGCGATCATGATCGGCACCATCGGCAGCTTGGCCGGCTTGGGCGAGAACTCCGGCGTCATCAGCGTGAAGTTGTAGAACTTGCCGCGGTAATCCAGCTTTTCGCCGGTTTCCCAGGTGCGCCAGATCGCCCGCAGCGCCTGGATGTATTCGCCCATGCGCGGGGCGGGGTGTTCCCAGCGCACATCGAAGCGGCGCTCATTGTGCGCGCGCACCTGGGTGCCGAGCCCGAGCACGAAGCGGCCGCCGGAATTGAGGTTCAGGTCCCAGCCGATATTGGCCACGATCATCGGGCTGCGCGGGAAGGAGATGGCAACCGACGTCGCCAGCTGCACCCGCTGCGTGGCCATCGCGGCGATCGCCAAGGGCATGAACGGGTCGTGCGCCAGCTCGGGGCAGGTCAGCCCGTCCATGCCATCCGCCTCGGCGCGGGCGGCGGCCGGCGCGATGGATTTCCAGTCGCTGTAGGGCACTCCGGCGGTAACGCGCATCGATTTCCCCTCCCGTATTTGCCCACGATGGCACCATGCCGCCGGGCGGCGCGCAACCCTGCCCAGGAGGCGACCGGGATGGACGGGCCCGGTACGCCCCCGCACTCTGCCGCCATGCTCGCCCCTCCCATCGTCCGCCGCCCGCACCTCGATGCGACCGCGATTGCGGTGCTGGTCTTCCTCACCTCGCTGTGGGGGCTGCAGCAGGTCTCCGTGAAGATGACGATTCAGGAGGGGCTGTCTCCCTCGCTGCAGGCCGCGCTGCGCTCGCTGGGCGCGGCGCTGTGCGTGTTCGCCTGGATCGCGATCACCGAGGGCCGGCCGGCCGTGCGTGCCCTGGTGGCGCGGCGCACGCTGCTGCCGGGGTTGGGCGTGGCCGTGGTGTTCGGGCTGGAATTCATCGTGCTGTTCCGCGGCCTGCAGCTGACCACCGCCTCGCGCGGGGTGGTGTTCCTGCACTCCGCCCCGTTCTTCGTGGCGCTGGGCCTGCACCTGCTGGTGCCCGGGGAGCGGATGCGCGCGGTGCAGTTCGTGGGCCTAGTGGTGGCCTTCCTCGGCATGGGCGCGGCCTTTGCGGAATCGCTCTGGGCGGGCGGAGGCTCACTGGAGGGCGACCTGCTGTGCCTGCTCGGCGGCGCGCTCTGGGCCACCACCACGCTGTGCGTCCGGGCCTCGCGCGAGCTCTCCACCGCCGCGCCGGCCACCATCCTGTGGCTCCAGCTCGCCGGTTCCACGCCCCTCCTGTTCGCCGCCGCCTGGTGGCAGGGGGAGGTGCCGCCCTTCCCCACCGTGTCCCCACTCGGCTGGCTCGGCCTGTTCTACCAGACCGTGATCATCGCCTTTGCCAGCTACCTCATGTGGTTCCGCATGATCCTCACCTACCCCGCCGGCCGCGTTTCCGGCTTCACCTTCCTCTCGCCGCTGTTCGGCATCGCGTTCGGCTGGGCGCTGATGGGCGACGCGCTGTCCTGGGGCCTGTTGGTGGGCGTGGTGGCAATCGTCTTCGGCATGCGGATGGTGAACACGCGCTGAGCCGCGCCCTGTGGTTGAGCGCGTGATTCACGTCTCCGGCGATTCCGCCTCCGACGATCACGCGCTACGCTGCCCCAAAACCGCCGGGAGCCGCGCCATGGACGACATGCCCATCCTCACCCGCCGCCGCATCGAGGCGGAGTTCGCCCGCGGCATCTACGAGGAGATGACGGCCGAGCTGGGTGAGGCCACCGCCCGCCGCATCCTCACCAACGCCGTGGTGAAGCTCGCCAGGCAATCCGCCGCCGGCTTTGCCGAGAAGGCGCCGAACGGCCCCAGCCTGGACCATTTCCGCGCCATCCAGTCGCTCTGGACCGCGGAGGACGCGCTGCGCACGGAAGTGGTGAAATCCACGGAGACGGAATTCCACTTCAACGTGGTCCGCTGCCGCTATTCGGAAATGTATCGGGAGCTCGGCCTGGCCGATCTCGGCGCCATCCTGTCCTGCAACCGGGATGGCGCGTTCTGCGAGGGCTACGACCCCAAGCTGGAACTGGAGCGCACCCAAACCCTGATGGGCGGCGCCAGCCATTGCGACTTCCGCTACATGCAGAAGCCCTGAGCGCCAAAGCCTTGAGCGATGAGGGCCGGGTTGCCCCGGCCCCCGCGCGTCATCAGCAGCGATAGCCCTTGGAGACGTCGCTGGAGGTGTAGCGGCAGCCGGCCGGGCGTGACTGCGCATCGGCGGACGAGGCCGTCAGCACCGGCAGCACCACAGCGGCGCCAAGGAACAGGGCGAGGGCGAAGGCGAGCTTGGACACGGGCGGATTCCTTCAAATTGGCACTGGCAGACCCACGGCCTGCGCAATTGAGAATTTGCCACCGAATTGGGACGACAGAAAGGCGTTCCTAACCCGGCGTTCATTTTTCA
>CAMDAM010000046.1 GCA_945888575.1 Asaia bogorensis | reverse complement strand
GTCACCCGCGACGGCCAGCTCCTGCGCCTGCCCGCCGAGGCCCTCACCCTCACCTACCGCCACGCCGCCCTGCCCCCCGGCAGCGTCGTCGTCCGCGCCCGCTTCCGCGCCATGCCCGGCGAGCCCGCCACCATCGCCGCCCGCATGGCGGAGATCCGCGCCGCCCGCGAAGCCAGCCAGCCCGTGCGCGCCCGCACCGGCGGCTCCACCTTCCGCAACCCCACCTCGTCGGAATCCAGCCTCAAGGCCTGGGAACTGATCGACGCCGCCGGCTGCCGCGGCCTCATCCGCGGCGGTGCCCAGGTCAACGAGAAGCACTGCAATTTCCTGATCAACACCGGCACCGCCACCGCCGCAGACATCGAGGGCCTGGGCGATGACGTCCGCGCCCGCGTGCGCGCCATGAGCGGGGTGGACCTGCACTGGGAAATCCGCCGCATCGGTGTGGCAGCAACGGAGAAGCCGGCATGACCCGGGTCGCGGTCCTCTACGGCGGCATCTCCGCCGAGCGCGAGGTCTCCCTCTCCACCGGCCGCCAGGTCATCACCGCCCTGCGCGAGGCCGGCTTCGAAGTCACGCCCGTGGAGGTGAAGGACGACCTCGCCGCGGTCATCCGCGCGCTGGATCCGCGCCCCGATGCCGTCTTCAACGCCCTGCACGGCCGCTTCGGCGAGGATGGCGCCATCCAGGGCGTGCTCGATTGGCTCGCCATCCCCTACACCCAGTCCGGCGTGCGCGCCTCCGCCCTGGCCATGGACAAGGCCGCCGCCCGCGCCGTCTTCGCCGCCGCCGGCCTGCCCGTGGCCCGCGGAGAGGTGGTCGACATCGCCGCCCTGGAACACCACGACCCGATGCCCCTTCCCTACGTCATCAAGCCGATCAACGAGGGCAGCTCCGTCGGCGTGGAGATCATGCGCGAAGGCGGCAACCGCCGCGCCGCCGTGGCCGCCAGCTGGACCTTCGGCGCCAGCGCCCTGGTGGAGGAATTCATCCCCGGCCGCGAGCTCACCGTCGCCGTCATGGGCGAGAAAGCCCTGGCCGTCACCGAAATCACCGCCGCCAACGGCGACTTCTACGACTACGAGGCAAAATACGCCGATGGCGGCTCCCGCCACGTCATCCCCGCCCCCGTGCACCCGGAGATCTACACCCGCGCGATGGACGTGGCCCTGCGCGCCCACCGCGCGCTGGGCTGCCGCGGCGCCAGCCGCTGCGACTTCCGCTACGACGACACCGCCGGCGAACCCGGCCGCCTGGTGCTGCTGGAGCTGAACACCCAGCCCGGCCTCACCCCCACCTCGCTCCTGCCGGAGCAGGCAGCCCACCTGGGCATGAGCTTCCCGCAGCTTTGCGCCTGGATGGTGGAGAACGCCGCATGTCGCGCGTAAACCGCCGCGCCATCCCCCCGGCCCCGCCGCGCATCCAGGACCGGCCCGGCCGCTGGAAGCTGCTGTGGCGCAACCAGCGCCGCCGCCTGCGCACCGTCGCCCTGCTCGGCGGCCTCGCCGTCTTCGTCTTCGGCGGCCTCTACACCGTGCAGGCCCTCGGCGACGGCGCCAATGTCCGCGAACGCGTGGGCGACGTCACCGCCACCCTCGGCCTGCGCGTCACAAACGTCGTCATCGAAGGCCGCACCAAAACCCCGCAGGTGATGCTGAACGCCGCCCTGGGCATCCGCCCGGGCGAGCCGATCCTCAGCTACTCGCTCTCCGAAGCGCGCCAGCGCCTCGAAAGCATCAAGTGGGTGGAACACGCCACGGTGGAACGCCGCCTCCCCGGCACCATCCTGGTCCGCCTCACCGAACGCCGCCCCTTCGCCGTCTGGCAGTCCGACGGCAAGTTCCTCCTCGTCGACCGCGATGGCGAGGTCGTTGCCGATTCCGATGTCGCCGCCTTCGCCGACCAGCTCCCCCTCGTCGTCGGCCCCGGCGCCCCCAAGCACGCAGCCGCCCTCATGGAACAGCTCGCCGCCCAGCCGGAGCTGATGAAGCGCGTCGTCGCCGCCGTGCGCGTGGCCGAACGCCGCTGGAACCTGCGCATGACCAACGGGGCCGACGTGATGCTGCCCGAAGGCGGCGAAGCCCCCGCCCTGGCCCGCCTCGCCGAGCTGCACGCCAGCCAAAGCCTGCTCGATCGCCCGCTCGCCGTCGTCGATTTGCGCCTGCCCGATCGCCTCGTCGTCCGCCCGCACGCAGACCCCAAAACCCAAGCCCTGGGCCGCCGCACATGACGGATCTGTCGCGCCGCACACTGGCGCCCCCCGATGTCTCCACCGACAGGGAGGAACAGCCCTCCCGCCGGGCACGACAGTCCGGCCCGTTCGGTGTGCTCGATATCGGCACCACCAAGATCGTCTGCGTCATCGGCCGCGCGGAGTCAGACGGCACGCTGCGCGTCCTCGGCTTCGGCTGGCAGAAAGGCCGCGGCGTCCGCGGCGGCGGCATCGTGGATATCGAGGAAGCTGAGCGCGCAATCCGCGCCGCCGTGGGCAGCGCGGAAGAGGAAGCGGGCGTCCGCCTCTCCCGCGTCACCATCAACCTCTCCTGCGGCCAGCCCGAAAGCCGGCTGTTCAACGTGCAATGGCCGGTCGGCGGCCGCTCCGTCTCGGAAGCCGATATCCGCCGCGTCCTGCAGGAAGGCCGCAGCCGCGCCCAATCCCCCGGCCGTTCCATCATCCACATCCTGCCGATGGCCTTCTCGGCCGACGACGCGCAGGGCGTGGCCGATCCGCGCGGCCTGCACTGCGAACAGCTCATCGGCCGCCTGCACGTCGTCGATGCCGGCACCACCGCGCTGCGCACGCTCGATGCCTCGCTCGCCCGCTGCGACCTGGAGATGGGCGACCTCGTCTCCGCCCCCATGGCGGCCGGCATCGCCACCCTGGTGGAAGACGAAAAGCTGCTGGGCGCCACGGTGCTCGATATGGGCGGCGGCACCACCGGCATGGCCGTCTTCGCCGAAAACCACCTGCTCCACACCGAACAACTCCCCCTCGGCGGCCTGCACGTCACGCGCGACATCGCCAGCGTGCTCTCCACCACCGTCACCGCCGCCGAGCGCCTCAAAACCCTCTGGGGCAGCGCACTCGTGAGCCCGGACGACGAGCGCGAAATGCTCCCCGTCCCCCTGGTCGGCGAAGACGAGCACCACATCGCCAAGGTGCCGCGCAGCATGATCGTCAACATCATCCGCCCGCGCCTGGAGGAAACCTTCGATCTGGTGCGCCAGCGCCTCGATGCCTCCGGCCTCGGCCGCGTCGCCGGCCACCGCGTCGTCCTCACCGGCGGTGCCAGCCAGCTCGCCGGCGTGCGCGAGATGGCCGCCGAGATCCTCGGCCGCCAGGTCCGCCTCGGCCGCCCCGCCCCCCTGCGCGGCCTGCCCGATTCGGCCCAGGGCCCCGCCTTCGCCACCGCCGTCGGCCTCCTGTCCTGGAGTTCCGGCGAAGGCCGCCGCCTGCCCGATCTCGACCTCGAAGCCGAAGCGCCACGCGGCCTGTTCAGCCGCATCGTCGCCTTCCTGCGCGAGCGGGTGTGACGATGGTGCAACACACGGCGATACGCCGAAGAAACGACCAGCCCCCAATGCCAAACGATCCAGCATGGGCGTTTGCGAATCGAATTTGCGCGGTAGAAGTGACACAGCCCGGGAGCCCTGCCTGATGACCTTGAACCTCACCATCCCCCAGCAGATGCATACGGATTTCACGCCGCGCATCACCGTCATCGGCGTGGGCGGCGGCGGCACCAACGCGGTCGACAACATGATCGCCATGAATCTCCAGGGTGTGGAGTTCGTGGTCGCCAACACCGATGCGCAGCAGCTCATGCATTCGCGTGCAGACCGCCGCATCCAGCTTGGCCCCCATCTCACCCAGGGCCTCGGCGCCGGCGCCAAGCCGGAAGTGGGCCGCGCGGCCGCCGAGGAAGCCGCCGAGGAGCTGTATCGCCACCTCGATGGCGCCCACATGGTCTTCATCACCGCCGGCATGGGCGGCGGCACCGGCACCGGGGCCGCGCCGGTCATCGCCCGCATGGCACGTGAACGCAGCATCCTCACCGTCGGAGTCGTCACCAAGCCCTTCACCTTCGAAGGCAACCGCCGCGCCCGCTCGGCCGAACAGGGCATCGCCGAGCTGCAGGAATACGTCGATACCCTGATCGTCATCCCCAACCAGAACCTCTTCCGCCTCGCCAATGAGCGCACCGGCTGGAAGGAAGCGTTCAAGATGGCCGACCAGGTCCTCTACATGGGCGTGAAGGGCGTCACCGACCTCATGGTCGCCCCGGGCCTCGTGAACCTCGATTTCGCCGACATCCGCACCGTCATGGCCGAGATGGGCAAGGCGATGATGGGCACCGGCGAGGCCGAGGGCGAAGGCCGCGCCGTCCGCGCCGCCGAACTCGCCATCAGCAACCCGCTGCTCGAAGACACCTGCATGCGCGGCGCCAAGGGCCTGCTCATCAACATCACCGGCGGCGACGACATGACCCTGTTCGAGGTCGATGCCGCAGCGAACCGCATCCGTGAGGAAGTGGACGACGAAGCCAACATCATCTTCGGCTCGGCGATCGACGAGAACCTCGCCGGCAAGGTCCGTGTCTCCGTGGTCGCCACCGGCATCGAATCCGCCGTGAAGACCGCCGAGCGCCCGCGCCTGGTTGCCGTCGGCAATGGCGGCATGATGGAATCCGGCAACGACGCCGTCTCCACCCAGTCCACCTCTGCGGCCGCCCCCTCGGGCGCGTCGGAGCAGGAGACGTCCAGCGCCGCCGCCCAGCCGATCCCGCTGCGTCCCGTCGCCCCCGTCATGCCGGTTGGCGGCCTGCCGCCCGGCATCGGCGCCCGCCCGACCGCACGCCCGCTGGCACCCACCCAGGCGCCGCAGCCGATGGCGCCGCAGGGCCTCGCCCCGCGCATCGCCCAGCCCATCTTCACCGAGTCGGCCCCCCTGGCGCCGCGCCCGATGGAGTCCCTGCTGCCGGAAGCACCGCGCACCGCCCCCCCGGCGCTGCGCCCCGCCCCGATCGCCCGCCCGGCGCCTGCCACCACCGAGGCAGCCCGCCCGGCACCGTCCACCGGCCCGAACCTGTTCAACCGGGTCACCGGCCTGCTCCGCGGCAACCGCGCCCCGGCCCCCGCGCTGGAGCCGCGCCCCGTTCAGGCCAGCCAGCCCTCCGAACCCGCGGCCGAACTCCAGATGGAACAGCCCAAGCCTGCCAGCCAGACCCAGGGCGAGAAGATCGACCTGGAAATCCCGACCTTCCTGCGCCGCCAGAATTCCGGCACGCAGCACTAACCGCAGCCTCGCACCCCGGCATGCCCCACCAGGCATGCCGGGAATGCTGCACCGCAACGAGCGCGGCGCAAAAAATCCCCTGAATTCAGGGCCTTATTCCGAAATACTGAGAAACAAAGCTTGACTCGCATCGGCGCGTCAGCCCGATCTACCTTGCCGCTGCTCGCGCCAACTCCACCTAGGGCGCACGCAATCCCGCTGGCCCAGCGCCAGGGAGCTTCACGGCGCCCCCCATCATGGCGCCAGGCGACAGGATGTCAGCGATGGACGGTTTTCACCACGGCGCAATGCTCTACGCCCACGGCCATGAGGGCGATTCCGCCACCCAGGCCACGCTCAAGGCCGCCATCGACTGCGTCGGCACCGGCCTGCACTCCGGCCGGCGAGTCTCCCTCACCCTGCGCCCCGCCCCTGTCGACCACGGCATCGTCTTCCGCCGCCGCGACCTCGGCCTCGACATACCCGCCCGCTTCGACCACGTGGCCGATACCCGCCTGTGCACCGTCCTGGCCCACCCGCAAGCCCCCCAGGCCCGCGTCGCCACCATCGAACACCTCATGGCCGCCTTCGCCGCCACCGGCATCACCAACGCCGTGGTCGAGATCGACGGCGAGGAACTCCCGATCCACGACGGCTCGGCCCAGAACTTCATCTTCCTGATCGATTGCGCCGGCACCGTCGCGCAGGAAGCCCCCCGCCCCGCCATCGCCGTCATGCGCCCGGTGCGCGTGGAAGGCGACGGCGGCGCCTTCGCCGAACTCACCCCCTCCCACGCCCTCGCCGGGCTGGAGGCAGAGGTCGCGATCGAATTCGCCGCCCCCGCCATCGGCGCCCAGTCCCTCACCCTGCCACTCACGGGCGCGGCCATCCGGCAGGAACTCGCCGCCGCCCGCACCTTCTGCCTGCTGCAGGAGGTCGAAGCCATGCAAGCCGCCGGCCTCGCCCGCGGCGGCAGCCTCGACAACGCCGTGGTGGTGGATAACGACCGCGTCCTCAATCCCGCCGGCCTGCGCATGGAACGCGAATTCGTCCGCCACAAGATGCTCGATGTCGCCGGCGACCTCGCTTTGGCCGGCGTCACGATCCACGGCACCCTGCGCGCCCGCAAGCCCGGCCACGCGCTGAACAACCAGCTCCTGCGCGCCCTCTTTGCCGACCCCGCCAACTGGCGCCAGGTCGAAGGCACAAGCCCGCTCGACCTCGCGCGCCCCAAGCGCGCCCTGGCGTAACGCCGAAATCGCCCGGGGTTCGCCGGCCCGCCACCCATGCTATAAGCGCGGCCTGCCCCTATCGGTGATTCGCTCGATGCCCCGTCCCGCCTGCGCCGCTCTGCTCGCCCTGCTCGCCCTGCCCCTCGGCGGCTGCGAGACCATGTCGTCGCTCAACCCCTTCGCCGACAGCAAGCCGAACACCGCCGAGGAAGCCGCCGCCGCCATTCCGCCTGCGGAGGCGCTCTACAATCGCGGCGTCGATGCCATCAACGCCGGGCGCTACGGCACCGCCGCCACGCAGTTCGACCTCGTCGAGCAGAACTACCCGTATTCCAGCTGGGCCGTGAACGCCCAGATCATGCAGGGCTATGCCGAATACCTTCAAAGTAAATACAGCCTGGCCATCGGCACGCTGGACCGCTTCATCCAGCTCCACCCTGCCCACCGCGATGTCGCCTACGCCTACTACCTCCGCGCCCTCTCCCACTACGAACAGATCGCCGACGTCCAGCGCGACCAGCGCACCACGCAGGAAGCGATGGGCGCCCTGCAGGAAGTGGTCAACCGCTTCCCCGAAACCGCCTATGGCCGCGACGCCAAGCTGAAGATCGACCTCGCCCGCGACCACCTCGCCGGCAAGGAGATGGAGATCGGCCGCTGGTACCTGAACCAGAAGCTCTACACCGCCGCCATCAACCGCTTCCAGCGCGTGGTGGATGAATTCCAAACCACCAACCACGTCGCCGAAGCCCTGCACCGCATCACCGAGATCTACCTGCTGCTCGGCCTCACCGAACAGGCCAGCAAAACCGCCGCCGTGCTCGGCCACAACTACCCCGGCAGCTCCTGGTACGCCGACAGCTACGACAACCTGGTCGCCGCCGGCGCCGCCCCGCCCGACGGCGCCCGCCAGTCGACCGAGCAGCCCGGCATGCTTGGCCGGCTGTGGCGGTCGGTATTTTGAGTAAGAAAGGCTTCTTTTTGTGAACAAAAAGAAGCAAAAAAACTTCATTCATTGGGCCGTGGCCTCTCCTTCCAGGCCCGGGCCAGTCGGAAAAGTCTTTTTGCTTCTTTTTCTTCAGAAAAAGAAGATCCTTCCTTCATGCTAACCACCCTCTCCATCCGCGATGTCGTCCTGATCCAGCGCCTGGACCTCTCCTTCGGCGCCGGCCTCACCGTGCTCACCGGCGAAACCGGCGCCGGCAAGTCCATCCTGCTCGACAGTCTCGGCCTCGCCCTCGGCGCCCGCAGCGAACAGGGCCTGGTCCGCGCGGAAGCCGAACAGGCCTCCGTCGCCGCCGTCTTCGCCACCCCCCGCACCCACCCCGCCTTCGATCTCCTCGCCGAACAGGGCATCGAGGCGGAAGACGAAATCGTCCTGCGCCGCATCGTCGCCAAGGACGGCCGCAGCCGCGCCTTCGTCAACGACCAACCCGTCAGCGCCGCCCTCCTGCGCCGCCTCGGCGCCACGCTGGTCGAAGTCCAGGGCCAGCACGACCAGATGGGCCTCGCCGACCCCGCCGGCCACGCCGCCCTGCTCGATGCCTTCGGCGTCCCCGAACCCCTGCGCACTGAATCCGCCGCCGCCTGGCGCGCCCTGCGCGAAGCCACCACCGCCCTATCCCGCGCGCGCGACGCCATCGCCGCCGCCGAACGCGACCGCGAATGGCTCACCCACGCGGTCGAGGAACTCTCCCACCTCGCCCCCGAAGAAGGCGAGGAAACCCGCCTCGCCGAGGAACGCCAGGCCCTCCAGCAAGGCGAACGCCGCGCCGAAGCCGTCTCCGCCGCCCTGTCGGAACTCTCCCCGCAATCCGGCCGCAGCCGCACCGCCGGCCCCGCCGCCGCCCTGCGCTCCGCCAGCCGCGCCCTCCAGCGCCTCGTCCCCAACAACGCGCCCGATGCCCCCAACCCCGCCCAGGCGGCCCTGACCGCGCTCGAAGCCGCCGAAACCGCGCTCTCCGAAGCCGAATCCCTCCTCAGCCGCCTCGCCCAGGATGTGGAAGCCGATCCCCGCCGCCTGGAAGCCACGGAAGAACGCCTCTTCGCCCTGCGCGCCGCCGCCCGCAAACACTCCGTCGCCGTGGCCGACCTCCCCGGCTTCCTCGCCTCCCTGCAAACCCGCCTCGGCGCGCTGGAAACCGGCGCGGAGGAAGTCGCCGGCCTCGAACGCGCCGTCGCCGAAGCCCGCACCCGCTACGTCGCCGCCTGCGCCCGCCTCACCCAATCCCGCCAGGCCGCCGCGACGAAGCTGGAAAAAGCCATCGCCCGCGAACTCCCGCCCCTCAAGCTGGAACGCGCCCGCTTCGTCGCCGAAGTTGCCCCCCTTCCCGAATCCGGCTGGGGCATCGGCGGCGCGGATGCCGTCCGCTTCCTCATCTCCACCAACCCCGGCCAGCCACCCGGCCCCCTCGCCCGCGTCGCCTCCGGTGGCGAACTCTCCCGCCTCATGCTCGCGCTGAAGGTCGTCCTCGCCGGCGGCTCCACCGTCCCCACCCTGGTCTTCGATGAGGTGGACAGCGGCATCGGCGGCGCCACCGCCGCCGCCGTCGGCGAACGCCTCGCCCGCGTCGCCGAAGGCGTCCAGGTCCTCCTCGTCACCCACTCCCCCCAGGTCGCCGCCCGCGGCGCCGCCCACCTGCGCGTCATGAAACAGGTCGCCCGCGGCCGCGCTGAAACCCGCGTGGAAATGCTGAGCGCAGACGAACGCCGCGAAGAAATCGCCCGCATGCTCGCTGGCGAGACAGTCACCGAACAAGCCCGGGCCGCCGCTGACAGCCTGTTGGCAAGCCTCTAAGAAAGCAGTTCTTTTTTGAAAAAAAGAACCAAAAAACCTTCAGTCCTGAGCGAAGCGAGGGATCCACGCTCCAAGCAACCAGAAGTCTTTTTCTTCTCTCCCAGGGCCTTCCCATGAGCGAAACCCAGCCTCCCGAAGCCCTCACCGAATCCGAAGCCGCGGCCGAACTCGAACGCCTCGCCGCCGAAATCGCCCGCCACGATCGCGCCTACCACGAGCAAGACGCGCCGGAGATCACCGACGCCGCCTACGACGCCCTGCGCGCCCGCAACAACGCCATCGAGGCCCGCTTCCCCGACCTCATCCGCGCCGACAGCCCCAACCGCCGCGTCGGTGCCGCTGCCTCGTCAGGCTTCGCCAAGGCCGCCCACGCCGCGCCCATGCTCTCCCTCGACAACGCCTTCAACGCGGAAGACTTCACCGACTTCACCACCCGCGCCCGCCGCTTCCTCGGCCTGGCCGCCGACACGCCCCTCCCCCTCGTCGGCGAACCCAAGATCGACGGCCTCTCCGTCTCCCTCACCTACTTGAACGGCCAACTGATCCGCGCCGCCACCCGCGGCGACGGCATGGTGGGCGAGGACGTCACCAACAACATCCGCACCCTCGCCTCCGTCCCCCACACCCTCGCCGGCCCCGCCCCGGCCGAAATCGAAATCCGCGGCGAAGTCTTCATGACCAAGGCCGACTTCCTCGCCCTCAACGCCCGCCAGGAGGCCGCCGGCGAGAAGATCTTCGCCAACCCCCGCAACGCCGCCGCCGGCAGCCTGCGCCAGCTCGATTCCACCATCACCGCCAGCCGCCCACTCTCGATGTTCGCCTACGCCATGGGCCAGGCCACCGCCCGCCCCGCCCCCACCCACTCCGCCTGGCTGGAGCAACTCCGCGCCTGGGGCTTCACCGTGAACCCCCTCTCCCGCCTGCTCGCCACGCCAGAGCAAGCCCCCGAATTCCACGCCGAAATCGCCGCCGCCCGCGCCGCCCTGCCGTATGACATCGACGGCGTGGTGTACAAGATCGACGACCTCGCCCTGCAATCCCGCCTCGGCTTCGTCGGCCGCGCCCCGCGCTGGGCCATCGCCTGGAAGTTCCCCGCCGAACAGGCCACCACCGTGGTGGAAGACATCGCCGTCCAGGTCGGCCGCACCGGCGCCCTGACGCCTCTGGCCCACCTCAAGCCCGTCAATGTCGGCGGCGTCCTCGTCGGCCGCGCCACCCTGCACAATGAAGACGAAATCGCCCGCCTCGGCGTCCGCGTGGGAGACACCGTCATCGTCCAGCGCGCCGGAGACGTCATCCCCCAGGTCGTCCAGGTCGTCGAATCCGCCCCGCGCGGCCCCGCCGAATGGCAACCCCTCACCCACTGCCCCGTATGCCAATCACTGGCCATCCGCCCCCCCGGCGAGGTCATCCGCCGCTGCACCGGCGGCCTCACCTGCCGCGCACAGGTGGAGGAACGCCTGATCCACTTCGTCTCCCGCGGCGCCTTCGACATCGACGGCCTGGGCGAGAAATCCATCCGCGAATTCCACGCCGAAGCCCTCATCGCCAGCCCCGCAGACATCTTCCGCCTCCCCGCCCGCGAAGCCGAAATCGCCACCCGCGAAGGCTGGGGCCCCCTCTCCGCCCGCAACCTCACAGCCGCCATCGAGGCGCGCCGCACCATCGGCCTCGCCCGCCTCATCTTCAGCCTCGGCATCCGCCGCATAGGCGAACAGAACGCCCGCCTTCTCGCCCGCCACTACGGCACCTACGAAAACTGGGTCGCCCAGATGGAGCAGGCCGTCACCATCGGCAGCGAGGCCCGCAGCGACCTCGGCAGCATCATCGGCATCGGCGGCGCGATAGCGGACGAGCTCACCGCCTTCTTCGCCGAGCAGCACAACCGCGAAACCCTGGCCGAACTCCGCGCCCAACTCCGCACCATCGAACCCGCCACCGCCCCCGCCGCGGCCGCCAACGGCGCACTCGCCGGCAAGATCGTCGTCTTCACCGGCACGCTGGTCACCATGACCCGCCCGGAAGCCAAGGCCCTGGCCGAGTCGCTCGGCGCCCGCGTCACCGACAGCGTCTCGAAAAAGACCGACCTCGTCGTCCTCGGCACCGATGCCGGCTCCAAGGCGAAAAAAGCCGCCGAACTCGGCGTTCGCACGGTCACGGAAGAGGAATGGCGCGCACTGGCCGAGACCTGAACCGGTGTAACCGCTCTGGAACGTCGTTGATCCTAATTTAACGCGGTGGGGAGAGAATCCGCCGTTCCGCTCCCCATACCGCGCATATCGCCGCGCCCGCCCGCTCCCTGGGCATCAGGCCTGCGATGTTCGATGGTGCGAATCAGCAATGACGATGGCATGATGGCGGTTCCATGCCCACCGACATGGATTCCCTTGCCCATGGCACCGCCGCGTCCCGTCCAGCTCCGCCCGTCCGCCCGCAAGCCCGTCCAGCAGATCCGCGTGCTGGTGGTGGAGGATGTGCGCACGGTCGCCATCTCCGTCCAGGCCGTCCTGCTCCAGGCCGGCATGGAGGTGGAAATCGCCGAAACCGGCGCCGAGGCCTGGGAGCGCAAACAGGAATTCCGCCCCGATATCGCCCTGATCGACCTCGGCCTGCCCGATGTCGAAGGCTTCGACCTGGTCGAACGCTTCGCCACCCCCGGCGATTGCGGCATCATCCTCCTCACCGCCAACGATGAAGAATCCGCCCGCGTCATGGCGCTCGAAACCGGCGCGGACGACTACATGGTCAAGCCCGCCCCCGCCCGCGAGCTGGTCGCCCGCATCCGCGCCCTGCACCGCCGCCTGCACCGCCCGCAGTCCGACCGCATGATGCGCATCTATATAGACCCCTCCCAGCGTTGCCTCATCGGCGCCACCGGCGAGCGCACCTCCCTCACCGAAGCCGAGATGTCGGCGCTCGACACCCTGCTCGATGCCGGCGGCGTCTCCGTCTCCCGCGAATGGCTCAGCCGCATCGCCCTCAAGCGCCCCCTCCACGCGGATGACCGCTCGGTGGACCAGCTGGTGATGAAACTCCGCCGCAAACTCGCCAGCCAAGGCGCCTCGGAACGCGTGATCCTCTCCGCCCGCCGCCAGGGCTACGTCATCGCCGACCCCAGCCTGTTCCGCGCCATCCCCCGCCCCACCCCGGCCAACAGCAACGCCGTCCACCTCAACGGCACCGAAAGCGTCGGCGCCGAATAGCCCTGCCCTTATGACACCGGCGTGAAACCTCCGGCGCAGGGCAGCCCGGCGCCGGTTTTGCTCGCAATCCTCCGTCCGTTCCCGTATGTGCACCGCAGCATAAGGTGCCCCCAACCGGGTCGCGCCTCCCCCTTCTGCGTCCGGACGGCACCATGGAAATCCGCAACATCGCGATCATTGCCCATGTCGATCATGGCAAAACCACGCTGGTCGACCAGCTGCTGAAGCAGTCCGGAGCCTTCCGGGAACACCAGCAGGTCGCCGAGCGCGCGCTCGACCGCAACGACCTCGAGCGCGAGCGTGGCATCACCATCCTCGCCAAGTGCACCGCCGTGATGTGGAAAGGCACCCGCATCAACATCGTCGACACCCCTGGCCACGCCGATTTCGGCGGCGAGGTCGAGCGCATCCTGAACATGGTCGATGGCGCCATCGTCCTGGTCGACGCCGCCGAAGGCGTGCTCCCCCAGACCAAGTTCGTCCTCACCAAGGCCCTCGCCCAGGGCATCAAGCCCATCGTGGTCGTCAACAAGATCGACCGCCAGGATGCCCGCCCCGACGAAGTCCACGAAGAGATGTTTGACCTCTTCGCCGCCCTCGGCGCCGACGACACCCAGCTCGATTTCCCCATGCTCTTCGCCTCCGGCCGCCAGGGCTGGGCCGTCGAGTCGCTGGACGATGAGCGCAAAGACCTCTCGCCCATGTTCGACCTGGTGCTGCGCCACGTGCAGCCCCCCGTCCGCGACCAGGACGCGCCCTTCGCCATGGTCGCCTCCATCCTGGATTACGACAACTTCCTCGGCCGCGTCCTCACCGGCCGCGTCGAACAGGGCCGCCCACGCCTCAACATGCCGCTCAAGGTCCTGCGCTCGGATGGCTCCGTCGTCGAAACCGGCCGCCTCACCAAGCTCATGGGCTTCCGCGGCCTCGATCGCGTCAACATCGAGGAAGCCGAGCCCGGCGACATCATCGCCATCGCCGGCATGACCGACGCCACCATTCCCGACACCATCTGCGACCCCGCCGTGGCCGCCCCCCTGCCCGCCACCCCGGTCGACCCGCCGACGCTCGCCATGACCTTCCGCATCAACGACGGCCCCCTCGGCGGCCGCGAAGGCAAGAAGGTCACCTCCCGCCAGATCCGCGACCGCCTCCTCCGCGAAACCGAAGGCAACGTCGCCATCAAGGTCACCGCGTCCAACGAAACCGACGCCTTCGAGGTCGCCGGCCGCGGCGAACTCCAGCTCGGCGTGCTCATCGAAACCATGCGCCGCGAAGGCTTCGAGCTCACCATCGGCCGCCCCCGCGTCCTCACCCGCCAGAACCCCCAAACCGGCGAACGCGAAGAGCCGATGGAGGAAGTGCTGGTCGACGTGGACGAGCCCTACACCGGCGTCGTCGTGGAAAAGATCAGCAAGCGGAAGGGCGTCATGCAAGACATGCGCCCCTCCGGCGGCGGCAAGGTCCGCCTCACCTTCCACATGCCCTCGCGCGGCCTCATCGGCTACCACGGCGAATTCCTCACGGATACGCGCGGCACCGGCATCATGAACCGCATCTTCAAAGGCTATGAGCCCTGGGCCGGCGCCATCGAAGGCCGCCGCAACGGCAGCCTGATCTCGAACAGCGACGGCGAAGCCATCCAATACTCGCTCTGGTACCTCCAGGAGCGCGGCACCCTCTTCGTCGACCCCGGTGAAAAAATCTACCTCGGCATGATCCTCGGCGAACACTCGCGCGACTCCGACCTCGACGTGAACGCCATCAAGGAAAAGAAGCTCACCAACATCCGCGCCGCCGGCAAGGACGAGGCCATGCTCCTCATCCCGCCCCGCCGCATGAGCCTCGAACAAGCCATCGCCTACATCGAAGACGACGAACTCGTCGAAGTCACCCCCACCGCCATCCGCATCCGCAAGCGCTACCTCGACCCGCACGAGCGCAAGCGCCACGAAAAGCGCAGCGCCGAAGTCGACGCCGCCTAAACACCGTGCACCTCCCCTCGCCACGCGGGGGGAGGAAGCAGCGGGGCATCGCCCCGCACCCCTCGCAGGGCTCTGCCCTGCACCCGCCAGGAGCGAGGGGCCCCTGGACCCCCATTTCTTAGAACCACCCGCCCACAACGCCGTACCGTAGGGTGCAGTGCCCTTCGCACTGCACCACCTACGATCCGCCCCACCTTCAGCGCGATGGCGCTTTGCCCCTCAGTTCACACCCGCTTCATGCCTGCGCCCTAGGGTCCGCCGTCTGAACGAACGTGGCTGAGCTGAAATGGCGATCCGGCATTGGTTGTCGTCGTGCCGCCCCGGTCAAACAACCGGCTTTCATCGCCTGGCGCTGCTGGTCATCGCCATCGCCTGCCTGGTCCCCGTCGGCCTCGACATCCGCCGCGTCTGGAACGACCGCGCCGCCGTCATCGCCGACAGCAACCGAGACACCGCCAACCTCGCCCACGCCCTCGCCCAGCACGCCGAAGACGCGATCCGCATGATCGATGGCCCCATCGGCGCCTTCGTCGAGCGCATCGAACACGACGGCACCGGCTCGGAAGCGCGCGAACGCATGGATCGCTTCCTCACCGCCCGGATCGCCTTGCTCCCATCGGCCAAGGCCCTGTCCTTCGTCGATGCACGCGGCACCGTCATCATCAGTTCAAACCCGTCACTGCTCTGGACAGACCTCAGCGACCGCCCCTTCTTCCACCTCCACCGCAACAGCCCCGCCCGCGAAACCCGCATCGGCGCACCGGCCAGAAGCCGCGTGGATGGCGAATGGGTCATCCCGCTCACCCGCCGGGTGAACGCACCCGACGGCAGCTTCGCCGGCGTCTTCGTCGCCGCGATCGACCCGGGCTATTTCCAGAATTTCTACGCGAACTTCGACATCGGCCAGCGCGGCGCCATTCTTCTCGCCTCCGACGAAGGCACGCTCCTCGTCCGCCGCCCATTCGATCCCACCAAGATCGGCTCAGACCTCAGCAAGGGCGGAATCTTCACGGCACTCCCCCGCCTGGGCCCGGTCGCAAGCGTCGCCATCCGCGCGATGACCGACGGTGTCGAGCGGCTGAACTCCTACCATAGCGTCGGCGCCTATCCCTTGCTGGTCGCCGTGGCGCGCGAAACCAACGAGGTGCTGGACCCATGGCGCATCGCCGCGGCCTACGATCTCGCCGCCAGCCTGTCGCTCGCCGCCCTGGTCGCCATCCTGGGCGTCCTTCTCCTGCGCCAGGCCGGAAATCTCACAACCACCCTGGCAACCCTGGCCGCCAGCGAACGCGAAGTCCGCCTGCTGGCCGATAACGGCACCGATGTCATCATGCACATCCGCGGCGGCATCCGCGTCTATGTCTCCCCAGCCAGCCAGACCCTGCTCCACTACACGCCAGAGGAACTCACCGGCCAACCGGTCGGCTCCATGATCCACCCCGAGGATCGCGATGCCTGGGGCGCAGACCAGACCCTGGTCGGCACCGGCGCCGGCCCGGCCCGCCAGGCCACCTACCGCATCCGCCGCCGCGACGGCACCTACGTCTGGGTCGAAGCCCATCGCAACATGCTGCCCGGCGACCTCGGCTTCATCGTCTCGATCCGCGACATCACCGCCCGCAAGGCCGCCGAGCAGGAACTTCGCGCCGCCCAGGCCAACCTCCAGCGCGCCAACCACGCCCTGCACCTCCTCGCCCACCAGGATGGGCTGACAGGCCTCGCCAACCGCCGGCACTTCGATGAAACCCTCGAAGCCGAACTCCGCCGTGCCATGCGCGAATCCACCCCCCTCGCCCTGGTCATGATCGATATCGACCACTTCAAGCTGTTCAACGACCGCTACGGCCACCCCGCCGGCGACGAATGCCTGCGCAAGGTGGGCCAGGCCGTCGCCCGCTGCGCCCGCCGCCCCGGCGACCTCGCCGCCCGCTACGGCGGAGAGGAACTCGCCCTCCTGCTCGCCAACACCACCCAAGCCGGCGCGCTGGAAGTCGCCGAACAGGTCCTGGCCACCATCCGCGCCCTGCACCACACCCACGAAGCCAGCCCCAACGGCATCGTCACCGTCAGCATCGGCGTGGCGTCCCTGGTTCCCATCCCCGGCATCACCGAATCCAGCACCCTCGTCCAAGCCGCCGACGCCATGCTCTACGAAGCCAAGCGCCACGGCCGCAACACGGCCTTCCCCCACCAGGTCGCACCCGCCGGGATCATGGGCTTGAGGCTCACCGTCTCCGGCGAAACCTGAAACGCTTGCCGGCGCCCACAGTCAAGAAAGGCGAGGGCCCTGCCCTCGACCCGCCAGGAGCCAAGGGGCCCCTGGACCCCCGTTCATAAGTGCCACCGCCGCAACCCCGTAGGGTGCAGTGCCCTCCGCACTGCACCACCCTCACCAACCACCGCCCAACACCGCACACCGTCTCTCCCCCCTGCCACTTTGCAGCGGGGAGCCGGAGGGGGGCTCTTTCCCAACAATCCGCAACCAGAAGCAGGACCCAACGGGGCACCACCCCGCCCCCTCGCAGGGCTCCGCCCCTGGACCCCCATCCATATGCGCCCAGCAACGCCGTAGGGTGCAGTGCCCTCCGCACTGCACCACCCACCACCCACCACCCACCACCCACCACCCACCGCCCACCGCCCCAAAACACGCCCGCCAGAACACACAATCCGCCTCAACCCTTGCGCCATCCCACCGTCCTGCCCCACCCTCCCGGCATGCCGGAAAAGCCCCCCGACAGCCTCGAAATCTTCATCGCCCGCTGGCAAGGCCAGGAAGGCGGCCAGGAACGCGCCAACTTCCCACTCTTCCTCTCCGAACTCTGCGACGCCCTGGCCCTCCCGCGCCCCAACCCCGCCAGCGCCACCACCGAACTCAACGACTACGTCTTCGAACGCCGCGTCGATGAAGCCCAGCTCGGCGGCTCCACCACCGCCCGCCGCATAGACCTCTACAAGCGCGGCGCCTTCATCCTCGAAGCCAAGCAATCCCGCCAACCCGGCGGCAAGAAGGCGCTGCCCGAACAGCTCGCCCTCCCCACCCTCCCCGAACCCGCCCGCCGCGGCCGCGCCACCGCCGCCCGCGCCTGGGATGTCCTGATGTTCAACGCCCGCCGCCAGGCGCAGGACTACGCCCGCCTCCTCCCGTCAGACCACCCCTCCCCGCCCTTCCTCCTCATCCTCGATGTCGGCCACGTCATCGAGCTGTACGCGGATTTCACCGGCCAGGGCCGCAACTACGCCCAGTTCCCCGATAACCGCTCCCACCGCATCTTCCTCGAAGACCTCCGCCGCCCCGAAATCCAAACCCTCCTCCAAACCATCTGGGCCAACCCCCAATCGCTGGACCCCGCCCGCCAAACCGCCCACGCCACCCGCGAAATCGCCGAACGCCTCGCCGCCGTCTCCCGCGCCCTCGAAACCGCCGGCCACCCCGCCGAAACCGCCGCCATGTTCCTCATGCGCTGCCTCTTCACCATGTTCGCCGAAGACGTCGGCCTCCTCCCCGAAAAATCCTTCCGCGACCTCCTCGGCCGCTGCCGCTCCAACCCCGCCACCTTCCAACCCATGGTCCGCCAACTCTGGGAAGCCATGGATACCGGCGGCTTCGCCTACGGCATCGAAACCCAGGTCCGCCGCTTCAACGGCGAATTCTTCAAGGACCGCACCGTCCTCCCCCTCGCCCGCGAGGAAATCGGCGAACTCTACGAAGCCGCCTCCAAGAACTGGCAACAGGTCGAACCCTCCATCTTCGGCACCCTGCTCGAACAGGCCCTCAACCCCGCCGAACGCCGCCGCCTCGGCGCCCACTACACCCCCCGCGCCTACGTCGAACGCCTCGTCGTCGCCACCGTCATGGAACCCCTGCGCGCCGACTGGTCCCACGTCCTCGCCGCCGCCACCCGCCAGAAATCCGAAGGCCGCGCCACAGACGCCATCGCCACCATCCGCGCCTTCCACGAAAAACTCTGCGCCACCCGCATCCTCGATCCCGCCTGCGGCACCGGAAACTTCCTCTACGTCGCCCTCGAACTGATGAAGCGCCTGGAAGCCGAAGTGGTCGATGCCCTCGCCGACCTCGGCGGCCAAAACGTCCTCACCGGCCTCGAAGGCCTCACCATCGATCCCCACCAGTTCCTCGGCATCGAAATCAACCCCCGCGCCGCCGCCATCGCCGAACTCGTCCTCTGGATCGGATATCTCCAGTGGCACCTCCGCAGCCGCGGCGGCCTCCCCGCCGACCCCGTCCTGCGCGCCTTCCGCAACATCGAAGTCCGCGACGCCGTCCTGGAAGCCGACGACCACCGCCCCGCCTCCCCCGCCGTCATTGCGAACGCAGTGAAGCAATCCAGCCCATCCCCACCAACCGCGCCTGTCCCAAAGGCAAGCAAGGCGAGGGCTCTGCCCTCGACCCGCCAGGAGCCGGCGGCCCCTGGACCCGCATCAACCCCACCCCTCCCAGTCACTGAATACGCCAACCCCCGCCGCCCCAAATGGCCCGAAGCCGAATTCATCGTCGGCAACCCGCCCTTCATCGGCGGCAAGGATATCCGCGCCCGCATGGGCAACGCCTACGCCGAAGCCCTCTGGGCCGCCCACCCGCTCATGAACGACTCCGCCGATTTCGTCATGTACTGGTGGGACCACGCCGCCCTGCT